>CACKLF010000003.1 GCA_902600895.1 uncultured Alphaproteobacteria bacterium | reverse complement strand
AGATGATAGTTTACTTGAACAATTTGAAAAATTTTTAGAGGTAAATGAGGCTGATTTGCAAAGTTACTTTTTTCATCAGGAAAGTCCCCCAAAGAAATTTGAACCAATTTTTAAAAAAATATTGCTGTGTTTAAGTCTGAAGGCATAATTTATATTTTGTGACTTGATTGATTTCATTGACTTTATTGCTTATTTCGTAGTATTTAATTATGGAGCAGAAATGGCCTCGACAAAGATGGCAAGTATTATTTTGGGGTTTAAACTAGTTTGGTTAATTTGGTTAAGAGATAGAATGAATGGCTGACGGTGATGCTAATTTAATTCTTAAGGGGTTTGACTCGTATGAAGTGAGCTTAGGCGATGCTTTACGAGGTGAACGAGCCACATTGGGGAAGTCCCTTTTAGATGTTGAGCGGGATTTAAAAATCAGAGCAGCATATATATCTGCTATCGAAGAATGTGATATAAACGCGTTTCCAAACACAGGTTTTGTGGCAGGTTATGTGAGGAGTTATGCACGGTATTTAAATCTTGATCCAGACCCAACTTTTGAGGCTTTTTGTAGAGAAGCTAATTTTAAGGGTACAGATGTTACCAATTTTCAGCCAGCAACAAAACTTAAAGGAAATAAAAAAAGAACAAAAAGTGGCCAGATTTCGTCTGTAAACGACAAGTGGGAGCCTGGAGCTGTTGGGATAGCCGCAGTTCAAGGCATTAATACAACTAGGGTGTTTCATTCAGTTGGGCCTGTAATTGTTTTAGCTCTTCTATTATTGAGCCTAAGCTATGGTGGATGGAAAATTTTTGAGAATATTCAAAGAATAGATCTAGTCGCCATTGAACAATCGCCCATTGTTGAGAATAGCCCTATATCAAATTTTGATAATTTTGGTTTTTCTGAAGAAAATTCTGGAGTAATTGTAAATGATGATATTATGGCTTTGTACTCTGATCAGATTGCTAAAAGTAGCTTTTCAAACCCAAGAGATGGAAGAATAGTAGATATCGACAGTGATCAAATGGGCTTTTATTCTAACGGTGTTGAATATCCAGAGGTGAGTACTGTATCAAATTTGAATGCAGTTATTGAGATGAAGCTACCGCAATTCACTGTTAGTGGTTATACCTCAGATCAGCCGCTTGATTATGCTAAGACTCTTGAAGATGGAACTTTAAATAAGTACGAAAAAAGCATACTTTCACTGTCTATACCTTCTTACTCATATCAATTACCCGAATTTCATCTCTTTTCTGTTGGCCCTTCTTGGATAAAACTAGAGTCTGAACAGTCAAATGGGTCATACGAGGTTATTATGGATTCACAAACACCCTTAAAGATTTCTGATCAGTGGCATTTTGGATCCATGAGGGCCGGAAATGCGAATAATCTCTACATTGTAATAAATAACGCGGCCTTTGGGCCTATGGGAAAATCATCAGTTGTAAAAAACGTTGAAATCAGTGAGAATAATCTTATTGGATCATTGCCGTATAATGGTGAGATCACAATAATGTTTAATAAAAAAATGTCTTACGAAAGGCTAGATAGATAAAAGTATTAGATATTCGTTTAATCAAGTAGAGCGCTTGCAAAATAAAAAAATCCTGAAAGATCATGCAAAATTCTATTAGACCTTGGAAAAACATACAGCGTAGGAAATCTGATGTTATCAACGTTGGAAACATTAAAATTGGTGGTGAGAATCCAATTATAGTCCAAACAATGACAAACACTATTACTAGTGATGTAAAGGCAACAATCAATCAAATAAATAGGTGTGTTGAAGTTGGTTCAGATGTCGTTAGAGTCTCTTGCCCTGATAAAGACAGTACAGCAGCTATGAAGACAATATGTGCCGAAAGTCCAGTCCCTATAATTGCTGACATTCACTTCCACTACAAGAGAGCAATAGAAGCTATTGAAGCGGGTGCCGCATGCATTAGAATAAATCCGGGTAATATAGGTAGTAAAGAAAGAATAAAAGAGGTAGTTAGGGCTGTTAAAGCAAATAATTGCTCGATGAGAATTGGAGTGAATGCAGGAAGTTTAGAAAAGGAGTTACTTGAGAAATACAGGGAGCCAACTCCAGATGCTATGATTGAGAGTGGTCTAGCACACATTAAATTATTGGAAGATTTAGATTTCCATAATTTTAAAATATCGGTCAAGGCTTCTGATGTTTTTTTATCATCAGCTGCTTATATTGGTCTATCAGAGCATACTACAAAGCCAATACATCTCGGAATAACTGAAGCTGGGGGCAGGCTTTCAGGTACAGTTAAATCCTCGGTAGGCTTGGGTTACTTGCTTTGGATGGGAATTGGAGACACTCTAAGAGTATCACTATCAGCTGAACCAGAAGAAGAAGTCAAAGCTGGGTTTGAAATTTTGAAGTCATTGGGGCTTAGGCATCATGGGGTGCAGATAATATCTTGCCCATCTTGTGCAAGACAGGGTTTTGATGTAATTAAAACCGTCTCAATATTAGAGGAACGGTTATCCCATATTAGAGAACCAATAACTCTTTCAATCATTGGCTGCGTTGTAAATGGCCCTGGTGAGGCCTTGATGACTGATTTAGGTTTTACTGGTGGAGGAGCTGGTTCGGGAATGGTTTATAGGATGGGTAAAACAGATCACAAGATAGATAATGCTGAAATGATTGAGCATCTAGTCAAAATGGTTGAGACAAAAGCAGCAGCGATGCGTTCACATAATTAGGACTATTTACTTCTCGAGAAGAAAATTTAATGCATTTAAGTGAAAAATTAGAAGAAATTATACATAAATTCAATTTTTTAGAAGCTAAGTTAAATGGTCCTTTAAACGATACAGATATTGCTAACTATTCTAAGCAATATTCTGAGCTAAAACCTGTTTTTGAAAAAATAAAAACCTTTAAAAAACTTCATAACGAAATTGAAGAAGTCGAGACAATAAAAGCTGATCCAGATTTCGCTAAAATGGCTGAAGATGAAATAAATCGCTTGAAGACAATGTTGAAAGAGTCTGAAAAAGATTTACTCATTAGCTTAATTCCAAAGGACCATGCAGACAATCGGGATGTCGTTTTAGAAGTACGTGCTGGCACTGGTGGAGATGAAGCAGCCCTGTTTGCTGAGGCAATATTTAAAATGTATTTAAAGTTTTCGGAGAAAAAAGGTTGGAAAATTGAGGTAATTGAACAAACATTTACCAATCTTGGGGGCATTAAAGAGGTTGTGATAAATGTACGAGGAAACCGTGTCTATGAACAATTAAAATTTGAGAGTGGTGTTCATCGTGTTCAGAGAGTTCCTGAAACGGAGAGTGGGGGAAGAATACACACATCTGCGGCCACAGTTGCCGTTTTGCCTATAGCTGAGGCAAAAGAAGTCCATATCGATGCTAACGATATAAGAATTGATACAATGCGATCATCTGGAGCAGGAGGTCAGCACGTTAATACTACTGACTCTGCAGTAAGAATTACTCATTTACCATCTGGAATTGTAGTTACAAGTTCTGAAAAATCTCAACATCAAAATAGAGCAAAGGCAATGGAAGTTTTAAAAGCAAAACTCTTTGACCTTGAAAGAAGTCAAGTTCAGAATAAAATTTCTTCAGAGCGAAAATTTCAAGTTGGGTCAGGAGATCGCTCAGAACGTATAAGAACTTATAATTTTCCACAGGGAAGAATTACTGAACATAGAATTAATCTGTCTTTGTATAAACTCGAACATATTTTGGAAGGTAATTTAGATGAGATAGTAGATGCATTAACAGCTGATGAGCAAGCAAAAAAACTTGCTGAGTTAAACTATGAAGGTTAGAGAAGTCATTCGAGCTGCAAATAATTTTGCTAACTTAAAAAAAAGCAAAATTTCTAAGAAAGATTTTTTTAGATTGCTTAGCCATGCCTGTGGTATTGAGAGTTATCGATTAATTTTAGAAATAGATCAAGATATAAACTTAGAACTTCCAGAGTTTTTAAAATTAGTTAAAATGAGATTAGATGGTAATCCAGTGAGTAAGATCGTTGGAATTAGGAGTTTTTGGAAATCAGAATTTATTATCGATAAAAATGTTCTTGATCCGCGTCCAGAAAGTGAAACAATTATAGAAGTAGCATTAGAGGCAATAAAAGACCCTAAAACAGTGTTAGATCTTGGGACAGGAAGTGGTTGCCTGGCTTGTTCCCTTTCGTTGGAGTATCCATTGGCTACTGTGATAGGTATAGATATTTCAGCTGCTGCGATCAATATAGCTAAAATGAATTCAAAAAATCTAGGTTGTCAGATTGAATTCATTCAATCGTCTTGGTTAGATGGCATAGAAGGAACTTTTGACTTGATAGTTTGTAACCCGCCGTACGTATCGTATGAAGAATACCAGACCCTAGATCAAACGGTAAAGAATCATGAACCTTCTGAGGCGCTAATTCCTCATATGCATTTAAGTTGTACTGGCCTTGAAAATTACTTTTACTTTAGTTCCCGTATAAAAAGTTTTTTGAATAAAGGTGGTTTTGCACTGTTCGAAGTTGGAGCAAACCAAGCACCGTTAGTAGAAAATTATTTTAAAAGAGGCAATGGCACTTTTATCCAATCTCATAAAGATCTAGATGGAAGAGATAGAGTTATAAGTGTGTTAAATATGTAACATTTAAATAAATTATTGTAATAAATATATATTTGGCTTGTTCCCCTTGAAAACCTCACATTTTTTGGTATTATAGAAACTAGGATTTGAAAAAATCAGGATATTTTACCATAAACGATAAAATATGTAAGCGCTACAGCGCAGTGTTCTAATTAAAGAAGCGTTAGGTATGAGACCATCTAGTAAGTCAAGGAATAGAAACAGAAATAATAGAAGATCCTCATCCGGTAATATTATAAATAGAGTATTCGAGAGTGCAGGCCCTGATGGTAAAGTTAGAGGCACGCCTCAACAAGTAATTGAAAAATACTCTGTTCTTGCACATGATGCCCAACTTTCGGGCGATAGAGTTGCAGCTGAAAACTTCATGCAACACTCTGAGCATTATAGTAGAATATTAAGTGAGGCCCAGAAAGAAAATGATTTAAAACAAGATTCTGACAATCATTTATCTAATGGATTTTTGGCAACGGATAAAGGCAAGGCAGAAAATGTAGGAAAATCGACGCGTGACAGTGATGACTCTGTGACTGATGATGTAGTAAGTGGGGGTCATATCGGCTCTAGTGAAAATGTTGAAAAAACGGATGTAGTTGATACTTAAAAAGTTACGGTAACAAATTATTTCAATGATTTCCCAGCATCAAAATTCTAGTGATAAATCACAATATTGGCGTAAGGTAATAACTTCTGCTCTGGACAACGGGGAGATATTACATTTTGTCAAAATAGATGAAACATCTTTATGAAGTGGTTTTAGGCTATTTTTAATTACCTTTCGCCTTTGGTTAAAAGCCAAATAGATTATTTTTTCTAAATTTAAAAAATTACATGAATATCGGGGTTTTGGTATTGCTGTAAATTTAACTAATGATGAAGCCACTCTTGGTTTAGGGCTAAAACAATTTTTGGGTACATCAAATGCTATTTCCACATCACTCATCAATTCAGCTAATAAAGACAACCTTCCATAGCTTTTTGATCCTATATCAGCAACTATTCTTTGAGCCACCTCTTTCTGAAACATTAAGATTAAAGTTTCCCACATCCTAGAGTCTATATTGTATTTTAACCATGTTACTAATAGCTTTGTAGCTATATTGTAGGGTAAATTCGAAAAAATTTTTAATTTATTGTTAAGTAAAAAACGGTAGTCGTAATTTAAAGCGTCAGCAATAACAAACTCAAAATTATTATATTCATCTTTTAATTCATTTAGGTATGGCAAAAATTGTCTGTCTTTTTCAATTGCATAGATTTTTCGCGGGTTGTTTTTGAGTAGCCTTTTGGTCAGAGCACCCATTCCTGGTCCAATCTCTAAAATTGTTGAATTAGACAATCCATTATCTAGCTTAGCTATTTTTGATAAAATATTGTTATCAATGAGAAAATTTTGACCTAAAGACTTCTTTGCCTTAATTTCGCCAATTTTGTAGAGGTTTAAATTGCTAGCCATAATCTAATAAAGCAATATTAATTTCTTTTGAAGGAGGCTAATCGTTGGGCTTCTAAAAGAGATGTTTTAAATGATGAAGTATTTATTTTTTTTAAATTTACAGCATTAATCGCAGTCCCATGCCCAGGAGACGTTCTAATTATGGGTAAGCCAAGAGTGATGTTTATCGTTGTGTCAAAAAACATAGTTTTAATTGGAATTAAGGCTTGGTCATGATACATGCATAAAGCTGCATCATAATGTTTTATGGCATTTTTATTGAACATACTGTCAGCAGAGTGGGGGCCAGACACATTAATACCTTCGGATGACAGTTCATTAATGGCTGGTTTTATAATATTTACCTCTTCCTTCCCAATAGTTCCATTTTCGCCAGCATGAGGATTTAGGCCGGATACAAAAATTTTTGGCATAGGAATTCCCCAATACATCTTTAGGCTTGAGTTAATAGTTCTTACGGCTGATTTAATATTGCGTTTTGTAATATGCTGAAATATTGAATTGAGAGGAATATGCTCAGTCAGAGGTACTACCCTGAAATCACCTGATTGCATCATCATAATAACTTTTTCTTTCCTGTCATAAATTTCAGATAGGAAGCCAGTGTGACCACTGAATTCTATTCCTAAACCATTTGATATAGAATTTTTATTTATTGGGCCTGTAACCATTGCTGATGCTCGGCCATTTTTTATCAAGTTTACAGCCTTCATTATCATGCCTATTACTGCTTTTGCATTTTTCTCATCAATTTGGCCACTTACAATTGGGTTTTCAAAAGGAAAATCAAATACTGCCAATGCATTTTTGTTTCGTTTTGTAACATCTTCATCAAGAATTTTTTCTAATGGACATTTATATTTGTCGGCTAATGGCTTAATTTTGTCAAAATCAGCGATTAAGAAAAAAAAATTTTTACCCTTCTGCATTAATTCTCTACATGATTCAAGAATCACCCTGGGGCCAAGTCCTCCCGGCTCACCAAGAGTGATGGCTATAGGAATATCTTTTTCCTCATTCATAAAATGAAACCAATGCATTTTGTCTTAGATTTAAATAAAGACCATTTCCAAATTTTTTTATTTTTTCGGCAGCAAGTTGTAATTTTAGTTCTTCACGTTCATCCATAGATATATCCAATTCTTTTCTACATAAAAGCAGATCATATTCTTCATTGTATTTTTTTCGTTCGTTTACTTTCATTGTTTCTATTAAAGTTTTGGTTTTTTTTGATAAATTATTTAACAAAAAAGGCCCTTCAGTATTATACTTATTTTTGGAGAGGCAATTATATTCTTCTTGGTCAAAAGAGCGTATCAAGACATATTCTATTAAAGTTTTGATATTATTAGGTTTTAGTGTTGTTTGACGGTTTTCGAGCAAAAATAGGTAGATGCCATCCGAAAAACTTATTGGTTTAGTGATATCTCCAACTTTAGTTTTCTTTAACTGTTTCTGAACAGTATCATTAAACTGTGATATGTTTCTCCATTCTAAAGATCCACCTGCTCTGGCTGAGGTGTCTTTTGAAAATCTTCTTGCAAGAACTGAAAAACTAGCTCCCTGGTCAATTTCCGAAACTAATCTGTCCATTAATTTTATGGTGTTTTGTTTCCCACGAATTTGATAGGGGATAAATATGACAGATATTTTTACTCTAGGGTTAATAACTTTTGTTACTTGAGGTTTTATTTCAAGTAAATCTTTTTCAGTAATATTTAAAGCGGTTGAAAATTCTTTTTTAATGAGCTCATTCCAGTATAACGAGGATTTGACTGTGTTAAAAAGAAACTCTTCATCGACAGAGTTTTCTTTCATGAGATCTTTAAACTGTTTATTTCCTACTGGTTTATCTAAAAATGATAGTACTTGACTAGATATAAATGAGCTATCAATTCGAATTCCTTGCTTTTCAGAATGTTCCAATTTTATTATCTCAGAAATTATAGCATCTATGGCTTCTTTTTCAGAAAATGCTTTACCATAAAAAATTGAAAAAAATTTTTGTTTCTGAGTAATATCGTATTTGGTAATTATTTTGGATCCGACTCTTATTTGGGGCTTGAAAGAATCCGAAAGAACCCGTTCCATATTTCCAAAAAATATCAAAATAGCTAAAATTGTTATATTCAAGATACCTGGAAGAGTTAATTTTTGATTTGTTTGATTCACCTGAAACCTTATCTTTGAGCACAAACAGAGAAGTTTGGATCAAAATTACTATTTTGAAAGAATAACCCTGAGTTTGATTTTTGTGTTCCTCTTCCAAGAGAAAATAACGGTGTACTAAATGATATTAAGAATTCATTTTTTGTAATAGGTTTATTTATAAATTCCATATAACTAAAATCCAATTTCAGACATTCATTTTGGTATGTAAAACCAATCCCGGTTTCACTTGACACAATTGATGTTTCTGAAAAATTCTTATTTGCCAAGATTGAACCCGTCCAATTATTATTTAGCACAAATTCACTTTTAAAATCAAACCGAGAAAAGTAGTTATTAATAAAGTCATGATTCAAAGACAGAGCTGTGCTCCAATTTTTTCCAATATTAAAATTTGTACCAAAGTTCAAATAAGCCTGATCCTTTGATCTATTTTCAGCCTCATCCCTCACTAAATATACAAAGCTACCTGTATTTGTGTAATTGCTTTCTGACCATACCAGACTAGTTTCATTAAGTTTAAGGGCCATATCCTGATCTAGTAATAGTTTCGAACTTAAATCAATATTAGGATAATTGCGTCTAAACGACGCTCTAGCCGAAAATATTATGTCTGATCTGTAGCCATCAATTCCACTTGACTCTGAAAATTGAGTACTAGGTTTAAATCTAAAAATTTCTCCAATGGAAAAAGTATAACTGAATGACTTGCTCACATTGGATTGAAAGTCCACTCCTGCATTTGCCCTTAGTCCAGTTTCTGCAAAATCAATTCCTGGATATCTATTTAATGAAAAAACATTTGTTTCATCAAAATTTATATTTACACTATCTTCATTCGGTATATTTCCTGAATTTCTCTCATCAGAGTAAATTAGTTGAAGCCTTGGAATTATTATATTTTTTTGGTTTCTTGATTGATAAATCAGAGGAAAAGTAATATCGGTAGACAATGCGGGTCTTAAGGTAAAGACACTACGATTTGAGAAATTGTTATCATCTTGTATTTTGTAAGCAGACCCTCTTATATAAAAAATGTTATTTGTTTGAATACCATTAGATAATTTAAACTGCTTTTGTAAATCTACTTTTGAAGACAGCCTAAAGACATCTCGTCCTTCAGACCTAACAAGATTTAATAATGATGTTTCAAGACCGTAGGTAATATCATATTTTTTCAAAATGCCATAATTTCTCCAGTATAAGTCTGGCAAAGCCTGAGGTTCCATTCCTGATACATCTTCATTTCGTAGAGAGCTAAAAAGAAAAATTCTACCGTCTAATACACTTTTTGGTTTTACTCTTGTTATATTTATCTGTGATACAAGTCGATCAGCCGATGTATAATTGTAAGATGATAATAAGGCTCTGTTTGTATTGTTCGTGAGATTTACAGAAAAGTTTGTATTGTTATCAATTTTAGTAGTTGACTTTACCCGAAAAAAAGATTCAGTTTTTGTCCCATTTGAATTTGGAACTAAAAATCCCAACAATGATAATTCAGTCTTATTCTCTTCAAATTTCGAATTTAAGGATATTTTAGATACTTTGAAAAATTTACGAGATCTTTCATATGGATCTATCTTAAAAAAAAGATTAAGCTTTCCATTACTGTAGTTCTTTCTGTAATCTAAGTCTAATTCGGTCATCCCTGCATTAGAAAGTCCAACTGAAGCCGTAATATCAGAATAGCGGTCAATAACATGGTAATAAGGCTGTTTGATACCAAAACCTGTCGAGCTTGAAAATGAAATAGCTGGTGGCAAAAACCCACTTGCGCGTTTTATACCAGGTTCAGGGGTCCTTAAATAAGGTGTAAAGAAAACAGGGATTCCCAGAATAGAAAATCGAGCATTGATAAAGGTCAAAGTCTTTTTTTTCTTATCATGGTAAACTTTAGTAGCGGAAATATCCCAAAGAGGTGAAGTTTGTTTATCACAAACCTGGCATGAACTGGTAATTGTATTGAGAAATTCAGATGAACCACTTTTTAAACGAGATAACTTTTCCGATCTTACTTGATAGCTGTTATTTATTAGTGTGTTGGCAGCAAATATAATCCCTGATCTCAAATCGTCAGAAAGGGTCGCGCTATCTGCTAATGTGATTATTTCATCCTCAAATTTTATCTTAATAGGACCTTCGATAATTAATTTTTTATCCTTTTTGTTATATCTTACCGCGTTAGCTTTAAGTACTTTATCTTCAAAATATATTTCTATATTTCCATATGCATTCATTATCTCCTCATTGGTATCAACTTCAACCTTATCTGATAAAATTATTAATCCATCTTTGCTTATATTTTGAGATGCACCAATTTGGGAATTTAATATGAGTAATAGGGGAATTAAAATTATTAACTTGCAATTAAATAATTGTGCGACACCCAAAAACCAGCAACTTTTTATTGTAAAGGGTAGATTTGTAGAAATTGTGCTCATTGGTTATTTGGCTTCCTCTCGAAAAATTAAAATTGATAATGATAAAAATATTCCGGAAAGTGGAGGCCCAACTGCCGATATAAATATTGGTACTTGGTTGTTATCCGCTAAAGATGCAATTAGACGGTCAAAAGAGTATAAGCCAAATCCAGACATTAAAGAGAGAACAATAATTACTGAAATTGACTTCCTTACCGTAGAAGTGGTGGTAAAAGCACAGCCAATCAATAGCATGGCTAATAGTATTAATGGTCTTGCCAATTCAGTTTGAAAATATCGAAGATGTTTACGAGCCTCGAACCCAGAAGTTTGGAGTTGGTGAATAAACTTTGGTAGGTTCCAAATACTGATCATGCTTGGATCGGAAAAGCTATTTAGAATTTGTTCTTGAGTGACTTCTGTATAATATTTTATCTCTGAACGAGTATATTTTGAAATATTTTTTATGTCGTTAATTGAGTTCGTTTGCCAAATAGTAGCATCCTTAAATACCCAAACCCCATCTATTAATTGGGACTTAGGTGCTTGTACCCTCTTCTCTAGAATATTGTCTCCATTAAATTCCAGTCTATTTACATTATAAAGAATGGTTCCAATTCTATTTATTTTATCTGCTCTAGTGACTATAAAACCGGATTTCAAAGCCTCTCGAAGAAATATACCTTTTGTATTGAGTTGTATTTCAGCAGGTTTTGTTACTCCTAGGGAAATTAAATATTGATGTGAAAAAGAGTTTGACAATGAAGCAAGTGGGTTGAGCAAAGTAGTTGTTATTAAACCAATCATTAATGTTAGAATTATTGGGCCAATAAGTATATTTGTAAAGGTAACTCCTGATGTTTTTGCAGCAATAATTTCAAGTGATTTTGAAAGTTTAATGAAAGTAATCATTCCACTTATTAGTATGATCAATGGTAGAGTTTTTAAAATAAAATCTGGCAATCGATACAAGGAATTGTAAAATCCATAAAGAGGGGGAATGCCTCTGGCAGACATAAAATTTGCTTGATCAGAACCATCCAATAACATGATCAGGAGTATTATACCTAATGATGATATTGCAACGGCTCGCATAAATTGGCTACTTATGTAAAAAATTATCTTCATTAATACATCAATTTCTTATCTATTGAAATCAGCTTTAAAGTTGTTGAAGCCCATTTAATTGCTGCTAGCGAAAAGGCTAGGGTAAAAAGCGTGGGCATGTAGATAATTTGCCAATGAATTTTATCTGATAGATATAGGGATTTACTGGCAAAAGTAATACTTTGCATACAGGTTCCGTATGAAAAAATTGCAAAGATTAAAAGCGAATAACCCCTTCGTCTATAACCAACTAATAAAAATAGTGAAAAAGAGAAAATACATAAGCTGACCGGTGTTAATATTAAAACTAATCTGAGATGAGCCTCACCCACATATTTTTTTGCAACCGTACCACTGAAACTTTTTGATTTATTTATCATTTGTAATGGTGACATTTCTGACGGTCCAAATTGAACTGAATTATTTTGCACTAAAGAATCTGAAATGTTTAGTTTTAGTGCACTAAAATTTGTTAAAACTAACGTATCTTCGCTTCTACTATAGTTTTGAATTGTTCCATTTTCCAACTCTAACTCAATATCAGAACCATCAATAATCATATTCCCAGAATTTGCAGAATAAGTGATTGAAAGATTTTTGTCTCTCTCGTCAGTAATTAGTATGTCTTCTAATTTACCATCTTCGTTTAATCTGCCTATGTACACATTTATATCTGTGGTAGGTGAGTAAAATTTTTTAATTTTCATCATCTGCTCTTGTATGTTATTTCCTGCCTCATGCATTATCGTTCGGAGATTTCTTTGGCTATTGGGAGCAAGATAAAACACCAGAATAAAAAGAATAATAGACACTGTAATACTAAATAGTAAAAATGGGCGTAATAGACGGAAGTTTGTTAAACCAGAATTCATTATTGTAATTAATTCAGCTTCTAATAATAACCTGTTTAATGTAAATGTTGTTGCTGCCATCGCAGCAAATGGTATTACGACCAGAAGTACAGTTGGTAAGATAAAAAAAATAACTTGAATAAAAATAACTGAAGGCTGGTTGTATTCGATAACATACTCTAAACTTGGCAAAGATTTTACAAGCCAAATGATACCCGCCATAACTCCTAAAAAGAAAAAGAAGGGTTTGATTTGTTCAAAAAAAATATATTTCGTAAGTCGATTGATCATTTTTGCCTAATGCATTAGATGTTATTAATAGATGATTATATTTCATTTAATGTACTTTAACCACTTATAACACTCACTTTTTCTGGAAAAGAGCATGCAGATTAATGATTTTATTTTCAAAAGGCCTTCAGAAATTTCACTAAGAGATTTTGAGGGAACCATAGTTGTGGTCTGTGAAGACTTAAATTCTAGTGTGTTTAGCTACGGTAAAGATATGAAAATAATAAAAGAAATTTATAAGTGCATTAACAATCATCCTGCATCAAACAAAATTAAACCTAAAGATTTTGTAAAAATTAGCCTGCCAAGTAATTTATCTGCTAGAGAGCTAATTTTTGTGTATTCAAACCAAAACCACACATCAAATATGCGTGGTAAACTTGGTTCAAAATTAAGTGGCTTAATCGAATCCAAAGAGTCTTTATTAATTTGTGAACCAAACTTGCTAATGTCTGAGTTTTTAATTAATTTAATACTTCGTTCTTACACCTTTAGCAAATATAAGACTGGAAACAGTAATAAAAGTTGCTCTTGCATAATTTTAGACCAAAAAAACACACAAACAATTATAGAAAGAAAAATAAAGTCAATTTGTAGTGGTGTTTTTTATGCTAGAGACTTAACTAATGAACCTTCCAATCATTTAAACACTGAGAACTTTTCAGACAATCTTAAACAGTTAGAAAACTTTGGTATTGAAGTAAAAATACTTTCTGAGAAAACTTTAAAACAAATTGGAATGAATGCTTTATTAGCGGTAGCAAAAGGTTCAGTTAATCCGGCGAGGGTTGTTTTATTAGAATTTAATGGGAGGCCACGATCAGCAAAAAGATTAGCCCTCATAGGAAAGGGAGTTATGTTTGACTCTGGTGGTATATCCTTGAAACCGGCTAATGGTATGCAGGAAATGACTGGTGATATGGGTGGAGCTGCAGTAATTGCTGGCTTATTTAAAACTTTAGCTTTAAGAAAGTCTAAATCCAA
The DNA here is from genome assembly GCA_902600895.1 of uncultured Alphaproteobacteria bacterium. Taxonomy (GTDB): domain Bacteria; phylum Pseudomonadota; class Alphaproteobacteria; order Rhodobacterales; family Rhodobacteraceae; genus CACKLF01. The sequence continues at coordinate 70,586 of CACKLF010000003.1, read as the reverse complement.
TGTAGTGGGGTTGTTAGGATTAGTTGAAAATATGCCTAGTAGTAATGCTATGAAACCAGGCGATATCATTAATTCATATAAGGGTGATACCATTGAAGTTGTAAATACGGATGCCGAAGGTCGGTTGGTGCTTGCTGACCTACTTTGGTATTGCCAAAAAAAATATCAAACATCCGGCATAATTGATATTGCAACATTGACAGGTGCTGTAGAAGTTGCACTGGGTCAGGAATATTGTGGATTATTCTCTAATTCCAATGTTTTTAAGAATGACCTTATTTCGGCATTTCAAAAATCTAAAGAAAAGGTTTGGGAACTACCCTTAGATGATGAGTTTGAGAAGCAAATTACTTCCAGGGTCGCTGATATTAAAAATTCTGGCGGTAGACTGGGTGGCGCAATAACTGCTGCAATGTTTTTAAAGCATTTTGTAAAAAGAGCTACGCCTTGGGTTCACTTGGATATAGCTGGGGTATCTTATAAAAATAGCAGCACAGAATTATCACCTGCTGGTGCCACAGGTTGGGGTGTAAGGGGGCTGAGTAAATTTATTGAACTAAATTTTGAAAGTTAGGCTTAAAGGTTATTACATAATATAATAACTTTCAGATCATATATTTATATGATAAATGAAATTTTAAATATTTGAGGTTATATATGCAAAAACAAAGAACATTTTCGATTATAAAGCCAGATGCTACAAAGAGAAACTTAGTTGGAGCAATTTGCAAAAGACTTGAGGATTCTGGTCTTCGCATTATTGCTCAAAAAAGAATCAAAATGACAAAGGAGCAAGCTGAAAGTTTTTATGCCATTCATAGTAACCGGCCATTTTTTAGAGAGCTTTGCGATTTTATGATTTCTGAGCCAGTAGTTGTGCAAATTTTAGAGGGTACCGATGCTGTTATAAAGAATCGGGAAGTTATGGGAGCAACCAACCCTGCAGAGGCAGACAAAGGTACTATTCGTAAAGATTATGCGTTGTCTTTAGGAGAGAATTCTATTCATGGATCAGATTCTATAGAAAATGCAAAAATTGAGATTGAGTTCTTCTTTTCCAAAGATGAAATAGTGGGTTAACTATACATCAGTAAATTGATTTTTAGTTGAGAGAAAGCTCTTTAGAACCTCAGGGTAGAGCCTGTGTTCCTGAGAAAGTATTTTTTTTTGCAGTGATTTGACGGTATCGGAGAGCTCTACTTTAACCTTCTTCTGGCCCAATATTGGCCCTTGATCAATTTTTTCATTAACTATATGTACCGTACATCCTGATAATTTTTCTTTAGCGCTAATTACTCTCTCATGAGTTTTCAGACCAGGGTATTTTGGTAACAGAGAAGGGTGTATATTGATTATTTTTCCATCAAAGTTTTTTATGAATTCTGATGATAGCACCTTCATAAAACCAGCCAAGCAAATTACTGCTGGCTTATTCTTCCTAAAATGATCAATGCATTTCGCCTCAAAATCTTTATTTGGTATATATTTTACTGGAACATTTAGCTTTTTTGCTTTCTCCAAACCCGGCGCATCTTTATTATTTGATATGACAAGAAAAGGGTATCCTGGATGTGTTTCGTCCATACTTTTGATTAAACATTCCATGTTTGAACCATTTCCAGAAATCAGAATAGCCACTGGTTTTTTCAAAATAGGGAGCCCTTGATATCTGATTTTGGTCCTGCTATGACTTCTCCCAACATTATTGGTCTTTCTTTCCATACTGCTAATTCATCAATAAGTTTTTCTACTTGGTTTCTTTTAACTACCATTACTAAACCAACTCCACAATTGAAGGTTTTTAGCATTTCATTTTCTGAAATGGTCCCAGTCTTCTTTATCCATTCATATATTTCTGGAATTTTAATAATTGACAGGTTAATTCGTGCCACAAGATTCTTAGGTAAAGTTCTTTCTATATTCTCAACTAAACCTCCACCAGTAATGTGAGAAATTCCGCAAACTAGTTTTTTCTGAATGACATTTAGAACCTGCCTCACATATATTCGTGTGGGTATCAAAAGATCTTCCCCAAGTATATTTCCTGAAAACGGACTCTTAGAATGAACATTAATATTAAGATTAGATAGCATTCTTCTAATTAAAGAAAACCCATTTGAATGCAGACCACTTGAGTGTAAACCAATCAGCATGTCGCCCTCTTCAATTTTTTGAGGAAGTATGTTTTGGCGCTCTACCATTCCCACAACGAAACCAGCAAGATCGTAGTCCTGCTCTTTATAAAGACCAGGCATTTCAGCAGTTTCACCACCTATTAAAGAACACCGAGATTCTTTGCACCCTTCAGCAATTCCATAGATTATTGAGCTAAATTTTTCTGGATTAAGAATTCCTGATGCTAAATAATCTAGAAAAAAAAGTGGGGTTGCACCTTGGCAAATGATATCATTTACGCACATGGCTACCAAATCAATTCCTATATCCTTATGGGAATTCATTTCATTTGCTATGGACAGTTTTGTTCCAACACCGTCTGTAGCTGAAACTAATATTGGATCATTAAAGTTATAAGGTTTCGGATCAAATAGCGCTGAAAAAGCTCCAATTGAACCTATTGTTCCGTCATTTTGTGTTGACTTGGCAATTTTCTTTATATTTGTTACAAATTTATTACCCATTGAGATATTTACCCCAGAATTTTGGTACGTAATTGAATGTTTTTTAAAAGCCATAAAAATATTTTTCTATTTTTTAATTTGGTAGCAATTTGCAAGTGCAGCTCTTTGCTTTAAAAGAGCTAGAATAGTATCAATTGTAGGGGTCTCTTTATTTACATATGTCCCTAACTCTTGAACAGCAGAAATAATTGAATCTATTTCCATCTCTCTACCAGTCTCCAGATCTTGCAACATAGATGTCTTGTGGTTGCCTACCTGGCGGGCACCTTCAATCCGCTTTTCGATAGTAATTGGAAATTTTATTCCATGGGCCTTTGCTACAGACTCGGTTTCAAGCATTAGTTTTTTTATCAAACACTCTGTCTTTGGATTGTCTAAAATTTGTTCGATAGTACTGGAAGTTAATGCCGAGACGGCATTGAGAGCCAAGTTGCCCAAAAGTTTAACCCATATTTCACTGCGTATATCTTTTCTTATAGGTGCTTTGAGACCAGACTCATACAATAAACTTGATAAATTCAAAATACGCCTAGTTTTTTCACCAGTTATTTCACCAAGAGAAAATCTATTACCATATGTGTGTTTAATTACTCCTGGTCCTATAAGTTCACATGCTGGGTAAACTACAGTTGCTATAATTTGTTCCCATGGTATTGTATTTGAAATAATGCCCTCTGGATCAAGGCAGTCTATCCTTTTATTCTGCCAAATTGAATCCATTCCAAAAAAATACCAATGAGGAATCCCATTCATTAAAGGAATTAATACTGAGCCATTAGATGCTAATTTTTGCAAGTTGGGGGCTATTTGAAACAAGGAAGTAGTTTTTGTCGCAACGAATACATAATCTTGTTTTTCGTTGGGAGGCTCACTTGAGGCCTTAACAAATGCGTGTTCTTTGGAGGATTCATAAAGAACTGTGAGCCCATTATTTTTGATACTAGCGAGGTTTTCACCTCTTGCAATAACATGTACATTGTGTCCCGAATTTATAAGCTTTGTAGCTAAATATCCACCTATCGCACCAGCTCCGTATACGCATATTTTCACATTACAGTCCTAACTTTGTTGCTAGACCGATCCTTTGCAACTTTCCAGTTGACCCTTTGGGAATCTCGTCTAAAAATAATATACGGGTAGGTATTTTAAACTTAGCAATCTTATCCTGAAAATAACGTTTTACTGAATTTTCCTCCATTTTCACGCCGTCGGTTAAAACTATGGCCAGTCCAACTTCCTCACCTAATGTGTTGTGTGGTATTGAAAACGCTACAGCTTGTTCAATATCTGGGTGTTGCAAAATTATTTCATCAATTTCTTTTGGCATTATTTTTTCACCGGCTCTGTTAATGATTTCTTTAAGCCTTCCAGTAATAGTTAAATATCCGTTTTTATCAATTTTTCCTTCATCACCTGTTCTAAACCAACCATCAATAAACCCCTCTTTGTTAGCTTCTTTATTATTTTTATACCCAGAAAAAACGTTGGTGCCTTTAATAACAACTTCCCCAATGCCTTTCTTTTTTACTATTTTAGAAGTATATGTGAGCACACCGACTTCTGGTCCCGCAGCTACACCGACACTACCTGGTTTTCTTCCATTAGGTGTTAATAGGTTTGAGGTCATTTGATGAGCGGCTTCGGTCATTCCATATGCTTCTATTACTGGGCAAGAAAATGTTTTTTCTAGACCATGCAGTATTTTTACCGGTAATGATGCAGATGATGATCGAATAAATCTTATACTTGAAGCTGAAATGATTTTTTGATTTCTCGTTGACCTGCTAAGTATCATTTGATGCATGGTAGGAACACCTGAATACCAGGTCGGATTAAAATATTCAATTAAGTGATAGAAACTTAATGCATCAAAACCATTGGCGCAAATGATGGTGCCACGCGATACTATAGTGGACAAAATACCAGCTACCAAGCCATGTATGTGGAATAGTGGCATAATGTTCAAATATCTGTCGTCATTACTCAAATTAAGGGTGCTGGCAATATTTTTAGCTGAGGAGTAGATATTTTCTACGGTCAGAGGAACAATCTTTGGTTTTGAGGTGGTACCTGAAGTATGAAGAACCAGAGATATATCTGAAGTCTTATTAGGTTTAAATTCTTCGGCGTTTAGTTCGATTCCATCTTTTGATAAACTTATCAACTGGTTACTGTTAGTTCTTGCTATATTGATTACTTCTAACTTTAATTCAGAGGCTGCTTCTCTGGCTTTGAAATGCTTATGATCTTCTACCAATAAAACTTTTGCATTTAAATCTTTGAGGTAATAAGAAAACTCCGGCTTTGAGTATTTTGGGTTTAGTGGAGCAGCTATTGCAGCAGATGATACTGCTAGAAATGTGATTGCAGCAGTTGGACCATTGTCTGAAACAAAAGCCACTGTATCATTGTTTTTTAAATTTAGAGATCTTAATTGGCCGCCTATCTTATTTGTTAACAAGAATAAATCCTGATATGATAAAGCGCGGCTATCCTTGGAAACAATTGAATCTCCAGACGAGCTTTTCAATACTTCATAAAATGGGTTCTTCAAAACTTATTTCTTTAAATGCTGGATCATTAGTCCGTTAAAAATAGTACAATTTTTTAAGAATAAAAAGGTACATTTATTAAATTTAATATAATTGCCCTATTATTTTTTATGCAAATCAGATTAAAAGAAAACTGATTTTTGATATCTGGACATTTTTTATAATGGTTCATGTGTAATAGAAATAGCTACAAAAAAAAATCCAAATATATTGGTGACATTTAATTTTATCTTGACTTGGATAATGTACAAAACCCATAAATGACCAGTGTACAGGATTAGAAGGGTAGAGAAGTGTCAAAAGTGGAGAAAATTGCTAAATATGTCTTAGAACAACACAAAAAGAAAAAAACTTTTACTAACCTTACAGCTGATTTAAGACCTAATTCTCTTGAAGAAGCCTATCAAGTCCAAGATATTTTCCATAAGATTGCAAATCGAGGTGAATTAGGTGGATATAAAATTGCATTATCTTCCAAGGTACAACAAGTGCACCATAATATTTCCTCTCCTTTAATTGGGGGAATATTTAGAGAAGATATATTTTATGGTAGTAAGAAAGTACAGAGGGATAACTACAAAGGATTGGGTATTGAAATTGAACTAGGTTTTCAATTATCAGAAAAAATATATTCTATCAGAAAACCTATCCAACTTAAAAATATCAAAACATACATAAAAGAAGTATATCCTGTAATAGAGATAGTTAATGATAGAAATGCCAACTATGAAGGTTTAGACCCTCTTTCCCTGATTTGTGATAATGCCTGGTCTGGCGGAGTAGTACTTGGGCAAAATTTAAGTAACTGGAGGGACCTTGACTTCTCTATGCTCTACTCAAATGTTTTATGGGGTAAGGAATCGAAAAAAAGCACCTGTGTGATGGATGCTGATCCTTTCGAAAATTTGTGTTGGTTGTTAAATACACTTATAAATAGAGGAAAATTACTAAAGGCCGGCATGATCATCATCACTGGAAGTGTTTTTTTAATACGCCAAGCTTACAGTGGTGATATTATAAGACATATTACAAGCAGTTGTAACAAAGCAGAGCTAGAAGTTTTATAAAAAACAATATTAATAATCGGAAATTTTTTTAAGTGATCTCTTCATAAAATTTTGATAACTACTATTTATACAAGGTTATTGAAACAAAAAAATTGTGGATACTAAAGTAAGAAAGGTAATCTATGGAGTCTTGTGCTGAGGTTGTTCTGTCTACTGAGGAGCTACGTGATGATATTCCGTTCTTTACTAAAAAACTTGGTTTTCGAATGGACATGATTTATCCAGCAGATGATCCAACTGTCGCAGTGTTTTCAGGCTATGGTCTTAGAATTCGTATCGATAAAAATGCCATTGTTTCGTGTGGCCGAATCAAGATTCTCACAGAGGTGCCTGATCAGTTTTGTAATGGTGATCGCTTTTTAATTGCGCCCAACGGCACCGAAATTGAAATTGATCAATTAAACCCCCCTCTGGTTATGCCTCCAACCCAGCATAGCTTTGTTGTAAGGCGTTTAGCTGATCAAGCACCTTGGATTATTGGACGCGCAGGTATGCACTATCGTGACCTAATTCCAGACAGATTAGGAGGTTCAATAATTGCTAGTCATATTAGGATCCCTGATGGAGGCCCTGTGCCAGACACTGTTCATTATCATACAGTTGGTTTTCAGTTAATTTTTTGCTACCGAGGCTGGGTAGATCTGGTTTATGAGGATCAAGGAGATCCTTTTAGATTATTCGCTGGAAACTGTGTAATTCAACCGCCTGAAATTAGGCATAAGGTATTGTATGCTAGTGAAAATATCGAAGTAATTGAAATTGGGGTTCCAGCAGAGCATGTAACCACCATTGACCACTCAATGGACCTTCCAAACAGTGTGATTAATAGGGATAGGTTATTTCAAGGTCAAAAATTTGTTCATTTCAAGGCAGAGGATGTTCCATGGAAAAAATATAGGATTCCTGGCTTTATGCAAAAAGATACAACTATTTCACTAAATACTAATGGAGTAGCAGGAGTTAAGGTGGTGAAAAGTAATTTGAAAAGTAATGTGAAAAGTACTCAAAAAAGCTCACACCTTGGTGATATTCTCTTTAACTTTGTTATGGAGGGAAGCATGACCCTAGAAGGAGAGGGTAGGGAATCTTTTGTTTTAACACCTGGTGATGCTTTTGTTGTTCCTCCGGGTTTGGTTACTCAATATAAAAACATTAGCAAAGATTTAGAACTGTTAGAGGTTTCGCTTCCAGGAAAATTTGAAACAAAGCTTTATTGACATATCAAATAAGGATTGCAATTGTACTCTCGTTATAAAAAACTGATGAAAAAATTAAAAGAGGGTAAAACTGCAATTCTTGATGGAGGTGTTGGCACCGAGCTTGAACGGCGGGGTGTCCAAATGGATGCCTCCTGGTGTGGGTCAGCATCATTAAATACAAAAATATTAACCGAAATTCATCTAGATTATATTAGAGCTGGTTCCGAGATAATTACAACTAATACCTATGCGTCCAGCAGATTAATGTTAAATGCAGCTGGATTAGGCAATTCATTCAGCGAAATAAATGCAAAAGCTGTTCAAGCTGCCAAAGATGCAAGGATATCCTCTGGAAGAGATGATATTTTAATTGCAGGTTCGGTATCACACCGTTTCCCTATTGCAGATGGTGATAAAAAATCAGATCCTAAAATAAAAGTAAGTCGAGATGAACTTTTTAATACTTGTAAGGAAATGGCTACATTTTTGGTTAAAAATGGTTGTGACTTTATTCTTCTAGAAATGATGTATCATCCAGACCGTATGCAGGTGGTATTTGAAGCGGTCAAAGAGGTAGGGTTGCCTGTTTGGGCTGGTTTTTCATTAAGAAAAACAAGAGATGGGAGAATTGTTAGCTTAACTGATGAGAAAATTATACCCTTGAACGAGCTTTTATATCTGACAAAAGATTATGATTTTGATGTTTTGGGGATAATGCATACAAACGTCGAGTTAATTACAGATTGTATACGAATTTTGAAAGATTTTTATGATGGGCCAATTATGGTCTATCCGGACTCAGGTGGTTGGCTTTCACCAAATTGGGACTTTTCAAGTGTGATTTCAGTAGAACAGTTTTCTAAAAAAGCTATAGAATGGAAAGGGGAAGGTGCTCGGATTATTGGAGGCTGCTGCGGTTTGTCACCAGAACATATTGCTAATTTATCATTGTGAAAACATAATTTGTTCAATATTGCATATACTGTTCGAGTAAAGCAAGGCGATACAACTTTCGCGAAATACGGTGATATGACAATCCAAGTTGGATTCAATTAATTTAATTAAGTAGTTTCTCTTTGAGAAATTTTTGATACAATAAACTTACCGTTTAATTATAATTGTTGCTTTCAGAAATAGGAGACAAAAATGCCTGAAATTGATTTAGCTTACCTTCCAATTGTTGGGCGTGGAGAACAAATTAATATTGTTTGTGCCATGCATGGAATAAAAGTGAACTCAATGATGTCAAAACCTATGGGTGATGACTTTGATAAGGATATTGAAGCGCCTTTTGGGACAGTCCCATGGATGAGAGATCATTCGAATGGGCTTGAATTGAATGATTCTATGGCAATAGTACAATATTTAATTACCAAATACCAAGGTCCCCTTACACCGAAAAGTCCGGAAGAAGGAGCTATTATTGGTATGTACTGGGCTTGGTGTCAAGACTACTACTCATATGTCCTTTCTCCTTTTCATGATATTATTACAGGGCATAATGAACCTTTTTGGCGTAATTTGAGATTAACTGATACACTAGCTGATGGTGGAAAAGAAAAGGGTGTAAAAAATTTAGTAACCCTCCATAAAAACCGTACTAAATTGCTAGAGGAATATCTCGGAAAAAATACCATTGTTAAGCCGTTTTTACTCGGTAATAATTGTTCTTATGCAGATATATTTTTGTTCACTATTGTAAAAACGGTAAAAGATACCAAGGGATTTTCTATACTCCGAGATGAGTATGCCGGTAATCCATTCAAAGATTGCCCGCTAATCGAGGAAATTACTGCAGAGGTAGGTAAGATTGACAAAGTATTGGAGACTATAGGCAACAAATTTGCTGAGTGTCCAATTTAATATTTTGCTAATAGTAGATCAACACAATCTTAGTCAGTAAATTTTTTAAAAAAATTTACTGACTAAGATTGTTAATGCTGTTGTTCCAATAAAAATGCATAGAGGAATTATAATATAAAATCTAACCGGTTGTGAAATAGTCTTAAATAGAACGTCACAAAAATATGACCTTCTGTTAATAGCTAAAGTAAATAGCAAATATTCACATTATGTCTCTGCAACCCAAATGTAATCATCTCGTTTCTGTACATTTATTATTTTTAATGGTTTACAGTCATCTAGTTTCAATTTTGGGTCCTCACCGATCCATTTCCTGACCTCCCCAGTTTTAAAACAGAATTCACTATTATGATATGGACACATAATAGTATCATCCTCAGTAATTTGTCCAATGTCTAATGGTAAATCCATATGAGGACAAAGATTTTCAATTACAAAAATGTCACCCTGATTAATTAATAAAATTTCCCTATTTTTTAATTTGAACTTCTTCTTTTCACCTGGGCCTAATTCACTAACAGGTAAGGTTCTGAACCATTTTCTGTTGTCAATAATTTTCTCTTCCTCAATCACTTTAAAATTTAAGAAGTCACTTTTCAATTGGCTAACCTCGTGGAGTGTAATCAAGTTACTCGACCCCCTCAGCTTTAATCGCAGAAAATTCTTTACGCTTATATGGTTCTTTACTTGCTCATATACATTTTCAGAAATAAGTAGTCTGGTGCCAGATTCTTTATTAATTGCCTCTATTCTACTTGCTATGTTTACCGCATCTCCAATAACAGTATCTTTTCTGTCTTCTCCGAAACCTACTGAACCTGAAATCACTTCACCGTAATGAATTCCTATCCTTATATCAAATTCTCGACCATACGCCTGTTTGAGATATAACTTAAAATTATCCATTGCTTCTAGCATTTTCGTTGCTGTACTTACAGCTCTTAGAGATTGTTGTCTTGATTCTTTTAAACCAAATATCGCTAGGATTGCGTCACCTATATAGTTGTTTATTTCTCCTCCATGATCGATAATGATCTCTCGCATAATCGAAATATATCGATTTAAAATAAATATCACATCGTAGGCTGAAAGAGATTCAGAGAATGGTGTAAAACCTTTTATATCACAAAATAATATTGTTAAATTTCTTATAGTTCCAACAGACTCTAGTTTTTGATTGGCTACCTGATTACTTAAGTCAGCGTCCTTCTTATCTAGTAAAAGCCTTCTGTAGGTTACATCCCCTTTTATTTTTGTTTGACATCCTAACCGAATATTTGATGGGAATGATAATCTTGCAGCTAGGGTCTGTTCTAGTTTATTTCTAGGCAGGCAATTTTCTAGACCTTCAAGTATCTCAATACGACAGGTAGAGCATTTACCAGTTCCTCCACAAGCGCTTAAATGATTAAGATTATTTCTTAGTGAGGCGATTAAAATTGATTCCTCCGACGATATATCAATCTTTATGTTATCTGGCCGTACATTTGCTAAAAATGATTTGCTTGGACCTTTCAAGTCACTTAACTGGTTGTGGGTACCATCGCAAAAAGGTTTATTTGAACTTTTTTTACATCCACAAAAAAATACCTTTTTAGACTCAGTTGCAGTAAATTTTTTTGGTGAAAATTCTGATCCGGCATGACTTCCATCACAAAAAGGTTGCTTTTTGCTGAGACCACAACTGCACCAAAAATAGTTGGAACCCTCAGCCACATCAACAGCAAAAGGTTCCTTCAAACTTTGTACTTCGCTTAGTTGGTTGTGGGTACCATCACAAAAAGGCTTATTTGCACTTTTTTTACATCCACAAAAAAATACTTTTTTAGATTCAGTTGCAGTAAATTTCTTTGGTGAAAATTTTGATCCGGCATGACTTCCATCACAAAAAGGTTGCTTTTTGCTGAGACCGCAACTGCACCAAAAATAGTTGGAACCTTCAACGACATCAACGGCAAAAGGTTTTTTCATAGTCATAGCGGATTATTTCCTCCTAGATCAACTGAAAGTGCTTGCTTCTTTATAGAGTTAGATCTCAATAGTCTGAAGATATAACCTTTCACTGGCTAATATTAAAGAGAATAAAATTGTAAACATCTATCGTTTTAATTAATGAATATGTTTTATGCAGATTTGTTAATATTTTTTCTTTAAATTGAATATTGGTAGGATAGTTCTTACTTTGATTGAAAATGACATTTTTATGGAAAATCTACAAATATAACTAGAATTGAAAATATTATAAAAACTAAAATGTTATGAGTTGGAGTGTTGCCAAATTGGTTTACTCTCATGCGGTGAGATAAGATTTTATCTTTACATTTTTAAAAAGTGCCGCACTTGCAGCTTAAATTATTAAAACCACAAGCTTAGCATAAAGTTAATCATGGGCGCAGCAAAAATTGAATAGCGGGTTGCACTATAATTTCAGTAATTAACAATAATTAACAGATGCTTATAAGGTTTAAATAATCTTGATTTATCATGAATTATCACATTGCTTGTCACTGAATACCTGCGACCATATAACTAAGATTTTTTGGACTTGACACTGAAGTCCTGTGATCAGTTTTCCCAGGCTCTTAACTTGGCAATAGCTCTGATACTAGGCTTGTCACTGAAAAATGTTAAGTTATTATTTTTTTAAACAAATATGGTAGGCGCGGCAGGACTCGAACCTGCGACCAAAACGTTATGAGCGTTCTGCTCTAACCAACTGAGCTACGCGCCCCCATTACTTTTTAATATTGAGTAACCCAAACTTTGTCAATTACGCCAAGTAATAAAAAAAATAAAAAGTATTAATGTTAATAAAATTAAGGTTTTTGAAATTGCTTAATAACATTTTAATGATTATCATTATAAATTATATAGTTGGAGATTTAAATGGATTTAGGTATTACACCGAAGGTAAAGCCTTTAATTGAAGCCGTCAGGAAAATGATTGAAGAGGATATTAGGCCGCAAGAAGACTGTTATTTCGATGAAGTTGGAAAATGCGGAAATAGATTTGAATATTCGCCTAAAATGACAGAGATTATGGAGGCTCTCAAAAAAAAAGCTAAGTCTAGAAATTTATGGAATTTTTGGTTAACAAATAGTGAAAAGGGGTATGGATTAACGACGGTTGAATATGCATACTTGGCTGAAGAAATGGGAAAATCTAGATTAGCTCCCGAAATATTTAATTGTTCAGCGCCTGACACTGGCAATATGGAGGTTTTAGAAAAATATTCAAAAGAAACTCATAAAGAAAAGTGGCTTAAGCCCCTGTTAGATGGTCAGATCCGTTCGGCGTATTTAATGACAGAACCTCAGGTTGCATCCTCTGACGCAACAAATATGGCCTTATCAGCAAAAAAATCTGGAAAAAACTATATCCTAAATGGAGAAAAATGGTGGTCTTCTGGTGCGGGAGACCCACGATGTAAACTTTACATTGTGATGGCTAAAACCGGGAAAGATGATGAACAAAGGCACAAAAAGCACTCAATGTTTTTAGTATCTTCCAATACTCCAGGAATTGAGGTTCTTCGGGCAATGACAGTTTATGGTCATGATGATGCTCCTCACGGCCACATGCATATTAAGTTCAAAAATGTTGAAGTTCCTCAAGAAAATTTGTTGTTAGGGGAGGGGCGTGGGTTTGAAATTTCGCAAGGCAGGTTAGGACCTGGGAGAATTCATCATTGTATGCGGGCAATAGGATCTGCTGAAGTCGCATTGCAAATGCTTTGCCAAAGAGCACTCTCGAGAGTTGCTTTTGGTAAACCACTGGCCCAACTTGGTGCAAACTATGATATTATCGCTGAATGCAGAATGGAAATTGAGCAGGCGCGTTTACTTTGTCTAAAAGCTGCTTGGATGATGGATAAGGGTGATCCAAAAGCAGCTGCACCTTGGATAAGCCAAATAAAGGTAGTTGCTCCAAAAGTTGCTTTAAAGGTTGTAGATGAAGCAATTCAAGTATTTGGAGGACAGGGTATTAGTCAAGATACACCGCTGGCTGCATCTTGGACATATCTAAGAACTTTAAGATTAGCTGATGGTCCCGATGCTGTTCATCGAAGACAGGTTGCACGGGCAGAACTGAAAAAGTTTTCCAATTCAAGAGTGTGACCGCATGCCCTCACATGTATCCGCAAAGTTAGACATTGATAGACTTTCATTGGCTTTAAATAGAAAACTTCCAAGTTGCAAGGGTCCCTGGAAAGTTAAAAAAACTGATCATGGTCAGTCAAATCCGACATTTATAGTATCAAGCGCTACAGACCAGATAGTGGTGAGATGCAAACCTTTTGGCCAACTTCTTAAGTCCGCACATATGATCGAAAGGGAATATCAGATTATGTCAGCCTTACATGGCACAAAGGTGCCAGTACCAAAAATGCATTACTTATGTGAAGATGCTGAAGAAATTGGAACTCCATATTTTGTTATGGAGTATATTGATGGGAAAGCTTATTTGGATCCTTCATTACCAAAGATGTCAGCAGACGACAGAACTCTTCTTTATGATCAAATGAATCAAGGATTGGCAGCCCTACATTCAATCAAGTTAAAATCAGTAGGGTTAGAGAACTATGGAAGGCCAGGAAATTATTTCTCTAGACAACTTTCTATTTGGGGACGTCAATACGAATTAAGTCAAACAGAAAAAATATCTGAAATTGATCAATTATACGATTGGCTTAAAGGCAATCTGCCTGATGATGTTGGATCTCCCTCATTAGTTCATGGCGATTGGAGAATTGACAACCTGCTCTTTAGTAGGAATAAGCCGTATTTAATAAGTGTTTTAGATTGGGAGATTTCTACAACTGGTGATGGTAGAGCAGATCTTGCAAATCAAATAATGCAATGGGCCATGCCCACAGGGACAGAAGGAAGAGGATTAGAGGGTATAAACAGAAAAGCCTATGGCATTCCCAGTGACCAAGAATATATTGAAAAGTACGCAGAACGAGTGGGTCTATCCAAGTTACCTGACTTAAAATTTCCATTAGCATTTTGTTTTTTTAGAATGGCCGCCATTCTTCAAGGTGTAAAAAAACGAGCGCTTGATGGCAATGCTTCCAATCCACTGATGGCGTTAAAAGTAGGAAAAATCATTCCCCAGTACGCAAGAAAGGCTTTAATGAGTTTGGAGAATTAATTGCTTGGAAACATCAGGTTAACTAATAAGCCACCTAAGATTTGACTTTTATCTAGCGTGAGGGTCCCACCGTGGGATGTGCATATATCACGTGAAATACTTAATCCCAATCCAACTCCGCCATGACTATTTTGATTTCTTGATTTATCCAATGTATTAAACGGTTGAATAGCTAAATCATAGGAATCTTTAGGTATACCTGGTCCGTTGTCATGAACTGATAAGTTTAAATTTTTTTGTTTTTGACTAATATAGACTTCTAAGACCACCTTCGATCCAAATCTCAGTGAGTTATCTAAGATATTTTGAAGAGCGCGATCCAAGCTAGCCGGCCTAATTAAGAATTTTTTCTCTAACGGAAACTCTATCCGGTTACATAAGATCACATCTTGATAATTTAAGGAGATGAGGTTGGAGACCCTTTCATAAATTTGTTTACTGGTGTAGCTTTTAGCTTGCTCTAATGTTTGGTCTTTAGAGAAATCAAGAAATTCTTTGACCATGTTATCCATCATATCAACATCATTTTTCATTTCGGCAATTTCACTTTTGTTCCCCTCTAACAATGATAGAGCAAGTTTAAGCCTGGTTAATGGAGTTTTTAAGTCATGGCTGATACCAGATAACATTTCAGTTCTCTGCGCAATTTGTTTTTGCAATCGATCTCTCATATTTAAAAAAGCCAAACCTGCGCCGCGAACTTCTACAGCTCCTGAAGGTTTGTAATTAATCTTCTCACCTTTTCCAAATGCTTCTGCGGCTTGTGAAAGGCGTACTATTGGTCGAATTTGATTTCTTAACATTATTAGAGAAAATATCATTAGAAGGATTGTAAGAAATACCATCAGAACTAATAACTGGTGAGGGTTTGCTGCAGAAAGTTTATCCCTTCCTATATTCACGTGTAAGGTACCTTTACTCGTTTGGATCCCCAAGCCGATTATTCTCCAATTGCTTGATAAATCAAAAGTTATTGGTCTTGGAATTTTGCTCATAAGCACTTTGGTAATGGCTTTGCCGGCAAAATCATATGACCTGAAGTTTATGGTAGGTATGACGCTTTTGTCCTTATCAAGTCTAACAGAAATGCCTAGATTTTTTCCTATTTCGTGCGCAAATGTTTCAGCAGAATCCTGATCAGTGGCATTTTCCACAGTTCTTATAATATAGTTGAGTTGAATTGACATGCTCTTACTCATTTGAGTAGCTACCTGTTCGTAGTGTCTCTGAATAAAAACAAAGCCGATTATAACTTCCAATAAAATTATAGGAACAAGGACGATAAGTAATGTCCTGCCAAAAAGGCTTTTGGGAAGAAATTGCTTTGCAAATGAACTTATCATATATATTCATTAACACTTGTTTTAATATGCAAAAAGGAAAATTTTGTCTCTATTAGTTCAATCTAAATACGATCCGCCTATTGGTCAAATAATAGACCTATCAGAAGGGGTGAAATCAATAGTTGCACCTAACGCTTCATATATGACCTTTAAGGGTACTCAAACTTACATCATTGGTCGAGGTCAAGAGGTTGCCCTAATTGACCCAGGACCAATTAGTGAAAGTCACTTGCAGGCCATAGAGTTTGCATTGGAAAGAACAAAATTGCTTGGTGTGTTTATTACGCATTCACATACAGACCATAGTCCCTTAGGGAGAATAATTTCAAAAAAATATGATGTGCCTCTTTATGGGTTTGGGAATAATATTTCTGGTCAAAGTGTGTTTATGCAAAAACTCTCCCAAGGTAATAATCTTGGTGGGGGAGAGGGTGTGGATACAGGATTTGAGCCTGACATACAATTGTCTTCACATGATTTTATTTCAAGTACAGATTGGGACCTGGAAGCCATTCATACACCTGGGCACATGTCTAATCATTTATGTTTCTCATTAAATGATAGTAAAGTGCTTTTTACGGGTGATTTGGTTATGGGTTGGTCTACAACTTTGATATCACCACCAGATGGAGATATAGGTCAATACAAGGCTTCCTTAGCTGCTCTATTAGATCGAAAAAATCAACTATATTATCCGGGGCATGGTGCACCAATATTAGATGGAAAAACTTTAGTTCAAGAGCATTTAAAGCACAGAATTCAGAGAGAAAAAGAAATTTTATTAGCTATCACCAAGCAAGGAAGTAATATTTTGGAAATAGTTGAAAAAGTATATCCGGAATTATCAGAATTTTTAAAACCAGCAGCATCAAGAAATGTATTTGCTCATTTAATTAATTTTTTTGAGAACGGTTTAATTACTATTGATACAAATAATCCGTCAACCAAAAGTAAATTCTTTTTGAAATAAATATTTTTTTCAAATTACTAAACTGATAATGGAAAAATATTATTTTTATTGATTATTTTCATTATATCTTTAAAACATTCGATGTGGTCCGGCGTAGCTCAGCGGTAGAGCAGTTGACTGTTAATCAATTGGTCGTAGGTTCGATCCCTACCGCCGGAGCCATAAAAAACCTTTAAGTATCAGTTTTTCAATAGTTTTTTTGTGCGAAATCGAAAGTATAAGTTCTGAGATATCGCATTGTGGAGACAAAACTTAAATAAATTACTTTAGGAAATGCCTACGGCTGGGTTGCTTGGAGGTTTCTAGTCCTCCTGTCATATGGTATCCAACATATAAAAAACTGGAAGAAGTTTGTTAAAACTAACCCGTCTAATAAATATTCAACTATCAAGACAAAGAAAGGAGCAAGATTTTCGAGATTTGCTATTATTAAAGATGTGCTGCATTGGATCCATATTGAAAGACCTATAAATGTTGCATAAGCTTGTTTTGATTTTATTAAAGGTAATGAAAAATAATTAAGACTAGCTCAAGTTTTTTTTTAAGCTACTACCATAAATCTACTGACAAATTTCCTACGCTGCGAACAAACTTGCTGATAGGATAAGTCTGACACTGTATAAATGTTAATGACCAATTATAATCATTTATGGCCATCGTACCCCGTATAAGCAAAACTCTTTATGATATTTTATAACTAATTATGACACTATGGTCATTGGTTTGATCCCTACTTCTGGAGCCATTTATAAAAAGCAAATATCCGTCAGTCGTATTTTTGATTTTAATAGGTATCTATGAGAAATAAAAAATTATTAAAATTGGATCAAAGTTACTATCTAGATTGTTTTCAAACGATTTCCTTAGTATTGTCATCCATGTAAAAACCGACAATTCATCAAGCCGCTAATGCTCTTTCTATCAGTGGGTTGATTACATCGGGCATTGTTAATGGAGCCATATGACCGCCTGACTGATATTCTACAAAGTTCCAGGATGTCATATTGGAGCGTAGCAAATGAATAATACCAGTTATAGAGTTGATAGTTTTTTTACAGCTAAAAACTGTTGTTTTTTTGGGTAAATAAATCTTCCATTCTTCTATTGAGGTAATTTCATTCATTACGGAGTCCCATTCATGATAGTTTGGCTTTAAAGCGGCAATAAATTTTTTTTGCCTGTCTTTATCCATTACCATCCATGCTCCATTACCATTGAAGTAGTCAGCAAAAACTTTGGCTGCAACCTCCCATTTGTTATTCGCTCCATTGGTTTTAATACAATTTCGCAAAGCTACAATTTCATTAAATTCATTAATTCTCCCCATCTCTCGTAGTAGATAGTTTGGGTTTGGCTCAATTAAGATGAGCTTATCGACATGATTTCTAAATATTTTGGCTGCCATCATAGCAACGCTTCCTCCAAATGAATGCCCTACCAGAGAAAATTTCTCTCCATCATTTGGAACAAATTGGCGAATGATTTCAGCTTGATCTTTTAGTGTCTGTAACTTTTTGCTATTCCAGCTATCCGTTTTGCCGTATCCGTATAAATTTGGCGCAACAAGATTATAGTCATCACTGAGAAGCTCGATCAATTTTTTCCACTGCTTATTAGTGGCAACAGTAGAATGAAGAAGTATCACTCTATGGCCTGAACCTTTTTCAATATATTCGACGTTCACTACAGCTCCTTAAAGGGTGATTACTTTAAAAAATGAATTTTAACTCAAACTTTTCTTTAATTTTGATATGAATATGGCTCCAGTATTACTTACACAGTTTTATTTGGTCATTGGTCCTCCATTTTTTTCCCAATCACCTATTGCTCCTAAATTGGCTACATTCCTATATCCCATTTCAATGAGTGTCTTGCCTGTTAAAGCTGCTTGTCCACCAGCTCCACAGACTAAAATAATCTCAGTGTCTTTTTTTAGCTTCAAGTTATAAAGCTTGGATGATTCATCTGCTACAAATTCAATCAAGCCCCTTTGAATTTTTATAGAGTCTGTTATGCTACCAGTTTTTGCAATTTCTGAACTATCCCTAACATCTATAAAGATAGCAGTTTTTTCAGTATGCTTTATCAGAGCTTCAGAAAAATCAATCTTTCTAACTACTTTATTAGCCTCTTCAAGATAATCTTTGGATGTTTTCATATAGCCTCCATTTCAACGTTAATAAAAAGAGTGATATTTCTAGATTATCAGAAATATTGAACTCACGGAATAAAGGTATACAGTAAAGGAGAAAAATGAAATTAGTCAACACATCACACATAACTGGTGAAGGTTTGTGCTGTATTACCGTAGACTTTAAAATGAATTATAAAAAAAAATCTATCAAAAATAACTCATAAACCGCTGTATATATGCTTGTTTCGCTATTTTGTATATCTTTCGTTATATAAAAAGAACAATTGCTCCTTGCCGAGTATAGGTTTGGGTTTTATCTTTGTATCAATAAAGGAAAAAATCAATGGATAATAAAATTATTGAAAAACCTGATATATTGCTTGGTAAAGCTTCTTTAGATCAGGTCAGGCAAATAGTTCATGAGCTTATTTATGGGCAAGAGCTAGGTAAAGAAATGCTGACAATTAAAGATGCCTCCGGCAATAGTGGTGCCAAAACGTTTATTTGTTTTAAAAGAGATATTCCAAAATGTATAATTAAAGTGCGTGCGTCAGATAGTATTATGAGCTCTCATCCAAACACAAAAAAACGAGTAGACGCAGCTACGGAAATACTTCGTCAGAATGCAATAGCTCCACCAATTTTGGTGAACGGTGGAGACTTTCACATTGAGAAATCTGCTGGTATTCCAGCCATGAAAGACTTTTTCCATTTTAATGAAAAAGTTGCTCCACCAAATAGAGTAGCACATCTATTGTCTAAGCTACATTCTGTTCCCATAGACTGGTACGAGCCTTTGAAAAAGGAATTTTTACATCAGGATAAGACTGTATTTTCCATTCTAAAGGCTATGCCACCACATGCTCCATGCTGGTGCCTTCCTTGGTCCGCATTTGATACTTTTACGCCCGTCATGGGCGCTGGCAATCCAGATCCACAGGTAGCTCAAAATGTTTTCAACTTGCAAGTAAAGACAGGTGTGTACAAGAAAGTAATGCAATGTGAATCATTTTTCCCTCAATCTATTGCTGCAAAGAGACAGGTAGTTGTTCATAATGATTTTAAGCCAGATAATGTCCTTTATAATCCTAAAACATTGGAATTATCCGTTATTGACTATGATTTGGTACAAGTAGGACCTGCCATAATGGATTTTGGACTCCCATACATGATGTGGCTCGGTTCGCGATTTACAAATTTTAAACTGAGAAAAAATTTCATAAAAGCTTATTTGGAGTATTCTTTACTCCCCTCTGATGATGAAGCAGTTAAAGAAATGATGTTAGATTGTGAAATTTATACATTGGTTGCATTTCCTGGTTTATTATCAAACATTTATGATGCCGAAATACCGTTGCTAAGAGGGGTAGAGCATCCCACGGCCAAGGTTGGATATTTATCGGGTGGTCCAGATGTTTCACCAACAGGTTTGGATATTGTTGACTTGTTAGCTGACGCAGTTGAAAAAGTAAAATCAGATGAAAATTTGAGTAATTTATGCTTGGAAAATGGTTTAGTTGTGACCCTTTTTCAAAAAGATGGACTCGGTTCAAGGGAACTAAATTCATGGTTGAAAGAGATGCAAAAAAACAAAATGCTCCGATTATTTGGCATAGCGGAGGAAGATGGTGGTGAGTTGTTTATTTCAGAGCACGCTCAAAAGAATTAACGTATATTTTCAATCCGAGCTTTTTACTTTCTTTGAAGAAATTTTGTATTCACTAAACCTTTAAAACACCTTGGAAAATAGGGGTAGGAAGTAGTCGCAAAGTAGAAGTATTCATTATTTGATTTTCTCCCATTACATTCATCGAGTGACCCTGATCCTTCTACATATTCGAAATCCTCTTCAAAAGTGCCATCATGATTACCGCCGGGTGGTGAAGAACGGCTCCCATTCTTTAATTTCCATGACGAAGTCTCTAAGCTACTATAAAATATTTTTATACCGTCTGGCGCAAAACCTATAAGAATTTTATTTTTGCTTGTTAAAAATTTGTCTGAGACTCTATGATAGTGATATAGACCTGACTTATCAACGTGACCATGATTAAAATCAATACCTAATTTGCGTGGGTCATGCATTGCTTGCTTTCTCCAGCCACTAGATGGGTCATCACTAAATCCCGTTTTTGAATTATGGTCATAAAATTCTGCTGTGTAAGGCCGAAAAGGAATACCAGATTTTGAGACACCAACTGTCATAAGATCCCAAGTGATACTGCCTGTGAATATAGGTCTTGTTGGAAAACAAAAAGTTAATTTTTGTTCCATTAATTTGTTAGGATTTGCCTTGTTTGGAAATTTGCCAATTTTATGCTTTGGAATACCATTCGAAAATAAGCAAGAAAGTTCATTTTTTGCAGGTACAGGTTCACGCGTCGTTTCTGCATTAATGGCTGAAGAAAAGATATACGTCGCAATTATTAGATATTTTGAGTGAGCTAATAGACTTCTTATATTTCGCATATTTTTGAGCCTTCCTGTTTTTTTTAGGATATTAAATTTGAGGATTTTTTTTCAGCGGTTGATATTAAATACTTTTTTCAAAGTAAAACTTAATAAAATAAATGAAACCAAAAAAATTTAAGGTTTGAAAAATTTTTACTATTCATGATAATGAACTTAAAAAATTTGTTAGTAAAATGTTAAATATTCCTTCTGAGAACTATACTAGTACAACAATCTATAACGATGATGTTCAAAAAATCTTTGCTAACAGTTGGCAATTGGTGTGTCCAGTTTCTAGATTAGCTAAAAGAGGGGATTATTATGCAACCGAAATTTCTGGTTTAAAAGTATTTGTAATCAAGACAAAAAAGGGGATAAGGGCGTTCAGAAATGTCTGTCGACACAGAGGGGCCAGATTACTTCCTGAGGGATGTGGAACTTCTTCAACAATACGATGTCCTTATCACCAATGGGTATGGGGAGAAGGTGGTGAACTCCTCAATGTGCCTTGGTGGGGTCAAGACCCAGATTTTGAACCAAAAGATTGGAAGCTAGATGAAATTTTTTTAAAAACTTGGCGGGGTCTTTTATTTTTGTCTATCCAGCCCGAGGCTAATTTTGATTTGGAATACGGCGATTTGATTGAAGAACTTCAAAATGATCCCATTGAAGATTATAATTGGACACAGGAAGAGAAACTAGTTTTTGATGCAAACTGGAAAGTATACACCGATAATTTTGTGGAAGGTTATCATATTCCAGGAGTGCATCCTGCTTTTCATAAAGCAATAGACTTTGATAAATTTGAGACAACTGCCTTGAATGGACATGTGCGAATGACTGCGCCACCAAGAGATGGTTTGTTTTACAAAGGTAAGTGGTTATGGATGTGGCCTAATTGGACATTATCTTTATTTGAGGGTGGTATGAATACATCGCGCATTAACCCCATTAATACTGGCAAGACTGAGCTCATATATAATTTTTATTTTAGAAGCACCTCAGATAATACAAAAAAACAGAGAGACAAGATAATTAGTGATAATTTAAATGTAATTAGGGAAGATTTTGAGGTATGTATTGAAACGCAAAAAAATTATGAGAGTGGTGCATATAGACCAGGTCCACTATCTCCTAGACATGAGCAAGGTGTGGCATATTTTCAAAGTCGGCTATTGGAAAGTAATGCTAAATGACTCTGCTACTTGAATCTTTTTAGCTTATTTATAATTCACGTGATTTGATATGAAAAAATTAACTAATAAGGCAATTTTGGGTTCAATCATTTTTTCCTCAAGTCTTAATAATATTTATTTAGAAAAAAATGCACTTTTAGTAATTGGGCCCAATGGAAAAATATCAGATCTAATAAAAAGAAATGAGGATCGGTATCATAATGAGGTGAGAAAATATAGGTATTCACAATCACTAGTTGAAATTAAAGGACATCAATATTTGTTACCTGGTTTTACAGATTTACATATACATGCCCCTCAATGGCCCCAGTTGGGGAAAGCCTTAGATATTCCACTCGAAAAATGGCTTCAGAAATACACTTTTCCGCTTGAAGCTAAGTTCAAAGATGAAAATTTTGCGCATTTTGTGTATGAAGACTTAGTTAGGTCCCTTTTAAGAGCTGGCACTACTACAGCCGTATACTTTGGTACTATCCATCAGAGAGCAACTCAGATTTTGGCTGAGAAATGTATCAAGTTTGGACAAAGGGCGGTTGTGGGAAAGGTAGTTATGGACAATCATTCACAATGTCCAGATTATTATAGAGATTCTTCAACAAGAGACGCCTTGGATGATACAGAGACCTTTACTAAATTTGTTGAAGAACTTCAAAAGAACAATGAAGGAAAAATATATGCTGCAATTACTCCAAGGTTCATACCAAGCTGTACCAATGAAGCGCTATACGAACTTGGAAAGTTAGCTAAACAATCTAATGTATTTGTGCAAACTCATTGTTCAGAAAGTGATTGGGAACATCAACATGTGTTAGACCGATGTGGAAAAACTGATACTGAGGCACTGCAGGAGTTTGGATTATTAAAGAAGTCTACTATTCTAGCCCATGGAAATTTTCTTTCTGAACAAGATATGGATATAATCAAGGCACAGCAAGCAAACATCGCTCACTGTCCTCTATCAAATTTTTTCTTTTCTGACGCAGTATTTCCATTACGCCGAGCGCTCAGGAAAGGGTTAAGTATTGGGTTAGGTACAGACATTGCAGGTGGTCCAAGCTGTTCTGTTTTAGACACAGCAAAAAATACAATTTTTGCAAGTAGGGCTCTGGAAAGTGGTGTCAACCCATTTGTTCAACGAGAAGGTAGAGGTCTTTCAAATAGTAGAGTTAGCTTCAAAGAGGCTTTTTATTTGGCGACAAAGGGAGGGGCGCAGGTTCTAAGCATTCCTGCTGGTAGTTTTGAAAAGGATTTCTACTTTGATGCCATACTGATAGATACTGAAGTAGAGCATTCTAGAATCTCTTTAGATAAATTTATTGATAGTGACGAAGACATGATACAGAAATTGATTATGCTTTCTTCAAGATCAAATATTGTAGAAACATGGGTAGGGGCTGTGTCAGTATAATTTTATAGCATGAAAACAAATGATCTAAGCAAAAATTCGAGATGCATCATTAATTGTATAAATGTCTACTTTCTCATCTTTACCTCTAATGGAAACTGAATCCATAGAAAAGTTGTCCACATTTATGGCAGCAGAGTCTACAACATATTTTGATACAACAAGTTCCGCTTTGTATGCTTTTGTTAACTCTTCCAACCTACTTGCGATATTAACGTTGTCCCCAACTGCTGTTTCTGAAAAAGTTTCACCATATCCCATGAGGCCAACAATGGTATCACCTGCGTGAATTCCCATTCCAAACTTTAGTTTTTCAGAAAGATCTTCACTTAGCTCTGAATTCAGAGCTTTCATCCTTTTGGAGATTTCAGAAGCAGATTTTAAAGATGCGTTATAAATCGTATGAGCTGATGAGTTATTGTCAAATATAGCCATAATTCCATCACCTATAAATTTATCAAGTCTCCCACCATTTCGCTCAATTATTTCACCACATGTTGCGTAATATCTATTTAAAATATACACAATATCATAGGGTAATTTTTTTTCAGAGAGTTTAGTAAATTCTCTTAAATCAATAAAAAGTATTACTGTTTCAAGTTCCTTGCCTGATAAAGCTTTTGGCTTAGACAAGCCGTCTAAACTTGAATTTCTTTCAAGAACATTTATAGGGTTAACTAATGGCATTATCTTTATATTTCCTGCTGGATGAAGCTGACAAGCAAGCCTCACTCCATCTTCAAGCCCACCTTTTTTTATCGCCATTGTCTCGTAAGCATTAGGATTCGGTAAATTCCCATCATGTGAAATAACTCTCACGCGACAGGTTGTACATCTGGCTTTACCTCCACAAACCGACTGATGGGGGATTTTGGCCAAACGGCTCGCTTCCAATATTGAGGTACCTTTTGCAACCGTAACTTCTCTGCCTTCGGGATAAGAGATTTTAATATTTCCAATATACTTAGAGCGTAATACATTCATTGTTGTTAGGATAATTAGTGCTAAAACAACCAAAGGATAATTATTCATTACTAATGGTTCTATTGGTAAAAGGTAGGGGAAGGCCTCTGCTGGTATAATCTTCCCTAAAACTGTCATTAAAAAGCCTTCTTCACCTTGTATAGCCTTGAACTGGGCTAGTAGACTTTGTTCCTTTAAGCCAGCCCAGAGTCCAGCCAATGCAAGAGAAGGTACTGCATAATATATAACGTTTAAGCCCAATTTGAACTTATCATAATTTTGAAAATTAAATTTTAACAGTTGGTTGATTCCGATAACACCATGTGTCCATATAAATATGACCATTAGGGTAAAAAGTATTGTTCCTATAGTGGCCTCGGCGGGTTCTGACAATATACTAGAAAAAAGAGCTTGGTAACCAAAATTGCTTTCAAACATTCTGTTTAAAATGTATCCTCCTAAGATATGTTGAAGTAATAATAATAGTGCCAACACTGGAAAAGTTAATTGAACCCATTCTCTAGCAGTTAATCTAAATGATTTTTTAGATGCTATACTATAAAAACCGATTGGTATGTGGACGATAAGTGAGCCATAAAGCAGAAAAGTTCCGAGTGAATTTTTCCATATTGGTTGCCAATAATGTTCTCTAACAAAATCGGCAAGCTCAATAGAGTAAACATTAAGCGAATGGTTAATTAAGTGGGTTATAGCATAAATAAAAAGTATTATTCCTGATAACGCCCTTAGCCTTCTTATTATTGAATTTAAGTCCTCTGTCATAGTAAAATCCGATGCATTGTATTGAAATATTCACCTGTAAACTTTCCACGTTCCGCGAGTATTTACAACTAAAACCCTACTAAATTTTTTATTTTTTGAAATAAAACCTTACGTAATAACATGCAATTTTAATAGTAAATCAAGTTATTTGAAAAATTATGTGCTCATATCTCTTATTGGAGGTGACGATTTTATAGAAATAGGTGAAACATAAGGTTGCTTGTCAAGTACTTTTCTCAAGTCTAGCCAAGCATTATCCCGAATTTCTTTATTTTGAATAACATCATATGCTGTCGATGCCATAACCATAGCTGCATGGGTCAATCCTTTTTTGGCAATGTTCGATTTGCCTTGAGCTGTCATTTGCCAAGAGTGAAATGGCGTACCGATTACATAATTTGCTCCCCAAAGCTGTACTGTAGGAACTACCCAACTTACATCAGAAACATCTGTTGAACCACCCATCCCTACGATTTTTGCGCTTGCTGGGATAACTTTTTCCCCTAGGACTTGACCTCGTAGTGGCTCGATACCTGCTTGAAGGTAAGTATTTTCAATTTCTTTTTCATCCAAAGTAGCCTGCATTTTAGTTGCATACCTATAATCTTCACCTACAAAATTAGGTGGTCCAATTAAATCTAGGTTCCGCTGCATTACCGATCCCAAAGTAGGATTATAAATTAAATTGGAAACTCCAGCTAAAACCTTTATCTTTACACTTGTTTCAGTCATGAGTGATGCACCCTTGGCAACATTTTTTACTCTATTTAACAAATTCAACATCTTTATAGAGGTTTCATCTCTTACCACATACCTGACACGTGCATTTGATTGGACTACATTAGGAGAAATACCTCCACCATCTATAATGGCATAATGAATACGGGCCTTTTCTGACATATGCTCTCGCATATAATTCACACCAACGTTCATCAGTTCAACCGCATCAAGGGCAGAGCGACCCAAATGGGGAGCTCCCGCTGCATGACTGGCTTTGCCCTCAAAAGTAAAATCAACTCTACAATTTGCTAGGCTAGAACCTTTTACAACTCCTGCAAGGCATCCTGGGTGCCAGGTAATTGCGATATCCACATCAGAAAATGCATTTTCTCTAACCATAAAGGTCTTAGCTGCACCACCTTCCTCTGCTGGACAACCATAAAATCTAACAGTTCCAGGTGTACTAGTATCTTTCATCCAATTATTTATAGCTACGGCAGCTTGTAAAGCAGCTGAGCCCAGTAAGTTATGACCACAGCCATGCCCATTTCCTCCCTCTTTTAAGGGTTTTTTTTGAAACATATTTGGGTATTGACTTAAGCCAGCTAAGGCGTCAAATTCTCCGAGAAAAGCAATAACAGGCTCTCCAGAGCCGCACTCACCTATAAAAGCAGTGGGTATGCCAGCTATTCCTTTAGTGATTTTAAAATTATTCTTTTCTAGTTCCGATAGATATGCTCCCATAGATTTTTGCTCCATGTAGCAAGTTTCAGGAGTTTCCCAAATCCTATCAGAGAGATCGTGAAATTGAGCTTCAATTTTTTCTACATATTCCCACATCTCATGTTTGTTCACAGGTCCGTTTCCTTTTTACTAGCTAGATAGATTGTTTATTTTAATTACAGCCTCATGACTTTAGGATATCTTTGATATTTATTCAGAACTATATAAACGATTTAATCCTAATACAAAATTTAAATTATAAAAAACCAGGTTAAGAATTAAGAAAAGCAGAAAGATGAGAAAAAATCTATCATTTGACTTCGTAATTGTGGGTTCTGGACCTGCAGGCTGTGTACTAGCGAATAGATTAAGTAAAAATGCATCACAAAACATTTTATTGATCGAAGCTGGTGGATCTGATCAGCGTTTAATCATCCAGATGCCGGCCGCTTTTGCAATGGCGGCAAGACACAAGAATCTTGATTGGGGATATGTTACTGAACCAGAAGAAAATCTTGGTGGCAGAAAAATTCTTGAACACAGAGGCAAAGTGCTAGGTGGCTCATCTTCTATTAATGGAATGGTTGCTAATAGAGGTAATAAAATGGACTATGACGGATGGGCAAGTGACGGCTTAATTGATTGGTCATTTAAAGATTGCTTGCCACATTTTAAAAATCTTGAGACGTTTCAGATGGGTTCAAATGATTGGCGGGGTCGTGATGGACCACAAAGTATAGAGCAATCGAACATAACACAAAAACTCAGCCATGCATTCCTCTGTGCCGGAAAGGAGTCAGGCTACAATATAAATGACGACCAAAATGGACAGTATCAAGAAGGATTTCACATTACCCAAACTCTCACCAAGAATGGGAGAAGGGCAAGTGCTGCCGACTCATATTTAAAACCGATTATCAATAGAGATAACCTTTCTATAGAAACAAATTGTTTGGTTAATTCTGTTGAGTTCGATGGAAAGCGCGCTGTTAGGATAAAAGCTGAAAAAAATGGAGAGATAATTCATTTTGAAGCTTTTCGTGAAATAATATTATGTGCTGGGGCGATTAACACACCAAAAATACTCATGCTTTCCGGAGTTGGTGACAAGTCGCATCTGGCTCATCATGATATCAAATCAGTCGTTGATTTGCCAGCAGTAGGAAAAAATTTAGAAAATCATCCTATAGCGCCAATAGTTTATGGTAGTCCGCCGGGCGTTTCACTTTCAGAAAAACTAAATGGCTGGAAAAAATATAAAATTGGGCTCCAATGGTTGTTGTTCAAAAACGGAATTGGAGCGTCTACGATATGTGAAGTTGGGAGCTTTTTTAAAAGTTCGGATAATGTAGCATATCCTGATCTACAGCATGAGTTTTATCCTTTATCATCATTAATTCGAGGCGAAAAATCTAATTTTGGTGGTGGTTTTATGTTTTCTTTGGGGTTAATGAGACCAAAAAGTAAAGGTCTAATTCGGCTTAAGTCTGCAAATCCAAAACATGATCCTGAGATTATCTATAATTTTTTGGCAGACAAATGCGACAGAAATATTTTAACTATGGGGCTGCGAAAAACCCGTGAAATAGCACAACAAAAAGCATTTATTAATCTCCGGAGAGAAGAAATAGCTCCTGGTCCTTCGGTAATTTCAGACAACGATATCCTTGATTGGCTAAAAACAAGTGTTTCCACAGAGTATCACCCTTCATCTACTTGTCGGATGGGTTTGGATGACAATTCAGTTACCAATTCATTTGGCTTAGTTCATAATACTGAAGGCTTGAGAATTGTTGACGCGTCAATCATGAGAACTAATGTAACTGCAAATCTGAACGTACCAGTTCTGATGATTGCTGAAAAAATTGCGGCACACTTAACCTCACCGTAAGAAAGAAAAGAAAAATATAGTGAACCTATTAATGGAAGTCTTTTACAAATTCTATCGATATTTATTTTCAGGAATGAAACGATTTGATCCTGAAATTCTTGGTTCATTTACCCATAATTCTCTATTTGGGTGCATTCCCGCTCCATATGTTGCCGATACTGCAGAAAATCGCATTTTATTAAGTAATCGTGTATTTACCTCACCCAAGGATGGATGAGAACCCCCGTTTTTTTCTACAGTACTTTTCCATTCTGAAAATCGATCAGCATATATATTTTTATCATTCAACTGTTCACACGAGAGCTCGTTAATATTCAAATCTACGGTAATATCATCTCCTTCTTTAATAAGAGCAATTGGACCCCCAATAGCTGCCTCTGGTCCGACATGGCCAATTACCAGGCCTACAGATCCACCAGAAAAACGACCATCAGTCATCAGGGCCACGGTAATATTTCTTTCTCTACAAAGAGTAGTAATTCTGGAAGTAGAATCTAACATTTCAGGCATTCCTGGCCCTCCTACTGGGCCTTCATAGCGTACAACTACAATATCATTGTTTTGAAAAACTTCAGGGGTATTATCTAATGTTTCGAGTAGTTTTTGTTCTCCATCAAAGGTTTTAGCTTTTCCAACAAAAATGTTGTTTTCTAAGCCTCCTTCTACTCCCGCTAATTTCAAAATTGCGCTTGAGTCTGGTGACAAATTTCCCCCGAGCACACGAAGCCCACCAGTCGGTTTAAAAGGGTTTTCAACACTGTAAATAACTTCACCATCAGGTTTTGGAGGAGATAGTCTGTCAATTTGTTTCGACAAAGTCTCACCAGTACATGTCATTACTTCACCATTCAAAAGGCCAGCATCCAATAAGTCTTTGACTATTACTTGTATTCCTCCTTTTTCATCTATATCAACCATTGAATATTGGCCAAATGGACGGGCATTGACTACCACTGGTATCACATTTTTTGATAAATGGTTAAATTCATCAATAGACATAATATCTTCTGAGAATTTACTATATCCAGCTGCACGAGATATTTCTGGAGCATGTAGCATGACATTGGTTGATCCTCCTACTGCCATAGAAACCACAATTGCATTTCTAATGGAGTCTTTAGTAACAATGTCTCTGGGTAAAATATTTTTTTTGATCAAATTTGACAATAAATCAACTAATTCATTAGGAAAAATTTCTATTCTTCGAATATCCTCTGATGCTGGAGAAACCATATGGAGTGGCTGCATTCCAACAACACCAATAAATGTTTGCATAGTATTATAGGTAAACATACCGCCACAACTTCCATATCCCGGACAAGCTTCCTTTGCTATTCTCTCTTTCAGATCTTCATTTTTGCTACCAGCAATTTGATAACTAGAAATAATATCTATGCTTTCACCAGTCTCGGAGTCCTTGCCAGGCCGAATAGATCCATCAGACATGATTATTGCCGGTCTGTTGTGCTCCAGAATTGCAGCTAATGTTCCCACTGGAGGTTTGTCACATGCAACCACGGCTATAGTACCTTCAACCCCAGATGCACTCAAATGCTCGCATACTGAATCATTAGTTACTTCACGTCCTATAAGAGAGTAACGCATTTCCTTTGTACCATTCCGAATGCCATCGGATGTGGCTATTGTAAACTCAGGTTGAATTAAGCGCATTTTAAGCTGCTTAGGGTTTGTGCCAACCCTTTTTTTTAATGAATCATGAATTGTATTCACTTTCTCCGAAACACCCATGTAACACTGTGAGTCTCCTTTATTTCCCAAAACGCCGACTGATGGTTGATGTATTAAATCAAGATCAGTACCTAGTTCTCGTGCAATCCCATAGGTTTGAGAATTTCTACCAGGATTTTTATCGATTAATACTGTTTTGGAATTTTTCATTTTTTCTCCCTTAGTTTAGAAGACCTGCTTTTGCTTTTTACAAAAAATATAGCTTATGCACAAGCCGAGCTATATACATTTTTTTTGAGATTATACTTTTTATTCTGGCAACCCAGCTTTTACTAAGCCCTCTAATAGAACATCTTTAATTATTGTAGGCGCTACTTTTTCATAATCAGAAGCAGTTTTTATTTCTGGACGCTCTTTTTGATATTTTGCGAGATATTCCTTAGCTGTATCAGCATCGCCTTTCATGGCTAATATTGCAGCCCTCCATCCCAAAAATCGTGAATGGGGATCTCTTTCATGAAGTATATCACACCAATTTAAAGCGTTATTCCAATCGTTTAATGCTATATAAAGTAACACATAAAAACCCTCATAATTTCTTTTTGATATGGGATCTAACTCAATTGCTTTATTAACATGATGGAGGGTTTCTTCAAATCTTCCAAAGTTAGACAAAGCTTGACCGTATTGGAAATTTGTTCGAGGGTGGTTAGGATTTATTTCTAAGGCCTTCTCTGCGAGCTCTAACCGTTTTGCATAATCTTTTTTAATACTGTACGATAAGCTTAGTGTTGATAGTGCGTCAGGATTCTCAGGGTCCAGATCAACTGCTTTTTCAGCTAATTGATGAAACAAGCGCTCATTATCAGCTCTGTCATCTTGTTGTTCATGATTATATATTGCAAATTGTAGGGCAGTACAGTACAAAACATAAGCATCACAAAAATTAGCATCAAGTTCTATAGCTTTTTTACAATGTTCAATGACTGTTCCGGCATGCTCAGTAAACCTTTGTCCATTATAAATAGCTAAGCCTTGTAAATATTCATCCCAAGCACCAAAATTCTTTTTTGGCTTGTTAGATAATTTAACCCGCTCTTGATCTTTCAAAGCTGGAGAAATCAAAGCTGCCACATCCTGAGAAACCTCATCTTGAACTTCAAAAATATCTTCTAATGATCTATCCCATCGCTTTGACCATATTTGCTTTTCTTCAGGAGCAAAAGTAAGTTGAGCCGTTATGCGTACCTTATTTCCTCCTTTTCTAACACTCCCTTCTACAAGATAGTCAGCACCTAATTTTTTAGCAATTTCGCCTGACCTCTCTTTTGCTCCTTTGAAGCTGAATGAAGAGTTTCTAGAAATAACTGGGAATGTTTTCCAAAGCGATAAATTAGATATTATATCCTCCGTTATGCCATCGGCAAAATATTCCTGTTCATCGTCATTACTTAGATTTAAAAATGGTAAAACCGCGATTGAGGGTGGCTTGCCGCTTTCACTGTTTTCCTTTCCTGAAATTTCAACTTCTCTCTTTTCAAGGCCGGTAAGTGAGAGATCAAATGCATGCACTTCAGTATTTTTAACCTTTTGATCACCGATATCATTAAAAATTAAATCTGTTTTTTGCGCGACAAAGTCGTGTATGCTTTTGGATAAACAGACACCGTCAGGCTGTGAAAGTGCCTCAAGCCGAGCAGCTACGTTCACCCCATCACCGTAAAGATTTTCTCCTTCTACTATTACATCTCCCATATTTAAACCAATCCTAAAATGCATTTGAGATTCATCAGCTACATTAGAATTTCGCTCCTTTAAAAGTTTTTGAAACTCAGATGCACAAATAACAGCTGATACAGCGCTTTGGAATTCTGCTAATACAGAATCTCCCGCTGTATTAAAAATACGGCCACCGTGTTCCTCGAATAACTTTTCCAGTATTTCTTTACAAGTTCGAAAGCTTTGAAGGGTGGCATCCTCATTTTTTTCCATTAGTTTACTAAAACCGACAACATCGGTAACGAAAATAACAGCTATTTTTCTATCAATTTTTTTTTCGGACATAATCAGAATCACATTAAGGAGTGTACCTTTATAATATTCATCATTAGGTGGATTGTATAGGTACAATAATCATTATTGATGTCACCATTTTTTTTAGTTAATTATTATGCTTTAACAATTCACTAAATAGTAAAAATACTTTTAAAAATATTAAAATGATCAGATCAGAACGATCAAAATTTATAATTAATGAATTAGAGGAACTTTATCCCAAAACTTCAGTTCCTTTGAATCATAATAACGAATTTGAACTCTTAATTGCGGTTTTACTTAGTGCACAATGTACTGACGAAAGAGTTAATAAGGTTACTCCAATTTTATTTAAGAAAGCTAAAAACCCTAATGACATGGCTCAACTTGAAGTTGAAACTATTTACTCCATTATACGTCCTTGCGGTTTAGCACCCAAAAAGTCAAAAGCTATTTCAGAATTATCACAAATCTTGATAAATGATTATAATGGAGTAGTGCCAAGAAGTTTTGAACAATTAGAGAAACTTCCAGGAGTAGGTCATAAAACAGCTAGCGTAGTAATGGCACAGGCTTTTGGTACACCAGCGTTTCCAGTGGATACTCATATTCATCGACTTGCACAGCGATGGGGTCTAACAAATGGTAAAAATGTCTCTCAAACAGAGAGTGACTTAAAAAAAATATTTCCAAAAAATTTATGGAATAAATTACATCTCCAGATAATCTTTTATGGAAGAGAATATTGTACGGCTAGGGGCTGTGATGGAACTATTTGCAAAATTTGTAGAACATGTTTTCCTAAAAGAAGAAAACCGTTTAAAGCACAAAAGGCATAGATATATAAAAAATGATTATTTCGTGTTCAAAAAAGTTTTAATTTGAAACTTAATTAGATAGGCTGACCTCATGAGTGATGAGAATATTGAAAGAAAGATTACAGTAATTTTTGCTACTGATGTTGTATCATACAGTAAGCACATGGAAACTAACGAAAATGGCACACTACAAAGTCTTCGTGAGTGTTCTAATATTTTAAAAGAAATAATCAAAATAAAAAAAGGCAGAATATTTAATACGGGTGGAGATTCAATCTTAGCTGAATTTCCAAGTGCTGTATCTGCGATTGAAGCAGGTGTTCAATTTCAAGAGAAAATGATTCTTAGAAACAAAGGGGAAGGCGACTTTATTAAACTCGAATATCGCATAGGGATAAATATGGGCGATGTTATATTGGAGGGCAAAAATCTATTAGGTGATGGTGTTAACATTGCCGCCAGGTTGGAGGCATTATCACAGGCCAATGGGATAACCGTTTCTAAGTCAATTTTTGATTTAGTTAAATCCAAAACAAATTTTGAATATAATAATCTTGGTACGCAAAAAGTAAAAGAAAATATCTTTCAGGCATATGACGTGTTGGTAGAACCATCACAAAAGCGGTCTCTTCGAACAGGACCAAGTAGACCATTGTATGCATTAGTTTTTGCCACCATCTTATTTATCTTCCTTATAGGTTTTGTTGTAAATAGAGCATTTCAGAACGATGTTGATAAATTTATAGTCAGTGATAAGCCATCTGTGCTAATTAAACCCTTCATTCATCGTTCCAGTGATAACACTAATGAGCATGTTACTGAGGGGATGACAGATACAATTATATCATATCTATCCCAATATCCTCAGCTTACAGTTCAATCAAGAAGTACTAGTGATTTTATATTTAAAAAAGAATTAATCGATCAGGAAATTGTTGAAAGGTATGGAGTGCGTTTTGTATTAACAGGCACAAACCAAATAGCTAATCAAAAAATTAGAACCACCGTCGAACTTTCAGATTTGAATAAATCAAAGATAATTTGGTCTCAGAAATATGACTTTGAATTTGATGATATCTTTTCTATTCAAGATAATATTGCAGAAAATGTTCTCAGCGAGTTGCAAGTGAAGCTGACCACTGGCAAAAAATTAAATGATACTAGAAAGTATTTTAAGAGTGCCCAGGCTTGGTCTATATCAAAAAATGCACACATTAACTATATGAGATGTGACCGGGATGGCGTCATTAAGGCAACTGAGTTATTTGAAGAGCTTTTTCTTTTAGAGCCAGAAAATCCCGTAATTTTAGTTGATTATGCCTGGTATTTGACATGTAAGTATATTACTGGACTTATGGAAAAAGACCAAGTGCAATTTATAGCTAGAGATATGAATAATCTAGTAGATCGGGCGCTAATTAGTGGTCCAGATTATGGATTTGCCTACACTACAAAAGCCGGTTTATTAGCTAAACAGCCACAATTATTTCCAGAAATGACCAATGCTATTCGTATTGAGAAAGCTGTATTTAATAATAGAAAGGGAGTGGAGTTAGATCCTACGGGAATCACTACGCTAGGTGCGGCTGGGAACACATTTACTCAATTGCAAATGCCTGATGATGCACAAAAAACCTTTCAGAAAGCCTTAAGTTTAGTTCCTTATCCACCTGCGAATATAAAATTAAACTACTCATTATCACTGACCAGTTTTGGTCGATATGAGAAAGCTTTTAAATTAGCAAAGGAACTTTCAGAAAGTGAACAGTATTTTGGCGATGCTCAGATTGGTGCCATGGGAATAATGGCTTATATTCTCATGAAACAAGCAAAAGGTGATAAGGCTAAAGATTTGGTTAAAAAAATCCACAGTTTAAAAGATGACGTGACTATCAAGTCTATGATGCGATCCATGAAAACTTTTATTTCGACAGATCAGACATTTCTAGCCGATTTGGCAGATATGCTTATATCAGCAGGAATAAAGTCTTGAACATAAATAAAAAGTCCATAGGAACTAATTTAGCTGCCGTATCTGGAAAAGATGTCAAAATAGATCCCGAATCCCATTACGATAACTGGGCAAGAAAATACGAAAATGAACTATTAAACGAATATGGTTACTGTGCTCATATTATAGCATCTGAAGCATTGCTTAAGTATGAAACTAGAAAAGATTGTGAAATTATTGATATTGGTTGCGGTACTGGACTCGTTGCTGAAAAATTGATTT
Organism: uncultured Alphaproteobacteria bacterium; assembly: GCA_902600895.1. Taxonomy (GTDB): domain Bacteria; phylum Pseudomonadota; class Alphaproteobacteria; order Rhodobacterales; family Rhodobacteraceae; genus CACKLF01. The sequence continues at coordinate 34,758 of CACKLF010000003.1, read as the reverse complement.
CGCTAGGATTTTTAAACATTACAGGCCTAGATGTTTCATCTAAAATGATAGCTATCGCAGAGGGGAAGGGCATATATAAAAAATTATATAAGAAAAGAGTGGAAGATTTAGATAATTCCATCAATGAGACATTCGATGTGCTTATGTGCGTTGGTAGTTTTGGAATGGGTCATATTGGACCAGAATCACTTAAAACTTTAGTAGATTTTGTCTCTCAGGGATCTATTGTTGTTATTTTCATGAATGCTGAGCCATTTGCATTACAAGACTACAATAAATTCATAGAAAAACTTGTGTCGTTAAATATTATAGAAGTAATTGCTATTGATGATCATAATTATATGTCAAAAATTGATAGACCTGGGAAACTGATAATTTTTAGACGACGATAGGTCCCAGAGTTTTTTCTTCTAGCTCCTGAATGTAAAGACCTTCAAATTTTAAAGTATACCTTTCGCCCTCACATATATCATGCGCATTAGTTATAGTTCCCGTAGTAATAGGTTTATTTAAAAGCAACCAGTCAGGCATAAACTGTTCACAAAATGAAACATAGCGCCTTAAGGCTTCAATTGGTCCTTTTGCCAAAATATTTGAGCTATGTCCTTTTTCCAAGAGCAAGCCATCCCTCATCAGAGAAACAGAAAATTTAGAAAGATTTTCACTTAAATCTTTAACTTTATCTTTATATTTAGCGAGGGAAATTTCCATTAAACAACTATATTCAGCATGTAGACCAAATCCTGCAATGGCATCTGAGACAGAAAATTTCCAGTCTTTGTAAATTGAATTGACAATTTCTATTCCAATACCAAAGCTAGAACAACAAGCCAATAATTCGTAATCAGACATTTTTGAAGATGGTGTCTTAGAAAACTTAAAATAAATTTCTGGCTCAATTTTAGGTTCTAAGTATTTGTTAATATTCAATTTAGCATTATTCATTTTTATAGTTGTATCATACATTATTCCAAATATCGGGGTGTCAACATTATATTGTTCCCAAAGAGATTTATTTGTAAAACCAATTTTAATACCACTTAGTATTTCTCCTTTTGCTGTCCTCAGAGAATTTATCATGCTGGATATTTCATAGGCATTTTCAATAGTTACATCGGTAATGGTTTTTGAGAGTAATTCCGAATACTTCTTATTTTCCAAGCAGTTTAATAAATCGTAACTTATTTGTTTAATATTCATTTTAAAAATAGCGTGGTTTATCGGAAGGGGACCATTGTTTGAATTTAGTTTGACATCTAGTGAATAATTGTGAGTTTAATATAAGGTCAAGCCAATTGACTAAATTTTTCCAATTTTGGCTATTAAAAAAAGTGCGGTCAATGAAAGCAAATTGACGTATGAAAGGAAAAATAGCCATATCAACAAGAGTGAATTGATTTTTATATATATTTTTATCAGAAATCCTTTCATCTACTTCTTTTAGAATTTTTAAAGCATTCTCTCTATTTTTATAAAAGTCTTCACCTGGAAAACGAGTAGCATACTTAGTTTTATCCAATAATGGTTTAAATTCATGATCAATTAGATTAATCAAATCAAACTCAGAGTTTGGAGTCTCCAACCATTTTTCCGGATCGTTTATTTCTAGTGCCCAGATCATAATATCTAAACTTTCATCAATTATTTGGTCATTAAGAATAAGACACGGAACTGTTTTACTGGGAGATTTTTTAAGAAAATCTACTGGCTTATTCTTTAATAATACCTCTCTTATTTCCACTGTTTGTTTTGACACCAGAAGTGCTAAACGTGCCCTTATCGCATATGGGCATCTTCTAAAACTATAAAGTATTGGAAATTTGTTTAGCATATAAAATAATACCCATTCTAGTGTCACAAATTTAATGCCATACTGAATCTCAAATTTTATAGAATATTTTTCTACATTTTCCTATACTTTATTCTTATTGCAAAAATTAAAAGGGAATCTAATGTGTTCTGATCTATCAAAAGTAAATTTGCCAATATCCAAAGCTAACGGTTTGCCCAATTCTCACTATATTGATGAACAGGTTTTCCAAAAAGAAAAAGAGTGCTTGCTATACGATAATTGGTCAGGGGTGGCATTTGAACATGATGTAGTGAATCCAGGTGATGCTTTGCCTTTAAATTTATTAGGTTTTCCTCTACTAATTGTTAGAGATTACACGAACCAAATATGTGTTTACCAAAATGTGTGCCGTCACAGAGGAATGATATTAGTTGAAGAGAAAAAAAATATAAGAGGAACCATTAGATGCCCCTATCACTCATGGAGTTACAATCTTGATGGCAGTTTGCGCGCGACACCACATATTGGAGGCCCTGGATATAATCATCACAAAGACTTGAACAAGAAAAGCCTTCGACTTAAAAAAATTCGATCTTATGTCTATCTCGGTGTGATTTTTGTAAATATTTCAGATTCAGCTGAGCCATTTGAAAAAACTAATTGCTCCCTGATGTCCAGATGGAGTGAATTCAATAAGCCTCTTTTCTCTTGTAAAAATTATAGCTCCTTCCAATTAGAGCTAAAATGTAATTGGAAATTGGCTGTAGAAAATTTTTGTGAAAGTTACCATCTGCCGTGGGTTCATCCTGAATTAAACGTAGTTTCTAAACTGGAAGATCATTACAATATTGAAAGCAAAGACCAATTTTCAGGCCAAGGCTCTTACCATTATACACAGATTAGTGATAACGGTCGGGTATTTGTTGATTTTGAAAATCTTTCAGAGTCATGGAAAACAGGAGCCGAATATATTGCACTATATCCAAATGTTTTACTAGGAGTTCATCGAGACCACATTTTTTCAGTAATTTTACAACCCATCTCAAAAGATTTCACTCTTGAGCGTGTAAATATATTTTACGCTAGTTCTCGGTCAATTAATAAAGATTATAGCAAATTGAGAGAAGACAATTTTTTGTTTTGGAAGTCAGTACTTTCAGAGGATATTTTCGTAGTTGAGGGAATGCAAAAGGGGCGCTATGGAAAATTTTTTGATGGAGGCCGGTTTTCGCCGGCAATGGATGGGCCAACTCATAATTTTCACGGGTGGGTTGCCAATCAGTATTCGGCCTGATCATTAATTTATGGGAATAAAAAAAATTAATAGTTTGGAAAGTGAAAACTCAAAACTTCAAAATGCTTTTTTGAAAAATGATTTGTCCTTGGTTGTAGAGATATACACCAAAAAAGCGAAATTAGATTTAAAAATGGGAAATAAAGAAAATGCATATTTTAACTTTACACAGGCTTATATTTTTGCGTTAGAAGACGGTCTTGAAGTATCTGATGAAATTTACAAAATTTTGCTAAAGGCTAAAAGAGAGATTTAATTGTCTTTTATTGGCACAATAACTATCAGTTTATCTGAAATTTTTGAACTCAAAAATATGATTAATTATTTAAAACGGATAGGAGAAAGTGCCTCAGCAACTGCCTTTCCAATTCCTGGATTTAACCCAAATATTAATTCGGCAGCAAGTTCACTGGCTGCTGCAGAGGTTTGAAATCCATATCCTCCTTGACCAGCAAACCAAAAGAAAGATGAGTTTTTTTTATCGTGACCAATCACCAAAGCTCTGTCAGGAGAGAATGTTCGAAGCCCAGCCCAGTTAGAAGACATTTTGCTGATAGCGAGTTTTGTTACCTCACTCAAAAAATAAATACCAGTGGCTAGATCTTCTTCCGTAGCCCAAGCATCGTGAGGATGAGAAGGAGTTTCATCAGCAGGTGAAACAATAAGTTCCCCTGCATCTGGTTTAGCATAAAATTCCTCGTTAACGCCAGTTATCATTGGCCAACTTTTAACAGTAATGAGATCAGATAATTTTATTCTAGCGATTGATCTCTTATATGGAACAAAGCCGATAGGCTTAACCCCTGCTAATTTTGCAATTTCATCAACCCAAGCGCCCGAAGCGTTAATTAAAAGCTTTGCCTCAAATTCATTTTTAGTGGTTGAAACTATCCATTTTTTTCCATCGTGGTGAATTTTTTCAGCTTTAGAATTGGTGAATATAGAGCCTTTGTTTTTCTTATATTCCTTTAAAAAGTTTTGGAAAAACAGATCAGTGTCTAGATCAAATACGTCTGGTCTATAGCTAACATTTACTACTTTGGAATTATCTAAAACGTTAAATTTTGATATAGCCTCTTCCTTTGATATTTCTTTCAAGCCAAATGATTTCATATCTTTCAAGAAATCTTCACGCTGGCCCTTTTTTCCTAGTAACATCATACCCCGAGGGGTCAATACCCCACCATTGTTATACGTTAAATAGTCTTTGCTTGCCGTATTAAGGTTGCGAACAACGGCATTACCATAATTTTCTATAAATGTTGCTGCGGAACGGCTAGAGGCATGGTAAGATAAAGAATCTTCTGCTTCAATCAATACCACCTGAGATTTTTTTGATAACTGAGCTGCAATAGAAATACCGGCTATGCCTCCCCCAATAACCAGAGCATCAAACATTTAATTTTTTATCACTTTTTTCATTGATTTAAAAATTGGAACTCTGTTGGAAAAATTCGCAGCTACAGCTTCCATCTGATTTTCACCTCCCATTAAAGTAGTTTGAAGGTTTGCTTCTAACTTTAATAACTCTTGCTTATTGGTGGTCCAAGCTGCTTTATATAATTTCTTTAATTGATAAATAGCATCTGGTGACTTTTTGAGAATTTCATTAGCGATCAGACGACTCTGAGCTATCGGAGAATCAGCTAATTTTGACACAATACCTAGATTTACTGCCTCATTAGCAGAGAATTTTCTATTGGTCATGGTAAGTTCCATGGCTTTTTCGTAGTTGATTAATCGTGGCAAAGTTACAGAAATACCCATATCAGGTATTATCCCCCACTTTAATTCCATTATTGAAAAACTTGCATCTGGACTAGCTACACGAACATCACAACCGAGGCTAATTTGCATACCACCTCCTAAGCAAGCACCGTGTACAGCGGCTATCACTGGCACTGGTAGGTCATACCAGATAGTTGCCGCCCTTTGAAAAAAATTTGAATCTGAACCCTTAAGTGGTTTTAGTGCCATTTCATCAAAAGAACCATTTTGAGTAAGTTTTCCCATAGACTCAAGATCAATTCCTGCACAAAAAGACTTTCCGTTTCCGGACAAGATTACTACTCGTACATCCTCATTAGTTGATAAAAACTCTCCAACCTCCCCAAGTTCACGAAACATGTCTAAATTGATAGCATTATGTTTTTCTGGGCGATTCAAACGTACATTTGCAATACCGCCCTCAATCATGAATTCTAGAGTATTGTACATTTTTAAAAAATCCCCCTTAATAAATATTTCATAATTATCTTTATTTTTCAAAATAATTTTGGACCTTAAGCTAAATTTTTGCTCTGTTTTCCATAAATTGCGTTATAAATTATAGCATTCAGTAAAATAAAACCACCAATTATCGTATTTGTTGTTGTACCCTCATTTAAGAAAATCCAAACCCATACTGGGCCTAATAGAACCTCTCCCATGGAAAGGATAGTGAGTTGCGTGGCTGGAACTGCTTTAGATCCAATAGTGTAAAGAACTAATCCACTACCCACTTGAAAAACTCCCATACTTATAGCGATGGTAGCGTCATTTGTTGAAAGGCTTATTCCTGCCTTGTTATACCATATAATTAGTGAAGTAAAAATAATACCTACGAGACCAGACATAAATATTGAAGGTAACATCTGAGTATCTTTTCCATAACGTAAATTAATTGTAAAAAGTGCGAAAGCCAAAGCTGAAGCTAAAGCTGCAAGGTTACCATTGAGGTTATTTCCAGATGTTTTTTGAAAAACCATTATCAAAATACCCAAAAAGGCAAATATTATAGATATAATTGTTGCAAAATTTAATTTTTCTTTAATAAAAACTGTTGCTAGGATTGCAGTAATTATTGGTGCAGACCCAAACAAAAGCATAGCATTGGCAACTGAGGTATTTTGAATAGAGTAAATTCCACCTGAATAAGCAAAGAAGAGGGCAATTCCTCCATATAAATAGCTCAAAAAATTTTTTTGGATTAATGCTGTTAGCCTTCCTCGGGAAATAAAATAGATTACGATACAAAGAAAAATTGACAAGCTGATAGATCGGAAAAATAAAATCTGCCAAACAGATGCATTCTCTATTGATCTTACTGCTATACCTACAGTGGACCATAAGGTACCTGCAAGTAGAACAAATATTACTCCTCTAAAATAGCTTATTTCAGTTTCCATATAAGACCAAACTTATAAAATGACAAAGTTAGTTTTACATCAAATAATAATTACATTCTACATTTAAAAAAAGTTGCTAAAGATGGAACTAAAAATCCAACATTTAATATATGTTATCTAACTAATTTATGGAAATAGTAAAAACTATAAATTCCAACTAAGGACCGCGCGGTATCTAAGTTCATTCGCTTCGAGCTTTCTTATGGCCTCATTGATTTTTGAAAAATGGAACTGTTCCGTTACTGGCAAAACTTGATGCTTAGAGGCGAACTTCAACATTTCAAACATTCGTTTTGGACTTCCAACTATAGATGCAGAAATAGTTTTTTGAAATCTTAGTAAGTTTAGAATATTAAATGAAATTTCTTGTTTCGGGAGTCCTAAGAAATGCAATCTCCCGTTTGGAGCCACTAAATCTAATAAGTTGTTCCATTGTAGGTCCTCTTCAATAGTATAAAAGATCATATCAAAGTACTGTGAAAATTTTTGCTGCTCTTTTTCGTCATATGTTCCAATAACTTTGTCTGCTCCAAACGTCTTAGCATCTGTTGCTTTTGATTTCGTACTGGTTATTGCAGTTACCTCACATCCCCATTTTTTTAAAAACATTAAAGCTACATGTCCAAGCCCACCAACACCTATAACAGCTACTTTACTCATAGATGAAACATTATACTCAACCAGTGGACTGAAGACAGTAATGCCTGCACATAGCAGTGGAGATACTTTGGCGTAATCTAATCCGTCCGGTATAGGCACACAAGCATTAGCCTGTACCCGTATCCTATTAGAAAAGCCTCCATTCGATGCAATCGTAGGTTCTTTTAGCGAACATAAGTTTTCATTTTCATCATGGCAATGAGAGCATTTATTACAAAAACCTCTAAAAAAACCAACACCAACTTTTGTTCCTAAATTAAAATCAGTTATTCTAGAACCCATTTTGGTTATGCGTCCTACAATTTCATGCCCGCCAATAAACGGATAATTTGTGGTTCCAAACTTATTATTTATGTAGCTCACGTCTGTACCACAAACGCCACAATGATCTATATCAATTTCAACTTCATTAGCTTCAAGATTTTTTAATTGATACTCCATAAGCTCAAGTTTATTTGAACCGTTTTTAGCGGCATAACCCCTTGCAGTATTACTCATTTCAAAAAACTTTCTAATTTTGTGACTTTTTACTATAATTACAAATATTAATACTGGGAATGTTTTTAAGGCAACAGGATGAAAAAATTTACTGGATCTTGCCATTGTGGCGCAGTGGTATTTAGGGTAGCTTCTAACTTTGAAAAAACTATCCGTTGTGACTGCTCTTTGTGTAAAAGAAAAGGTACTGTTATAAATTTAATCGAGACAGAAGAGTTTGAACTCTTAAAAGGTGATGACGTTCTCTCTTTGTACGAATGGAATTCAAATATTGCTAAGCACTATTTTTGCAAAATTTGTGGAATTTATACGCATCATATTCGCCGATCTGTAGCCGCTATGGGGGTGAATGTTGGATGTTTTGACCATTTAACCACAGAGGATTTGCCTGAAATAGGCCTTGTGAAAGGAAGTACATTCAGCATTGTAAAGGGTTAGAAAGGGCTAGGATGCGTATTTCAACAAAAGCTGAAATTCAGAGGAACTTTAATTTCATTTTAGCAGTAAACCAGAGTAAAAATTTAGTTTCTGATTTAGTATCACAATCGCTTCACCATGGAGAATTTCAAAGGTTAAATGCTGATAAAACTGAATGTAAAACACTAGAGTTCGGTAATATTTTGGATCAAAAAATAGTTGGCAGAAAAAAAAATGAAAATGATATCATGGTAGCAGATCTAGGAGGTTTAGCTACTAAGGACATTGTAATTTTCGGAAGAATTCTTTTTGGCAATAAACATAATAAAGAATATAATGAAAAATTCTGATCTAATCTCACAGGTAGCAAAAAATAGTGCTAAAGTTAGAAAAATTATAGTCCCTGATATAAGTTATACCCCTTTAATAAGTTCAAGAGTTAGTCCTTCTTTATTTTTCAAGTCAGAGAATTTTCAAATGACTGGCTCTTTTAAAGTACGGGGGGCGTTATCAAAGATTTCTCAATTACCAACCAATAAAGACATTATCACCGCTTCATCTGGCAATCATGGAATAGCGTGTTCTTATGCAGCCAAAATTATGGGGTATCAACTGACAGTGGTACTTCCCAAAAATGTTTCAAGAGCAAAATTAGAAAAAATAAGAAGTTATGGGACAAAAACATTGCTCAACTCTGGTGACTCTGGTTTGGCGGAAAAAAAAGCTCGCCAATTAGCAGCTTCTGACAATTATACATATGTCTCGCCTTACAATGACGAATTCGTAATCGCGGGACAAGGAACAATAGGATTTGAAATACTAGAGCAATTACCCAAAGTAAAGAATGTTTTCATCTCTATGGGAGGTGGAGGCCTCATATCTGGTATTGGATCTGTCATCAAATCTTTGTCTTCTAATGTTAAGATTATAGGAGTCAGTGCAGTAAATTCTGCAGCATTAGCCGCAAGCATCAAGCAGGGTAAGGTGGTTGAAACAGAGCATTTAGAAACTCTGGCGGATGGCTGTGCTGGAGGTGTTGATGATGACTCAATCACTTTGCCTATTGCGAGTAAAGTCATTGATAGAATTATTCATTGTAGCGAACAGGACATCATGAGCGCCCTTAAACTATTAGCTTGGGATGAGAAGGTTTTAGTGGAGGGAGCTGCAGCTTTAGCATTGGCGGGATATTTAAAGCATGAAGCTAGCTTTAATATGGAAGAAAGCGTCGTTCTTCTATGTGGTGCAAATTTTGATAGGGTGACAATATTAGATGTAATACGATGATATACTTTCTCCGCAGAATTAATTGCCTAGTATTTTTTTGATAGCCACTCCTGAACTGTTTTCAGCTCAGAAACTCTGTTGTGAGTTAGTATTAAATCTGAATATGAATCAGCTATGTTAGTAGGAATATAATCAATTACACCGCTCTTAAGCCACTTTACTATTCCCCAAGTAGCCAGATCTCCAATAGTAAAATGTGGAGATGGTGATAGGTCTTTAATAATAATATTATAATTTTTTATTAATAAATTTAATGCCTTAAGGTATTTAGTTAATTTTCCATCAACTTGACATAAGGATTTTCTGAAGTTTTCTTGATCATTTTCATTTTGAAAATTAGGTGGATATGACAGGGAATTTGTTATATCCGTGCAGGTATCCAGTATTTGATCAATAGATGCGCATGCTAAATAGTCATCGTTCGGGTATAGACCGCTCAGCTTTCCACAAAATCTTGCTATTGCACCAGTCTGACAAATACTTACCCCATCAACGGTCAAACAAGGAAGAGCTTTCGTTGGGATAATGGTTCCATCTTTTAGTTTGCCATTAGTTTTGATGTTAGAAAAATCCTCTGAGGATATTCTCACATCTTTAAATTTTATACCAGCATGAAACAAAGCAATCCTTGATACCTCCGCCCGCCAAAAAGGAAAATTAAAGTAGATTAATTTGATATCCATAGATTCAAAGTACATTTCATAAAACTTTATTTATCTTTACAATAATGTTTATGATTTTTTCAATAACTTTTTAAATTACATGAGGTAAAATGTTTATATCCAATATTGATAAATTAGATTGGCAGAGTAATGAAGACTATTCTCCCTTGAAATGGAAATTGCTTGTAGACAAAAATATATCAAAGAGTGAGGGTATCTCTTGCGGTATATTGCACATACCCATAAACTCTTCACTATCGCTACATTATCATATTCCTCAGGAAATCTATATTGTCAGAAAAGGAGTAGGTATGCTTCTAAGTTCTAATGAAGAGCAAAAGCTCAGAAAAGACTCGGTGGTATATATCAAAAAAAATGAAAAACACGGCTTAAAAAATATAGGTAAGATACCGCTGGAGATACTTTGGATTTTTCCAACTAATAGCTGGCATGATGTGAGATATAATTTTGATTCTTAAATATCAAGAGACCTAGCAATAAGTTCTTTCATAATTTCATTAGTGCCACCATAAATTTTTTGTACTCTTGCGTCAGTCCACATTCGAGCTACAGGATATTCAGCCATAAAACCATAACCACCGTGAAGCTGTACACATTCATCTAATACTTCACCTTGTATTTGACTGCCCCAATACTTTGCCATTGATGCAGTTGCAGCATCCAATTCTTCTGACATTAATTTTTGTATGCAGTCATTTATAAATGATCTTGTTACTTCAACTTTTGTCTTAAGTTCAGCTAATTTAAACTTAGTATTTTGAAAATCAAATACTCTTTTCCCAAAAGCTTTTCGTTCCTTGACATATTTAATCGTTTCATCCAGAGCGCAGTCTGCTGCGCCAAGACCTGCTATCCCTATATAAAGACGTTCCCAAGGAAGTTGTTTCATTAGCTGATAGAAGCCTTTACCTTCCTCAGACCCTAGTAAATTAGTTTGCGGAATTTTAACATTCTCGAAAAATAATTCAGCCGTATCATTTCCTTTCATACCAACTTTTTTAAGGGGAGTCCCACGTCTAAAGCCTTCTAAATTGTCTGTTTCAACCATTAGGAGTGATATACCTTTAGAACCTTCACTGGGATCAGTTTTTGCAGCTAAACATATGAGGTCAGCACTTCCTCCATTTGTTATAAAAGTCTTCGAGCCATTAATTTTGTATTGATTTCCATCTTTTTCTGCATGAGTCTTTATAGCCTGCAAGTCGGATCCACAATTTGGTTCAGTCATTGCTAACGCGGCTATTTTTTCGCCATTTACTAACTGTGGTAACCATTTGGCTTTTTGCTCGTCTGAACCATAGGCGTTTATGTAATGGATTACTATACTCTGTATGCCGTATCCCCACCCAGCATCACCTTTTGCTGCTTGTAAATATGCCGTAATTGCGTCAAAGGATATGTCTCCACCAGAGCCGCCAAATTCCTCCTGTACGCTTCCTCCCATTAGTCCCATTTCTCCAGCTTTCTTCCAAAAACTTCTTTCCACTACTCCATTGTTCGCCCACTTTTCAATTTGAGGTTTTAGCTCAACATCTAAAAATTTTGAAGCCTCATCCGCAAAAAGTGAATGCTCCTCTGTTACCCAGCCTGCAGTTGACGATAATAATGACATATTTTCCCCCTATACGATTTTATACTAATCTAATATCAAAAAGATTTAATATCAAATTTTAAGTCGAGATCTAGACCATACCCAATAAAATACTCTTACCGCATAGATCTCAGATAAAATTGGATAATACACGCTGGGTCTAGATTCTAATCCTCGAATGTATTCCTTGCTAAGCCTAGAATCTTTTGCAGCTTTTATTAAAATTTTCATGTATCGACGAGATGGTGGAATATCCTTATCACTTAAAGCTTTGTAAATTAGGGTCTTAGCAACTTTATTACCATCTTTTGTTTGTACCGTAATATCGGTAACCTCATAATCTTCGCCTTCAGTATTAATGATTTTAGTTAGTTCAGTCTCAGAAATTAAATGGACGACACCTTCAACTAATCCACTGTTGTCTGGAGTAATATTCGCGAAACTCGGTTCTATGAATATAGGTCCTTGCATATTCATAATCAGACGGTAACCATTAAGACGACCTGGCAAACTTTTTGTGGGATAAACGCCACGCCGATTTTGAATGTATGCCAATGACATATTTGAACCATATCCAAAATAATATATTGATTTTTCTTTTGACATCTTAAAGATTTCTCACTTATGTAGATTGAACAGATTTTTTATTTGGAATATTACTCACAGAAATTAATGGCACAAATATTAAAGCACCATTTATTAAATGACCTTAGAAATCAAGGCTTACCTTACGACGAGCATCTTTTTATTGATAAAAAAGTAAATACTAGTGCTGTAGAACGCCGCTGTGCTACAGTTACCAAAAGAAGGTCTGTTAAAAAAGTTAGTCAGGCTGCATGGCTGCTAAAAGCAATTTCTTGCATTGACCTAACAACTTTATCGGGAGATGATACCCCGGGTAGGGTTAAGCGATTATGCGCTAAGGCGAGATCACCAATTAAAAGGTCTATAGTGGATGCTCTTCAAGTAAGAGATCTAAACTTACAGGTAGGCGCCGTATGTGTTTATCATGATATGGTAAAGGAAGCTAGAAATTCACTTCGTGGTAGTGAAATTCCTGTTGCTGCGGTATCTACTGGTTTTCCAGCTGGTCTTACCCCTTTTAAATTAAAAGTTTTAGAAATACATGAATCTGTAGCTGCTGGGGCAGAAGAAATAGATGTGGTAATTTCTAGGCAACATGTTTTAAATGCAAATTGGAAAAAGCTATATGATGAAGTGAAAGAGTATAAATCTGCTTGTGGTAAAAGTCATTTAAAAACTATACTAGCAACAGGTGAACTTGGAACGCTTAGGAATGTTGCTAAGGCTTCTTGGGTCTGCATGATGGCAGGAGCAGATTTTATAAAAACTTCGACAGGTAAAGAAAATATAAATGCAACTTTGCCAGTTACATTAGTTATGCTAAGGGCAATTCGTGATTATTATGAGCTTACTGGCCATAAAGTGGGCTATAAACCAGCGGGTGGCATATCAAAAGCTAAAGATGCGTTGAATTATTTGATAATCGTAAATGAAGAACTTGGGAGAGCGTGGTTAAACCCTAAGTTATTTCGATTTGGAGCTTCATCATTGCTTTCCGATATCGAGAGGCAACTAGACTTTTACATCACTGGTCAATACTCAGCCTTTAACAGGCATGGGTTATCATAGAAGAGAAAAATAATTGAATATAATTTCTGAATATAAACAAATGGATTATGGAGAGGCTTTGGAAAGTGATTTAATTGCTCAAGAGTGGCTCAAATCAAAAAATCGAAGTTTTGGACATTTTATAAATGGTAAATTTACCAAACCTAAGAAAACATTTAAAACCTTTAACCCTGCTAATGGAGATGTGTTAGCAAATATTTCAAAGGGCGATACTACAGATGTAGTTTCAGCAATAAAAGCTGCCACAACAGCACAAAAAAAGTGGTCTTCTTTGTATCCACATGACCGAGCAAAATATTTGTATGCAATTGCTCGAATTATTCAAAAAAACTCTAGATTACTTTCTGTGTTGGAAACTTTGGAAAATGGTAAATCTATTAGGGAAACACGAGATATAGACGTTCCTTTAGTTGTGAGACATTTCTACCATCATGCTGGATGGGCAGAAATTATTGATGAGGAATTTTCTAACTACGAACCTGTTGGTGTAGTAGCTCAAATTATACCATGGAATTTCCCTCTTTTAATGTTGTCTTGGAAAATAGCTCCAGCGTTAGCTGCAGGGAATTGTGTAGTTTTAAAGCCAGCAGAATATACATCACTTACCGCCTTATACTTTTCCCAAATTTGTGAAATGGCTCAATTACCTAAGGGTGTGGTAAACATAATTACTGGAGATGGAGAAACTGGGGAAAATCTCATAAAACATAATAGTATAAACAAAATTGCTTTTACCGGGTCTACTGAGGTTGGTCGAAGGATAAGAAAGGCCACTGCTGGAAAAGATAAGAAGGTGACATTTGAACTTGGTGGAAAATCACCATTTATCATATTTGATGACGCTGACATAGATAGTGCAATAGAGGGATTAGTTGACGCGATATGGTTAAATCAAGGAGAGGTTTGCTGTGCTGGGTCCAGACTCTTAGTTCAAGAAAATATTTATGAGATAGTCAAAAAAAAGATTATAGCCAGGATCAAGAAACTCCGAGTTGGTAACCCACTTGATAAATCGATAGATATGGGCGCAATCATAAATAAGTCACAATTAAATAAAATTGAAAATATGGTGGAGATAAGTCGGGGTGAAGGAGCGAACATATTCCAAGCAGAAATAAATTGTAATGAGAAGGGGTGCTTTTATCCACCCACATTAATTTCAAATGTCGAATCTTCTATGGAAATAGTTCGTGAAGAGATATTTGGCCCTGTTTTAGTAATGTTGACATTTCGAACTCCAAGTGAAGCGGTAGAAATATCTAATAATACTCAATATGGTTTAGCTGCAAGTATTTGGACTGAAAATATAAATTTAGCTTTAGATATGGCGCCAAAAATAAAAGCTGGCGTAATTTGGATTAATTCCTCAAATATTTTTGATGCTGCTGTAGGATTTGGTGGTTATCGAGAAAGTGGTTTTGGCAGGGAAGGAGGTAAAGAAGGTATTTTTGAGTATCTTAAGCCAAAAGAAAGTCAATATGTTAGGCAAACTACTGCATTGAAGAAATCTCGAAAAATAAAAAAGAGTACAGTTTTAAAAATTGATGAAACAAGAAAATTTTTCATTGGAGGAAGTCAGGTACGCCCAGATAGTGGCTACAGCAAAAAAATTTTTGATATATATGGAGGGTTTGTAACGGAAGTTGGGATAGGTAATAGAAAGGATATTCGTGATGGCGTAGAAGCTGCACTAAAGGCAGTTTCTTGGTCAACAACAACGTCTCATAACCGCAGTCAGGTTATTTACTACCTTGCAGAAAATTTTTCCAAACGAAAAGATGAATTTAGTACATACTTAGAAAATCTTACAAGTGAGCATGATATAGATATACAGGTAGAAAACTCCATTAAAAATCTCTTTTATTACGCTGCTTGGTCAGACAAGCTTGATGGAATAGTACATCAGGCGCCAATCAAAGCCAACACACTGGCAATAAATGAACCAATTGGCGTTATTGCAATTCTTTGCTCAGACTATATGCCATTTCTCTCTTTTGTAACCGTATTAGGTTTGGCAATATCGCAAGGAAATAGAGTGGTAATTATTCCTTCAGAGAAAAATCCCCTTACTTGTTTGGATTTTTTTCAGGTGATAGAAACATCTGATATTCCTGATGGAGTTGTAAATATAATAAGCGGAAATCATGACGAATTAGGTGAAGTTCTTTCAAAGCATAACGGAATAGACGCCATTTGGTGCTTTGGAGAAAAAAATAAATTTAAAAATATTGAAGCTCTCTCAATCAGTAATTTAAAACAAACTTTAACCTTTGAAGGAAAAAGGATTGATTGGAGCAACCCAAAAAGCCCAATTTTAAAGGAAATTTTGCGGAAGTCAGTTCAGGTAAAAAATATTTGGATTCCATACGGAGAGTAATCCATGAGAATTTTTATAATGATTAGAAAACTTTACGACACTTTTTTTTGCATCACGCAATCAGCAACCACGGTCTCGTTTTCGTATACAAACAAGGGGTTAATTTCAAGAGATACACACTTGTTAGCCTCTTCCAAAAAGAAGTCACTTAAATAAAGCAAGTCAGACAACAGTCTGTTAGTATTAACTTTTTTTCTACCTCTAAAGCCAGTAAGTAATTTATATCCTTTTAAACTTTTCAGTTGCTCAAAAAGTGTAAATCGAGAAATTGGGAATAGAATTGTTTTTACGTCATATAAAAGTTCAGTAAAAATTCCTCCCATCCCAACAACTAGTATTTTACCAAAATTCACATCATTTCTGAAACTTAAAAAAAGTTCAGCAATTGGCTTTTGCAACATTTTTTCAGCAAAAATAAAACCATCTCGTTCGTTCTTTTTAAGTGTTATGATTTTATTTTCTAAAATGTTAACATAGTACTCTAGTTCATTTTGATTTTGAATATTGGTATGTACAAGGCCCTGTTCAGTTTTATGTGGAATTTTTGAATGTGTGTATTTTAATGCTAATGGGAAGCTCAACTGTGTCTTTAATAATTTATTGCTATCGGTAAATTTTGAATTCATTGGAATTTTAATGCCATATTGCTCTAGTAAAAACTTACCATCATATTCACTTAAATACTTTGCCTTTTTAACCACTAGTGGAGGAGCCAAACCTTTATTTTTTTTTCTATTTGTTCTATTTTTATGATAAAGGTAGGAACTTTTTATTGCATTGAGTGTTTCATTAATGCCTTGCATCGGCACTGAGCCTAAAGCAATTAGTTTTTCTCGCACCTCGGCCCCGATATTTTCTGGGAAAGTTGAACACACTACATGCGGAATATTTGCCTCCTCAGCAGCACTTACAAATGATAAGCTGTCGTTCCAATATGAACTTTCGGATTCATTTAAACCAGCGCTGGGATAATCCTGATTTATAATAGTGGAGCCGATATCGAGACTTTTTGAAGACTTTAAAAAAACTGGATATGTTTTATCTGGAATGCCCCATATGGGTGTTGTGTAATCCAGCGGATTTGAAACTGTAGCTATTTTTGGAAGCAATTTTTTCAACTCATTTTTTGTAGTAGATTTAAATTTGGGATACTGCAAACCAATCTTTTCTCCATAATCTGCAAGCATTGTTGCACCTCCACCTGAGCAGGTAAAACCTAAAACCCTATTATTTTTAACAGGTTTCGAAATACTCATGAACTTCAAGGTCTCAAGAAATTGAACTGCATTGGTTACTTGTATGATGCCTAGTTTATCGCATAGTGCTGAAAAAACTTCTTCATCCCCAGATAATGATCCTGTATGACTTTTTGTCAGATTTTTACCAATTTTTGATGTTCCAGTCTTAAAAGCAACAATTGGTTTATTTGCATCCAATGCAGAAAGTGCAGCTGAATAGAAAGATTTTATATTTTTTAAACCCTCTATATGAACCCCGATGGCCGTCACTTCCTTTTTAGGAGAAAAATAACTTATTAGATGTTCCAGCCCAACTGATGCTTGATTACCTAATGAAACCATATAACTCATAGGAATTGTTCTTTGGGTCATCGTAATGTCTGATGACAACATACCACTTTGAGTTACGATTGCGGCACCCCAACCAGGTGAAAATCCTCCGTGCGCGAATGGCCATAACGCCAACTTTCCTACATAATTGATGATACCATAACAATTTGGACCAATTACTGGCATGTCACCAGCCGCCAAAATCAGTTCATTTTCTAGCTTCTCCCCTTTTAAACCAGTTTCTTTAAACCCAGCTGAGTAACAAACAATGCCACCACATCCTTTCTTTTTTAATTGCTTAACAATTCCGACACATTTATCTGCAGGTACTGCCAAAAATGCAGCATCTGGTGAGTAGGGAAGGTCACTCACATCTTTTAAGCATTTATAGCCTAGAATCTTGTCTCTATTTGGATTTACAACTGATATTCTACCTTTGAAACCTCTTCTTTGTATTTCTTTAATTGGAGTAAAGACATCCTTTCCTCCAACAAAAACAACTGACTTTGCTTGAAATAGGCGATCAAAAGTATCGGTTTTAAGATTGTTCATGCGCCTAGAGGACGAAGCATTGCTCGAGTTATAATATGCCTTTGTATTTCAGAAGTTCCGTCCCAAATTCTCTCTAAGCGAGAGTCTCTCCAGAGACGCTCAATTGGCATTTCTTCCATTAAACCCATTCCTCCAAAAATTTGCACTGTATCATCTGCTACCTTGTTTAACATTTCTGAGCAAAAGACTTTGACGATAGCTGCGTCCTGGTCCTGCATTATTCCTTTTGATGCTCTAAGAACAGCATCTTCTACTAGAAGATCGGCGGCACGTAAATTCATTTTCATATCAGCTAGTTTGAAACCTGTTGCTTGAAATGCTCCAATTGGCTTGCCAAACTGTTTTCGATTAGCGGCCCAGTCAGTTGCCAAATCTAAAATTCTTTCAGCTTTGCCACAACAAG
Source organism: uncultured Alphaproteobacteria bacterium (assembly GCA_902600895.1). Classification (GTDB taxonomy): domain Bacteria; phylum Pseudomonadota; class Alphaproteobacteria; order Rhodobacterales; family Rhodobacteraceae; genus CACKLF01. The sequence continues at coordinate 16,816 of CACKLF010000003.1, read as the reverse complement.
TAGCACCTACCCAAATACGCCCCATTCCCAACCATTTTCCAGAAAGTAGGAGACCATTGCCTTCTTCCCCAAGAATTTTATCACTTGGTAGACGTACATCATTAAAACTCAACTGAAAATTTTTATAACCTTTATAGCTTATACATTTCGTGCCTTCCTGAATGTCAAAGCCTTTAGTTCCAACATCCACCAAAAATGCCGTAATTCGTTTTCTGCTTCCCCTTGCAGTTTGATCCTCGCCAGTAGCGGCAAATACAATAGCAAAGTCTGGTAAGCAAGGTCCAGAAATAAAATGTTTAGATCCATTTAAAATCCAATCGTCTCCATCCTTTTTTGCATTTGATCTCATACTCATTATGTCAGACCCGGCATCTGGTTCTGTCAGTGCAAAAAGTTCACGCTTTTCGCCTTTCACGCAAGGATACAGGTATTGTTCCTTTTGTTCCTCATTACAAGCAAGCAAAATTTCAGTAGGTCTTGCTATCCATGAATGTAGTGCATGAGATGTTTTACCATATTCACGTTCGACTAGTGCCATACTTTCATAATCTAACCCACCACCGCCAACTTCAATAGGTAGATTGGCCGCAAACAGGCCAATTTCCTTAGACTTTGTTTCAATTTGGTTGGCAATTTCAGTTGGAACATACCCAAGCTTATCAACGGCTTCTTCATGCGGATAAATTTCATCCGCCATGAATTTTTTGATTGTCTCTAAGAGAAGTTCATTTTCATCTTTCAAATCTTTCATACTTAAAACCCCTTTTTCTATTGCTTTTTTAACCCTAATTTTTTCCTTGCTTCACTGGGAGATAATACTCGTCCTCCCATTAAGTCAATAATGTCATAAATTCTTTTTACCAATTGCTCATTTGTAGCCAATACACCTCTTGAAAGATATATATTGTCCTCCAATCCAACCCGAACATTACCACCAAGACTGACTGCTGCTGCAGCCATAGGAATTTGCATTCTTGATATTCCGAATCCGGACCAGTGAGCATTTTTAGGCAAATGATCTTTCATAACCTTCATCGTATCTGCACTTTGATCTGCTCCCCAAGGTATTCCTAAGCAAATTTGAAACATTGGTGGCTCATTTATCAATCCATTCCTGATTAATTCATTTGCTAGCCGTATATGGCCTAAATCAAAAACCTCTAGTTCAGGCTTAACGCCCCACTCTTGTGTTGATTTGGCCATTTTTTTTAACATTGGAAGGGTTGATATGTATATCAAATTATCATTGAGTCCAAAGTTGAGTGTACCACAGTCTAGAGAACATATCTCTGGCCTACAAAGCTCAACATGTGCTAGGCGTTCTTCTGGCCCAATCATATCGGTTCCCGCTCCAGGCATTGATAGATTTTCTTCATCAGGTATCCAATCTCCTCCCATACCAGCAGTTAAATTAATAACAATATCAGTTTTATTTTGCCTTATTCTATCGACTGTCTCTTTGAACAGGTTTATATCCCGGGATCCGGCTCCTGTCTCAGGATCTCTAACATGAACGTGAGCTATTGATGCCCCTGCAGCAGCAGCAGCTATTACCGATTCAGCGATTTCTTTTGGAGTTACGGGAACATGTGGACTTTTATCAGTTGTTGCTCCAGCACCCGTAACAGCACAGGTTAGTATAACTTCAAAATTCATTAACTACTCCTTTAATTAATTCTTTAGTGATTTAAGAATACCGACTATAGCTTTATCTCTGTCGGCTACCAGTTCTTGGAAAGTTTTGCTACCAGCCATTTCATTACAACCTTTTACCATTTTGTCTCTCAAGACTTGGTCCAACTCAGGAGCTTTCAACCTTGTCCAAGGAAGTTCTAAGGCCGGTCCAAACTGGTCTAGATTTGTAGCCATTCCTCCTTCCCCACATGCCACATGAAAAGCCATACACTGTCCTTGGATAGCCATCCTGGGAGCTGGTCCATTAATAAGTGCAAGATCAATTTGTTCTGGAGTTGCTTCATCATTTTTCACCATATGGAGAGCTTCTCTCCAGAGAGCCTCCTGTAGCCTAGTAGCTATAAATCCCGGAATTTCCTTCTTTAATACTATTGGAACTTTATCAAAATACCCATAAAATCCCTCAGTCCATGCAATTACCTCTGGTTTTGTTTTCTCACCAGCGACAATTTCCACTAACGGTAGAAGGTAAGGAGGGTTAAAAGGATGACCTACCACTGCTCGAAAGGCTGTCTGACATTTTTTAGTAATATCAGAAATCATGAGCCCAGATGTAGAGGAAGCTATCACTATTTTCTCATCTAGCAAGGTATCAATAGATTTATAAAACTGTTGCTTTATTGAAAGAACCTCTGGAATGCTTTCCTGTACAAAATCAGTTCCACTCAGTGCATGTTCGAGATCGTATGTTATCTCAAGGTTATTAAGTGAAGCATTTTTTTTTAGACCTATTTGCATTAGGCTCTGCCAAGCGCTTTCCACAATATTTAAGAATAATTTCTCTTCATTTTTATCATGTAAATAGCTTTTGACTTTCAATCCTTTAGCTAAAAAATGCGCAGCCCAACCCCCACCGATGGGCCCTCCGCCAACACTAGATACGGAACTTATTTTCGGAAATTGTTTCAAATTACTTTCCCTTAAAATTTGGGTCCCTTTTTTCAACAAATGCTGCCACACCTTCAGCGGCATCTTCTGATTTCAACATTTTGCTGTAAGTTTCAAGTTTGCCTGACCTCATACCGTTGAATGCATTTTCTAAGGGTTGGCATTCAATTGCCCTTAAAACTTCCTTTACACTTTGCATTGCAAGAGGGGCATATCCAGAAATTTGTTCTGCCCAACTCCTTGCTTGTGTCATTAATTCCTCTTTCTTTACGACCTTGTTTACAAGTCCAAAATGATGTGCCTCCAAAGCTGGCATTCTTCGCCCTAGAAGAAACATTTCCATAGCAATATTATGTGGTATGCGCCTTGGTAGCCTTTGAAGGGCTCCCGCATCTGGTACTATTCCAAGCGGCATTTCTGGTAGACCAAATTCGACATGTTCCGCTGCAATAATTAGATCACAGGATAACGCAAGCTCAAATCCACCACCTATTGCTAAACCATTCAGCGCACATATGACCGGCTTATTCAAATTCCAGTTTTCCGTAAGTCCAGCAAAACCTCCATCACCATAGTCGGACTTTTCCCACCAGTTATCCATCTCCATCTCGCCAGAATTTACTGATTTTAGATCCCAGCCAGCAGAAAAAATTTTTTCACCTTCTCCAGTTATAATTCCAACGCGTAAGTCATTATTGTCTCGTAGCTCTGCAAATGCTTCTCCCAAAGCCTGACTGAGTTCTAAATCAATTGCATTTACTTTTGGCCTATTGAGCTTTACTTCTAATACTCTGTTTTTTATAGTTATTTCTATACCACTTGACATGGTTAGCTCCTCAATTTTTAAATTCCGGCATAACTTCTTTGCAGAAAAGATTTAAAGACTTGATCTGCTCTTTGTGACCAAGGCCCATTGAGGCATAATAAATAAAGTTATTTACTCCCAAATCTTCATATCGCTTTAACTTAGTGATTACCTGATCCGGTGTTCCAAATAGCAAATTTTCTTCTAGCATATCTGCGTTATATTCATCTCTGTTTTGTAAATCTTCAAGATTAATAGCTTTTGGAAACCCATTTTCTACGTCATCAAGGTTTTTAAACAAATTTTCAAATTGTCCCAAAATTCGTTGTATTGCAGAGATATAGGTATTTGCCTCTGAAGATTTCTCATAAACTGCGGCATGTCTCATCATCCCAAATATGGGTCGGAAATTTCTATCAGAAGAGTTTATGGCATCCTCTAACCGCTGCTTATATAATTTTGCCTCGGAAAAGGGCCTGGTCAAGGGCCATGACATCACATTACACTTATTCTTAATTGCATAATCAAAAGTGACAGGTGATCTGGCAGCAACCCAAATTGGAGGACCATCTTTTTGAACTGGTTTGGGTATAGAGGTAGCTCTTGGGAATGACCAAAATTTACCGTCATGCGCGTAGTCACCGCTCCAAAGGTTTCGTACAACTGGCAATGACTCTTGCATATATTCCCAGGCATCTGATTGTTTTAACCCTGGTCGCATACGATCAAATTCACGTTGATATGCACCCGATCCAATTCCAAATTCTAGCCTCCCTCCAGTAATTAAATCGGTAAATGCGGCTTCGCCAGCAAGTTTAATTGGGTGCCAATACGCTGCAGCTGCAACAGCTGTACCGAGCCTTACCTTGTCAGTGTGAGCTGCCCACCATGTAAGAATTTGGAAAGGGTTAGGTGCAATGGTCATTTCTAGGGCATGGTGCTCAGCTGCCCAAACGATATTAAATCCATGTTTATCGGCAATCTGTACCATTTCTAAAGTGTGATTTTTTACATCCACCATACTAACTGTGTCATCAATACGTTCTAAATTAACTGCAAGATCAAACTTCAATAGAAAATTCCTTTCTTTGTACTAACTTGTTTGTCTACTTCATTACAAAAGGATTGGCTGCGGGTTCATCAGACATATTCATCCAAACTGTCTTTGGCCTTGTGTAATCATAAATCGCCTGAAAACCACTTTCGCGTCCGTAACCAGAATTCTTAAAACCTCCAAACTCTGCAATTGGCGAGACTACTCTATATGTATTCACCCATACTATCCCAGCTTTCACAGCTTTGCTCAACCTGAGGCATCTTGCACTATTTGAGCTAAAGATACCAGCGGCTAGGCCGTGTTTTGTGTCATTAGCCAATTTCAAAACTTCTTCCTCGTCAGTAAACTTTATCACTGTCAGGACGGGACCAAAAAGCTCAGTATCAACAATTTTTAATTTTTGATTGGGACACGAAACAATAGTAGGTTCAAAAAATAATTCAGATAGATTTTTTGGGGACTGACCACCAGTAAGTATCGTTGCACCTTCTGATACTGCGAAATCTAACTCATTTTTAATATGTTTTAATTGTTCACGGGTGCATAGTGGTCCCATCTGGGTTTCGTCTAACAATGGATCTCCTATTTTGATATTTTTTGCCTGAGAGATCATTTTATCTAAAAACTCATCTGCAATTTCTTCGTGCAAGTAAGCTCTTGATCCAGCAACACAACTTTGGCCTGTAGCTCCAAATATACCAGCTATAGAACAATTTACTGCATTCTCAATATCTGCGTCTTCAAAAACTATGAATGGAGATTTTCCACCTAGTTCAAGGGAAACCTCAGCAAAGTTCTCAGCTGAATTTCTTACGACATGCTTTGCTGAAACTGGACCTCCTGTAAAAGAAATTCGAGCCACTTTGGGATGAGAAGTCAAAGCTTTCCCACATGGATCGCCGTGCCCAGTAATAATATTAACAACACCAGGTGGTATTCCTGCTTCCTCAATACATTTGCCAAATTCAAGCATCGCGGCTGAAGCCTGTTCAGAAGCTTTTAATACCACTGTGTTGCCAGCAGCGAGAGCAGGTCCAATTTTGACAGCTACTAAAAAAAGCTGCGAGTTCCATGGAACTACAGCAGCGACAACTCCTAATGGTTCACGTTTAGTAAAGACAAAAAGATCAGCCTTATCAATTGGAAGAGTGTCTCCGCTAACTTTATCGGCACAACCAGCAAAAAAATTAAAAAATTGAGATATATACTTCGCCTGCCATTTTGTTTCCTTAAGCATTTTACCAGTGTCAACAGTTTCTATTCTACCAAGTTCTTCAGATTTGCTAGCCAAAACATCCGCCAACCGGCGTAAGCAGTCACCTCTTTCAGTTGGGGTCATTCTAGACCATGGCCCAGACTCGAAAGCATCGTATGCCGCCTCAACAGCTCTGTTTACATCTTTCTCAGTTGCCTCTGGGACTGAACACCATACTGTGCCTGATGTTGGATTTTTGCTATCAAAAGTTTTCTCATCAGAAGATTTAACCCAATTGCCGTTTATTAGCATCTTGTATTCAATAAGATCAGTCATTCAACCCCCGTATTTATCTCTTCATCTACTTATATTTTATGAACGAGAACCATGTCTCAGAAGAACTAATTCTTTATTATGATCATACTTTCGAAAATATACCAGTAAATAGTTTTGCTAATTTGAAATTATTTTAATATCAATATTAGTAGCTTTAATTTAGATGGAAATATAAATGACAAATAAAGAAATTATTGGCGATCCAATGATAATAAATGGACGAAAACTTTCTCTATCAAGAGCGGTAAGAGCAGGGGACTATATATTTTTGACTGGTCAAGTACCAATGGTAGATGGTAATGTTATGACTAATGGAACCATAGAAGAACAAACTAAGGTAGTATTAAACGAAATACAGTCTACTTTAGTGCAAGCCGGTTGTAATTTATCACATGTTGTGAAGACCATGGTATGGTTACGTAGTAGAGAAGATTTTCCAGGATTTAACAGTGTTTACAGTGAATTTTTTCCTAATGACCCACCAGCAAGGTCAGCAGTGCTAAATGAGCTATTAGTCGATGTAAAAGTAGAAATTGAAGTAGTCGCTTATGACCCAAAGTAACGATCGAGAAGATTTACAATGGTAAATAAGGTGTTGTTATGAAGAGGAAATTTAGAAGGGGCACATGCTTTAAGTTTTACAAATATAACTCTTCTGCGGATACAATTGTTTTAATTCATGGTTTAGGCTTAAATTTAGAGGTTTGGAACTGGCAAATTCCCTTTTATTCAGATTATAACGTGTTAGTTTATGATTTGAGAGGGCACGGAGATAGTACCAAGGCTCGATCCAAGCCGTCACTATCTGATTTTGTAAATCAGCTAGACGATCTTTTCAATTATTTAAAGATTAGACGTGCTATATTAATCGGGTTTTCACTTGGGGCAATGATTGCAAGAAAATTTTCCATAGAATTTTCTCACAAGGTTAAAAAATTAGTAATGTTGAATTCTCCAAATAAACAATCTGCTTCTGAAAAAGAAGAAGTTGTAAAACGTTCTAAATTAGTCCTAAATAAAGGAGCTGCTGTGACTGCCGATGCAGCGATCGAAAGATGGTATACAAATAGTTTTCGGACTAAAAATAAGCAAATGATTAATTTAACAAAGTTCTGGATACAGTCTAATGAGAGAATAACTTATTCCATGATCTACCCTATTCTTTTTTATGGATCTTTGGAGTTGCATGGGAATTTTTGCACTGTACCAACATTGATTTTAACTTGTGACGAGGATTTTGCTAATGGACCAGTTTCAACATATATGATTGCCGAATATTTTCCAAATTCAAAGGTAGTTATTCTAAAGGGGTTAAGGCATATGGCTCTTATTGAGAGCCCAGAGACTGTTAATCATGAAGTTCAAAAATTTTTAAATAGTTAATTTATGAAAAAAGAAATAAATAAGTCGTCTTTATTAGCTAATGGAATTCTTTCAGGTGTAAAAGTTCTTGACTTAACACGCATGCTATCAGGCCCTTACTGTACAATGTTATTAGCCGATAATGGAGCAGAGGTATTGAAAATAGAAGACGTTAGAGGTGATACTAGCAGGCAGAGTGGTCCCTATAGAACTGATGACGTTGAGAAAATATGGTCAGGGTATTTTGTTAGTCTTAACAGAAATAAAAAAAGCGTTGTATTGAATTTAAAAGATGAAGTAGACAAAAATGAATTCGAGTGTCTCGTTGAGACTGCTGATGTAGTAGTTGAAAACTTTCGTCCAGGCGTCATGGAAAGGTTAGGTCTTGGATATGAAAAACTAATCCAAATTAATCCACGACTGGTTTACGGAGCTATTCGTGGATTTGGAGATAAAAGGTCCGGCGGAAGCCCATATTTAGATTGGCCGTCATATGACGTGGTTGCTCAAGCAATGGGAGGTCCGATAGGTTTAACTGGGCCAGATAAAGATACTCCATTGAAAATTGGTCCTGGAATAGGAGATATATTTAGTGGTGTGATGCTTTCTTTTGGTTTAATAGCTGCGTTAAGACACTCTGAAAAAACTGGTCAAGGTCAATTTGTGGACCTTTCTATGTATGATGCAATGATCAGCCTTTGTGAGCGAGCAGTCTACCAATATGACTTCACAAATGAAGTTCCCAAACCCACAGGAAATTTTCACCCCTTTATTGCTCCATTTGGTATTTTCCCCACAATAGATGGGAGCATAGCTTTAGCAGTAGTAGAAAACCACTTTTGGAATGAGTTAGTAACAAGGCTTGGAAAGCCTGAGTTTATCGACCAAGAAAAGTTCAAAACTGTTAAATCTAGGAGAGATAATCTACATTTAGTGAACAGTACAGTATCAAAATGGACATCTAAATATAGTAAAGCTGAATTAAGTAAGTTGTTAGGGGGCCATGTGCCATTTGGTCCCGTAAATAATATTAAAGAAATACTTGAAGACAAACATGTTAAAGTCAGAAAAGTTATACAAGAGATTAAACATCCCGATGACTCTAAACCATGGAATGTAGCTGGTAATCCCTTAAATTTTAGTGGCTTTTTTAAAGAAACGTTTACCAGACCTCCAAAATTAGGTGAGCATAACAAACTTTACCTTAAAAATGATAAAGTAGACCAAGAACTTGACATAAAAAAACTCAGAAATGCATTTGGAACATTTGCTACTGGAGTAACCATTGTAACTACCTTACAGGAGGACGGTGTTCCCAGAGGTTTCACAGCAAATTCATTTTCGTCAGTATCGCTTGATCCTCCACTTCTATTGATTTGTGTTAGCAAGGCAGCAAAAAGTTCTGTTACGTTTATGAATTCAAAGTTTTTTTGTGTGAATATTCTATCTGAAAACCAAAAAAATATAGCTAGCATTTTTGCTACGCAAAGAGAGGATAAATTTGATGTGTGTCATTGGAAAAAATGTGGGCAAAATATGCCTATTATTAATGAGTCTTTGGCTTATTTTTCATGTGAGACACGAAATTCTTTTGATGCGGGAGACCATATAATTCTGTTGGGAGAAATCAAGGAATTTTCTTCAGTAAGCGGTAGTCCTTTATGTTACTTTAGGGGTGATTATATCTCATTAGTTCACGAAAAGTCATTGGCAAATATTATTTCTCAAAAAGGTTCGACATCCTTAGGCATTTTGATGATTGACAATAAAGACCAAATGCTCTTGATAAAAGAGAATAATTCTTATCGCTTACCTAGGGCTAATAATCCCAAAAATGGCTCTGATGGATTAATTAGCTATCTAAGAGAAATCGGCATTGAGTGTGCAATTGAGAGTTTATACTCAGTTTACTATGATGAAGTACACGAGCAATATGCTATTTTTTACAGAGGAGTTGGAAATTTACTTAGTAAGAAATCAAGAGTAGATACTTTGTCTTTTTTTCCTCTTGATAAGCTATTCAATTTATCGTTTTTTGACGAAGCTGAACAAATTATGGTTAATCGTTATGTAGAAGAGTCTAAAGCTAATTCCTTTGGATTATATGAAGGAAAACAAGACAAAGGGCAGGTAAGAAATTTTAGGGAGTAACAGAGAGATGATAGATGAGTTAAGAAAAATAGTAACATTTGATGAAACTATCTTTAAGGAGGGCAATAAAAAGGCCAAAATTCCACTAAGAATTGTTGGGGTAGCCGCTGTGTTATCAAATCCATGGAAAGGTAAAGGCTTCATACAGGACTTAACTCCCGAAATTGATCGCATAGCACCAATAATGGGCAAGGCATTAACAGATAGATTAATTTCGCTTATAGGCTCAGGAGAAAAAATTGAGGCATATGGAAAGGCAGCTGTGGCAGGTACTAGTTGTGAAATAGAGCATGCATCAGCAATTATACATACTTTGAAATTTGGAAACTTTTACAGAGAGGCAGTTGGGGCAAAAAGTTACCTTGGTTTTACAAACAGTCGCGGTCCTGCCAATACTCAGATCAATATTCCACTCATGGATAAGCATGATACAGGACGAAGGTCTCACTATATAACAGTGCAGTTTTCAATTTATGATGCACCTGATGTCGATGAGATTGTAGTTGCCTTAGGCGCCGCAACTAGTGGAAGACCTCATCATAGAATTGGGGATAGATATTCCGACCTTGAGAGATTAGGTAAATCCGTGGACAACCCTGCGGGTATTTAGGAGGTTTGGCTGATCCGAGATACAACTGAAAACAGTATTATCGCAAATATTATTATTGAAGCACCTAAAACTTCTAGTGGGGACATCTTCTCACCAATAAAAATCCAAGGCCAGATACTACCTAATACGCTTTCTAGTAAAACAAGTAAGCAAACCTCTGATGTAGGGACGTATGGTGTACCTAAAGTGACCAACATTATTCCAATACCAATGGTAAAACTACCCATAAATATCAGAATTAGAAAATCGTAAAACAATATTGAAAGACTTGATGCGGAAAACGAACATGCCATTAAGCCAAAAAATATACAAAAAATTCCTCCTAAGAAAGTTCCGCCAAGGACATCTTTTTTTTTACTAAGTCGTGCAAAAAGTATTGCTAGGGCGAACGATACACCAGAAACAAATGCATATATATTTCCGATAGTTCTCTGAAAAGCCAATCCATCATACACCATGATTACTACACCTAGCGTGGCAAGAAAAATTGAAAAATACGTTCGAATCATTAATCTTTCATTGAGAAATAACCATCCTAAAACTGCTGCAAGAAATGGAGTTATACTTAAAATAAATAAAGTTGAAGACACCGAGCTGTTAAACATAGCAAATACATACATAGAAAATGCTATGGCTAGGTTTAAACCAATTAAACAATCACTTCGGTCAAGGCTTAGAATTGCTTTTTGAGGTGTGATTTTTCGCCAAAAGCATATGAAAAGAAAAACTATCAATGCTAATCCGAATGAACGATAAAATAAGACTTGAAAACCATTAGCTGCCTCCAAAAGCCTTAATAACACGCCAACAAAACTCATGAAAACGCTTCCAGATAATATAGTTATTATCGCATGATTTTTTGTCATTTGCCAAACAATATCTTATAGTAATAATATCTTCTCGACAATATCTTTCGCTGAAATAAAATTGAATAATAAAAATTCAAAGGAATATTCATGGCAAACAATTCATTCAAAATAACTTGGTTAGGTCACAGTGGCTTCAAACTCCAATACAAAAATAGTGTTTTTCTGATTGATCCTTGGTTAACTGGAAATCCAATGTTTCCAATTGATGAGCGCGATAATGTTTTAGAAGGATGTGAGTTCATTCTATTGAGTCATGCACATTCTGATCATTCAGCAGACGCTATCGAAATTGCTAAACAAAAGGATATTCCAATAGTTGGTATTTATGATTTAATGCAATTCTATGAAGGCTCCCACGGTGTAAAAACTACAGGTTTCAATAAAGGCGGTACTGTTTCTCTTGGAGAGATTAGCATTACGATGGTTTCGGCCTCTCATTCATCTTCATTCCAAATTGACGGAAAACCACATTACGGAGGATCTGAAGTGGGTTATATGATCTCAACACAAGAAAAGACAATTTACTTTTCTGGAGACACAGATGTGATGGCTGATATGGAAATTTTTAATGATTTACACAATCCAGAAGTTGGTATTTTATGTTGCGGAGGGCATTTTACAATGGATATGAAAAGAGCTGCATACGCTGCAAAAAGGTTTTTCAATTTCAAAACACTGATTCCTTGTCATTACAGAACTTTCCCACTTTTGGAGCAAACTGCTACAAAACTGAAAAATAGTTTGCCAGAAGTAAATATTATAGAGCCCGAAGTTCTTAATACTTTCTCAGTTTAATTAAAATTGAGGCAATAAAATGGAGTTTTTGATTATAGGGGCTGGTGCGCTAGGTTCTTACTTTGGTGGCCGCTTGCAACTTATTGGAAACAGAGTAACACTTGTTATAAAGAACAAGGAACACTTAAAGGTCGTTCGTTCAAATGGCTTGACTCTTAAAACGAATGGTAAAAATGAAATAATAGAAATAGACTGCATTAGCAACGAAGCTGTGAAAGATTGGAATGCCTCATATGATGCTATCTTTATTTTCACAAAATCTAAGGACACTGTCAGTGCTTTGGAGTCTATAAAACACTTGATACATAGCAACACTGTTTTGGTAACTTTACAAAATGGAATTGGTAATGACAAAATACTTAATCGTTTTTCAAAAAAAGTTGTTTACGGTTGTACAACTTTACCTGCAGATTTGGAGGCGCCAGGCACTGTGGTTTCCTCTGGATCACATGAGACAATACTTTACCCACTTCTAGAAAATGATTTAAATATTGCAAATAAGATATTGTTTTTATTAAATAAGTGTGGAATTAAAAGCCTATTAAATAAAAATATTTCAGTAGATATTTGGAGAAAAGCAATTTTTAATTCCGCTGTGAACGTTATCTGTGCGCTGATACGCGGATGCCCCGAAGAGATTGGAAAATCACAATCTCTTATAAGTTTAGCAAAAAATATTATCTCAGAAGGGTGTTTTGTTGGGAGTCAGGTGGGCGTTAATCTTAATGAGGAGGATATTATTCAGATGTTTACTGTGTCAATTACCGAGCACGGAAAGCATAAACCATCAATGTTAGTTGATGTTTTAAATCGTAGAAAAACAGAAATAAATTCAATTACTGGACAGATAATAGAAAATGGGGAAAAAGCTAATGTACAGACTCCATATAATAAAGTAATGTATGCTATAATTTCGGAATTAGAGAATAATTTCAGATAGCGCCAAAGGAAAATCGAATGAGTATCGAAAGTTTATCAATCAAATATCCCAAAAGACCAAAAAAATACTCAGAAGATGAATGGCGCTCTAGAGTAGATCTTGCAGCAGTATATAGATTAACAAACTATTACGGCTGGACCAGTGTAGTATATAATCATATTACTTTAAGGATACCAAATACTAATACTTTTCTAATAAATCCGTTTGGCTTGCGATATGACGAAATTAAGGCCTCTAATTTGGTCAAGTTAGATTTAGAAGGAAATAAGTTAGATAATGAAGACTGGCCCATAAATAAGGCGGGATATAACATACATTCGGCAGTTCATCAGGCTAGGCCTAATGACTTGCATTGCGTAATGCACACTCATGAACCTATTAGTCAAACAATGTCAGCGCTTAACCTCAAAGCTCTTCCAATGGTCCAGGAGGGATGCCAAATTTTTGAGCGTGTAGGCTATCATGATTTTGAAGGAATAGTTCTAGATTCGTCAGAAAAGAAGCGATTAATAAAATCTCTTGGTAGAAAAAACCATACCTTATTACTTAAAAACCATGGCCTTCTTACGGCAGGTCCAAATGCAATTTGGGCCTTTGTAAGGCATCAAGTATTTATCCGAAATAGTGATATTCAACTTCGGGCACTAGCCTCAGGACAAAAGATTAGTAAAATTCCTAGAAAGGTAATGATCCATACTAGGGAACAGTTTGAGGGTGGAACTGCTCAAGGGGGTGCTGCGGTTAGACACCCAGAGTGGCCAGCATTTATAAGACTGCTAGATAAAATTGATCCATCATGGAAAACGTAATTAACGAAATCTTCATGTATATGTCAGAAATTTGATGAATATACTCTCCTCAACTAGAGAAATTGATACATTTATCATTTCAGCGTCAAAGAAGCCTTTTGTAACAATAGATACAGAGTTTATCAGAGAGAAAACCTATTATGCTGATTTATGCCTAATCCAAATTGCTTTTAAAGGTGAAAATGGAGAGCAAGACTCTGCATTGATTGACCCATTAAATAAGAGTTTAGATTTGACATCTTTTTTTGATCTAATGAAAGACTCTACAGTTTTAAAAGTATTTCATGCTGCACGACAAGACTTGGAGATTTTCTTTTCCATAAGTGGATATATTCCAAATCCAATATTTGATACCCAAATAGCAGCCATGGTATGTGGTTTTGGTGATCAAATTAGTTATGAAAAGTTAGTAAAAGAATGTGTTGGGGTGTCATTAGATAAATCTAGTCGGTTCTCCAATTGGGCATATAGACCTCTGACGTCTGAACAATGCAGATATGCAATTGGTGATGTGACATTTTTAAGAGATGTATATTTATACCTCAAAGCTAAATTAGATGAAAATGAGCGGGAGTTGTGGGTCAAAGAAGAAATGGAAAGGCTTTGCGATACAAAAAGTTATTTTCCTGACCCAAGCGAGGCCTGGCGACGTATTAAAATTAGAGGGGGAAATAGTAAATATTTGTCGATATTGAGGGATTTAGCTGAGTTCAGAGAGAAAGAGGCCCAAAATAAAAATATTAATCGAAGAAAAATTTTTTCTGATGATGCAATTTTAGAAATAGCTGCAAAAAAACCAGTTAATTCATCAGAATTATCAAAGTTACGATTTTTACCCAAAGAATCTCAAAAAAATTGGATCGGTAAAAATATTCAAGCAATTGTAATCAACGCAGATCCAACGAAAGCTCCAAATATTAGTAGAGATTTCTATCAAAAAGATGATAAGTATGATCATAACCTTGTTGAATTATTAAAGGTATTGCTCACTTTTTCTTCAGAACAGTCAGGAGTGGCTTCAAAAATAATTGCATCCGTTGATGACCTTAAAGACATCGCATCAAATAACAGACCGGTATCAAAAGCAGTTAATGGTTGGAGAAAAGAAATATTCGGATCGAGTGCTCTTAAGTTGAAAAATGGTAAGATTGCACTATCTATACAAAATGGAAATTTGAAAATTATTAAAAGCACTCCAGGAAAATGAAATTTAAAGATTTTAACTCTATAAAAGCAGATTTTGAAATTATTGAAGACTGGGAAGACAGGTATTCTTACATTATTGATCTTGGTAGAGAAATACCAGAATTCGACCTATCTTATAAATCAGATTTAAATAAGGTGCATGGCTGTGCTTCTCAAGTATGGTTAAAATTAGCGTCTGAGGAAAAAGATGGTTCCTGCAAGCTTATTTTCAACGGAGACTCAGATGCATTGATTGTTAAAGGCTTAATAGCAGTTATTGGATCAATTTATGACGGATTGCCAATATCTGATATTTCAAAAATAAATCCTTTTGAAAAATTTAACGAGTTAGATTTACTTTCACATCTTTCTTCACAGCGCTCCAACGGACTACGCTCTATCATACAAAAAATCCATGAGTATCAGTAGTGTAAAGTCTACTTTACGCTGAAATATTCCCTTGGAACCAAATTAGTCGAAAATATACCTCCTGATGTCGTTTATTGTATTTTATTTATATGAAATATTTATAATAAATAACAGTAGGTTGGAGGTGCGTTATGAGTGAAGATGAAGATGATATAATTCTGGAAGATCTAAACGATGAAGATTTGGTGCTTCAGATGCATGATGATCTTTATGACGGATTGAAGGAAGAAATTGAGGAGGGTGTAAATATTCTTTTACAGAGAGATTGGACCCCATATGACGTTTTGACCAAAGCTTTAGTCGAAGGAATGAGAATTGTAGGGATAGATTTTAGAGATGGAATTCTTTTCGTACCTGAAGTTCTATTGGCAGCTAATGCGATGAAAGCTGGGATGGCAATACTCAAACCTTTACTTGCGGAAACAGGCGCTCCTAGGCTTGGAAAGATGGTTATTGGCACTGTTAAAGGTGATATTCATGACATTGGAAAAAACTTAGTCTGTATGATGATGGAGGGAGCTGGTTTTGAAGTAATTGACCTAGGCATTAATAATCCAGTAGAAAACTATGTTAATGCCATTACAAATGAGAAGGCTGATATATTGGGCATGTCGGCACTTCTTACAACGACTATGCCTTACATGAAGGTTGTTATAGACACTTTGGTTCAGCAGGGTATACGGGAAGACTATGTTATTTTGGTGGGTGGAGCTCCTCTTAACGAAGAATTCAGCAAGGCAATAGGCGCTGATGCATACTGCAGAGATGCAGCAGTAGCTGTTGAAACTGCCAAAGAACTGATGAAAAAGAAACATAATCAAATGTTGGCATAGCTTTCATTCTTTTACGTAAAATTTTCGATTTATTCCATATTTTGCCATCTTTTCGTTTAGTGTCCTTCGTGGCAGCTTTAAATCTTTCATTACAGCAAGAATTCTTCCATCGTGTTTCTTTAGATGATATATAATTCTTTCTTTCTCAAATTCATCTGTCATTTCCTTCAATGAAACATGTGCTTTTTGATGTAATGACTTTAAAACTTCCTTTCGCTGGTAACATAGAAGTTTAACCTTTTTCAGTAATTCTTCAGGATTGAATGGCTTTTCCAAAAAGTCTGTAGCACCCAACTTTAAGGATTTCACAGCTAATTTCACATCTCCATGTCCGGTTATCAGCACAACTGGCAGAAGCTTATCAAGTTTTCGAACTTTAGTCAGAAAAACGAGGCCGTCCATCTCTGGCATTCTAATGTCACAGATCACTACTCCACCAAAGTCACCAGATAATAAACTTAATGCATCTATTGCACTGTGAGTTTCAAAAACTTCAAATCCGTCTATTGAAAACATCTGTTTAAGACTGTCTCTGACATCTTTTTCATCATCAATTATTATCAGGTCACAACTATTCGTATCCACAAGGTATTACCCATTTTTAAGAGTTAATGTAAATTCTGATCCAAATGGCGTCAAATTAGCTGCCCTCAAACCACCACCAAATTTTTGGGCTAGATCTGCTGAAATAGACAAGCCGAGACCAACACCCTTTCCTTGAGCTTTAGTTGTAAAAAAGGGTTCAAAAATCTTATCTGGTTCGTCTATCCCTTTACCATTATCAATTACTTTCACTGTAGTATGTTTTTGGTCTTGATTAAACACAATTGATATTATTGCGTCCTCTATTCCATCTA
>CACKLF010000002.1 GCA_902600895.1 uncultured Alphaproteobacteria bacterium | reverse complement strand
TATTTCCAGTATGACAACAAAGTTTTTCAAACTCTTATGGAAGAATTAAACAATACCACAGACCCTGAAGGTCGAACAAAACTGTTGCAGGAGGCTCAAAAGATTATCTCTGAAGATTATGTAAACGGCTATTTGTTCCAACTCGCAAAATTGGGAGTTGCAAAAGCTGATATTGTAGGGTTGTGGCCAAATTCACCTACTCAGGCCATTGATCTTACCAACGTTCACTGGCATTAGATTAAGTCATTTGCCTCCAGCCTTTTTCTAGAGGCTGGAGGTTTATAATAATGCTTCGTTATAGTTTTAAACGTTTAATATCATTAATCATAAGCTTGGTTATAGCTAGTTTTGTTATATTTTTTGTAATTGAAATTGCTCCCGGTGACCCAGCTTCATTTATGCTGGGAATCAATGCTCAGCCTGAGACACTTGCAGCCTTGAAAGAAGAGTTGGGATTAAATATCCCTAAGCATGAAAGATATGTTTCCTGGGTAACTGGAATGTTAACTGGAGACTTTGGAACATCTTACACCTATCGCACCCCAGTCAATCAAATGATTGCAGATAGAATGTGGGTATCGGTTCCTTTAGCTATTTATGCTCTTCTCATTTCAACTCTTCTTGCATTTCCTGTTGGTATTGTCGCTGCCACTAATAGAGGCAAAACTGGAGACGTTGCAATAATGGGTGCTACACAATTAGGAATTGCAGTGCCTAACTTTTGGTTTGCAATGATAATGGTATTAATATTTTCTATAAATTTAAGGTGGTTTTCTGCCGGTGGGTTTCCAGGTTGGGATACTGGTTTTTTTCTGTCTATAAAGTCCCTCACTTTACCAGCTTTTTCTCTTGCTTTGCCCCAAGCGGCAATTCTTTCTAGAGTAATGAGATCTTCACTATTAGATGTACTGAACGAAGACTACATCCGTACTGCTAGAGCGAAAGGCTTGAATAAAAGGCAAAGCCTTTGGAGGCATGCTCTTAGAAATGCTTTAATACCCGTTCTGACTATAATTGGACTTCAGTTTGCATTTTTAATGGCTGGCTCAATTATAATTGAACAAGTTTTTTTCTTGCCTGGTTTAGGCCGACTAGTTTTTCAAGCGATATCACAAAGGGATTTAATTGTCGTTGAAAGCGTTGTTATGATACTGGTATTCTCTGTCATTATGGTGAACTTTATAGTTGACTTATCTTATGCTGCCGTTGACCCAAGGTTAAGGAGCCGTGTTTGATGCCCAATATTTCCATTAGAGGTTTTTGGATATATCGCAATTTAATATTTGGCTTTCTGCTTTCTTTATTTTTTGTATTGGCCGCTCTTCTATCATATGTTTGGACACCCTTTGACGTCACACAAATAGACATCGCAAATAAACTCAAAACCCCTGATCAAATTTACTGGCTTGGTACAGACCATTTCGGGAGAGATATCTTTTCTATGATAATGGTGGGTGCGCGAACGTCTATAGCAGTTGCAATAGTAGCGGTAGGAATAGGAATAATTATTGGAACGCCTTTAGGGCTATTATCAGCTTCCAAAAAAGGAGGATGGTTAGACGAGTTAATTATGCGGGGAAATGATTTAGTCTTCGCATTTCCATCTCTAGTTATTGCAATTCTCATTACCGCAGTCTTTGGAGCGAGTGCTTTAAATGCAATAGTAGCTATAGGAATATTCAATATTCCTGTTTTTGCTAGAATAACAAGAGGGGCAGCCCTTACTATTTGGGAGAAAGAATTCATCCTAGCAGCTAAAGTAGCTGGAAAATCCACCACAAGAATCTCATATGAGCATATTCTTCCGAATGTTATGAACCTATTGATAGTCCAGGGTACTATCCAATTCTCCCTAGGCATTTTGGCTGAAGCAGGTTTAAGTTATGTCGGCCTTGGAGCTCAACCACCAATGCCAAGCTGGGGCAGAATGCTTGCTGATGCACAGACAATGGTAAGCTTTGCTCCTCACCTGGCTATAATACCTGGAACAGCAATAATTCTAACTGTTCTTGGACTTAATCTAATGGGAGATGGCCTGCGCGACATCCTTGATCCAAAGTTAAGGAACTCCAGATCATGACTTTATTAAAATTAAACTCAATAAATCTTAATATAAACGGTAAAAGCATACTCAAGGACATATCATTAGAAGTTAGAAAAGGTGAAATTGTAGCTATTACAGGTGAATCTGGATCAGGGAAGTCTATGACAGCCTTGTCGGTTATGCAGTTATTACCGATTGGTTCGGTACAGAATGGAAGTATATTTTTAGAAGATACAAACCTTATCTCTTTAACAGAAAGTGAATTATGCAGAATCCGGGGAAACGAAATCAGTATGATATTTCAAGAGCCCATGACAGCTCTAAACCCGTTAAAAACAATAGGGAATCAAATAGCGGAAACTGTTAAACTTCATAAAGCTGCCTCACACAGTGATACCATAGAAATAGTGAAATCCACTATGCGTAGGGTAGAAATGCCTCCTGAAAAATTCCCTTTATATCTTTACCCCCACCAACTTTCTGGAGGACAAAGGCAAAGAGTGGTTATTGCTATGGCAATAATTTCCAATCCAAAGTTATTGATTGCTGATGAACCAACAACAGCATTGGATGTTACAACACAGTCCCAAATTCTAACTCTTTTAAAAGGATTAGTAACAGACCTTGATATGGGGATGATAATGATCACACACGATCTTGCTGTGGTACATAATATGGCAGATAAAATATCTGTAATGAATCAAGGAAAAATAGTGGAAAGAGGATCAACATCTACAATTTTTAGAACCATGAAACATCCTTATACAAAAATGCTGTTTAATGCTTCCAATCATAAAGTAGATTTACCGAAAGCGATTAATAAGGAACCATTGCTAGAGGTGTCCAATTTATCAAGAGATTACATTTTACCAAAGACAAAAATTTTTGAAAGGCCCAAAATTTTTCGAGCTGTTGATAAGGTGAGCTTTACCTTACATAAAGGAGAAAGACTGGGTCTAGTAGGTGAGTCAGGCTGTGGAAAATCTACTCTGACTAGGGCTCTGCTCGGACTAGAAGAAATTCAGGAAGGGAAAATAAAGATTTCTGGTCAGTTGGTTTTAAAGAATGACGTAGATAGTTTTGCCTCAAAAAAGCGAATGCAAGTTGTTTTTCAGGATCCGTTTGGATCCTTCAATCCCCGTCACAAAGTTTCACGACTGATTTCTGAACCCCTTTATCTTGAAAAAAAGAATATTACCAATGATGAGTTAAACAATTTATTGGAAACCACTCTCATATCAGTAGGATTAAACCGAGATGATAAAGAAAAGTATATTCATGAATTTTCTGGTGGGCAGAGGCAGAGAATAGCAATAGCACGTGCATTAATTGTGAAACCTGATATAATCATATTTGACGAAGCGGTATCAGCTTTAGATGTATCGGTCAGAGCTCAGATATTAGATCTTATTGCTGAACTTTGTAGATCACTTGACCTTACTTATATTTTCATATCTCATGATTTGTCCGTTGTAAGGACTATAACAGATAAAGTAATGGTAATGGAGAATGGTAAAATAATTGAGTATGGAAATACCGAAAAAATACTTACAAATCCTGCACATGAATATACAGTAAAGCTAATTGAAGCTGCCCCATCCATGCCTTCATTTTCTTGAAATAAGGAGCAAAAAAAATGAATATTTCAGAACTAACATTTGATCCTTCAAAATGCTTTATTGGAGGGGAGTGGGTGAGCCCCAGAAAAAATAAAACCATATCCCTAACGAACCCATCAAATGGACAAATTCTATGCAGTATATCAAGAGGTGATGAACAGGACATTGATGACTCAGTTCAGGAAGCTAGGAAAGCTTTTGAGGGGGTCTGGGGAAATCAAACCGCTGTTGCTCGCGGACGAATACTTATGAAAATAAGTGCTCAAGTAATGGAAAAAGCCGATTACTTAGCAAAGCTAGAGGCTATCGATGTGGGAAAACCTTTGAAGCAAGCAAAGGCAGATGCTCTCGCTTTAAGCCGATATATGGAATTTTATGGAGGTGCTGCAGATAAGATTCATGGGGAAACAATTCCGTATTTGGAAGGATATACCGTTTACACTATGAGGGAGGCACATGGCGTAACTGGCCATATAGTGCCATGGAATTATCCCATGCAGATTATTGGTAGATCAGTAGGAGCCGCTTTAGCCATGGGTAATGCTGTAGTTCTTAAACCAGCAGAAGAGGCATGTCTCACTGCCCTCGCTTTTGCTGAAATAGCCCAAAGTTGTGGACTCCCTGCAGGAGCTCTAAACGTTGTTCCAGGATTTGGAGAAGAGGCAGGTGCAGCTCTTTCTTCTCACAACGGAGTCGACCACCTGTCTTTCACAGGTTCAGTACATGTTGGCTCCCTCGTTCAATCAGCTGCTGCTAAAAATGTGATTCCCGTTACGCTCGAACTCGGTGGGAAATCTCCTCAGCTGGTTTTTGATGATGCAGATCTCGATAGAGCTCTACCTTTTCTAATAAATGCCGGTATTCAAAATGCCGGGCAAACATGTTCAGCATCATCCAGAATTTTAATTCATAGTAAGGTTTACAAGGAAGTAAGCAATTTAATGCGTCAACGCTATGAATCTTTACAAGTTGGTGCTGCGCTTAACGATCTTGATGTTGGACCATTAATCTCAAAACGGCAAAAGGATCTTGTGAATTCGTTTATCAGAAGTGGAGATGATTTAGAAAAGTTAGCAGAAGGACAATTATCACAAAATGCCATTCAAGATGGTTATTTTGTTCGTCCAACTTTATTTGGAAAAGTACCAGTAAACCATAAACTCGCACAGGAAGAAATTTTTGGTCCTGTTCAGACGTTAATACCTTTCAAAGACGAAGAAGATGCTATCGAGATAGCAAATGGTACTGATTTTGGCCTTGTTTCTTCAATATGGACAACCGATGGCTCACGACAAATGCGACTAGCTAAGAAAATTAATACGGGACAAGTGTTTATAAACAACTACGGTGCTGGCGGTGGAGTTGAGCTCCCATTTGGTGGTGTTAAGAAATCAGGTCATGGTAGAGAGAAGGGTTTTGAAGCATTATATGGTTTTTCCAAATTGAAAACTGTAGCTGCATTTCATGGTTAAAAGAAAAATTGATAAAGGATAAAAATGAAACCAGGTTCCAAAAATTTAATTACCGATGTTCCAGGTATAAGGGTTGGAAACGCAAGTGATTATGCCCTAAGATCAGGTACGACAGTTCTTTCAAGTGATAAAAATATGACTGCTTCATATCAAGTGATGGGTGGTTCACCAGGTACAAAAGACACTGACCTACTTGAGCCAGACAAATTAGTAAAGAAAATTGATGCACTGGTTTTATCAGGAGGATCTGCATTTGGCCTAGATGCATGTTCCGGAGTGATGGATTTACTTAAAAAAGAGGGGAAAGGATATCAGACCCGTAGTGGATCTGTAATTCCTATCGTACCAGGAGCAATAATATTTGATTTGTACGCTGGTCAACAGGATAATTGGGAAGAAAACCCCTATAGATCTCTTGGTAGACGAGCTTATGAAGCCTTATCCGAAGACTTTGAAATTGGGAATGTTGGTGGAGGAACCGGTGCACTAACTGGATCACTTAAGGGCGGTTTAGGCTCAGCTTCTGTGGTATTGACAAGCGGATTTACAGTAGGAGCCCTGGTTATTTCTAACCCTTTGGGAAGTGTAGTTACTAAAGGAGATAAGCATTTTTGGGCCGCACCTTTTGAAATAAATGGAGAGTTTGGCAATTTAGGTGTGAACACACAATACGAAGAAACTATATCTGATTACTTAAGTAGTCGAAAAACTAAACTACCTAACTTTACAATGGAAAATTCTAGTACTTTGGATAATACCACTATTGCTATAGTGGCAACTGATGCAGATATAAGCAAGGCTGAATGCAAAAGGGTTGCAATTGTATCTCATGATGGAATTGCTCGAGCTATTTATCCTTCTCATACTCAAGCTGATGGAGACCTGGTCTTTTGTGTATCAACCAATGAGAAAAAACTTAAAAATCCAATTATGGATACTCTCGAAATAGGTGTGGCGGCCTCAAACTGTCTAGCAAGAGCAATCGCACGATCAGTATATAGTGCAAAAGCACATAAAAATGATTTACTACCCACTTGGGAAAACTATAATTAAAGTATGAGAAATCTGGATTGTCTTGGAAACAGCATAACAAATTGTTCTCCACAAGTTATTGCAGGAGTAAATGATTTCATCAATGGTTTCCTTGCCTATGAAAAAAAGGCAAGTAACATTGTTGATGTAGCGAAGGAAAATCCACATAATTGCATAGCTAATGCTTACGCAAGTATGTTATGGATGTTTTTGGAATCACCTGAGGCACCTGATAAGGCTAAACCATTTCTTGACAGAGCTTTAAAATTACGAAACTCAGCAAATCAAAGAGAAGTTGAAACCACTAATATTGTGAACGATTGGGCAAATGACGATATTCCAAGCTTGCTAAAGAAATCGGAAAATCTACTCAATAAATATCCCAAAGATCTTGTAATTTTAAAGCTTGCCCAGACCCATTATTTTAACTGTGGTAACTCTGCAGGAATGCTAAGAATTGCCTTAAAAGGATTGCCAGATGGAGAATCGAACCCTTATCTACATGGGATGATTGCCTTTGGGTATGAGCAATGCCATCTAATACGAGAGGCTGAGAAAAGTGCAAGAAAAGCTTTAAGAATTAAATGGAATGAACCGTGGGCCCATCACGCGCTAGCACATATAATGCTAACGGAAGGCCGAATTGATGAAGGGATAAATTTTTTGGAAAGTGTTTCAAGTTCTTGGAAAGACTTAAACTCGTTCATTCATACTCATAATTGGTGGCATCTAGCTTTATTCTATTTAAGCAAAGGTAAGAACGCCAATGCCTTGAAAGTTTATGATACCCATGTATGGGGGATTGATAAGGAATACAGTCAAGATCAGATTGGGGCAACTTCACTATTAGCAAGAATTGAGTTTGCTGGTGTGAATGTTGGAAAAAGATGGCAGGATATAGCAAAATATATTTCAAAAAGATCTAAAGACACTACTAATCCATTCAATACTATGCAGTATCTTTTTGCGCTTGCAAAGGCAAACCACAAAAATGCAGAAAGCCTCCATCGTCAAATAAAAGAAAAAGCAAGGGATCAAGCCAGCCATAACTCTTCCACTTGGTCAGAAGTTGTTTTGCCTGCTTGCGAGGGAATCATTAGCCATGTTGATAATAACCACAATAAATGTGTGTCTTTATTGGGAAGGGCTTTACCTCGAATTTTCGAAACCGGTGGCAGTCATGCCCAAAGAGATTTTTTTAACCAAATTTATTTGGATTCTCTTATAAAATCTGGAAACACATCTGCGGCTCAGCAAGTTCTTGAAAGTAGAAGATCTTTTGACCCTAATGGAGTGCCATTAAATAAACTTTTAGAACAAGTTTACCTTAATTTAGAATTATGGGAACAAGCAAAAGTAGCTCGAGAACGATGGATGTCAGCTGCCTCAAATTAAGAGCTGATCACCAGGAAATTAATTGACCATCATAGTTAAAAAACTTTCCGTTGTCAGATCCCTTTAAGTTTTGGATCACTCCAATTAAACCAGAGACACTTGTTTTTGTATCAATAAGCGCATTTGGACCCCCCATATCTGTCTGAACCCACCCTGGGTGAACAGCGATTATAGTAAAACCTTTAGGACTTAAGTCTACAGATAAAGTTTTAACAACTTGATTTAATGCTGTTTTAGAACTTCGATAAACGTATGAGCTGCCACCATTATTATCTTCAATTGAACCCATTTTTGAACTCACATAAATCAATTTTTTATCATTTCCATTTAAAAGATTTTTATAAAGTTTTTGGGTCAGGATTAACGGCGCAACCGTATTTACATTTAGCACTTCAATCCAGTTTTGAACTGCAATGCTTCCAAAATTCTTGCTTCCACTTCCCATGATACCTGCATTATTAATGAATACATCAATCGGTCTTTCCATTAAACTACTCTGGAATAAAACCATTGAATTTTCAGAGGACACATCTAATTGTAACAATTCGATGTTAGAACATTCATCAGCTATCGCAAACAATTCTTGACTTGAATTTCTATCTCGGTATGTAGCAATTAAATTAACACCCGTAAGTGATAATTGCTTCACAAATTCAAGTCCGATACCCCTATTACAGCCAGTGATTAAAATATTTTTCATTTGAGACCCCACTGATTTAGTTTCTCTTTACCATACATATTATCAGTCAGATTTCTAATAAATTTAAAGCTTAACAAATTGTTAAGTTCTTCCAAAGTATTTGCACTTCCAAGCACATACTTGTCTGGCCGAACAAGTATTGCCTTAGTTGATAAACTCTTTAAATACTCCTTTACCGAAGTATCATAATTAGATCTAAATATGGGAATATCTATGGCATCCATTTTATAATCTTTTGCCAGTTCCTCATCTATATATAGACAAAAATTATACCCTATAAGCTCATCTATGTATTCGCCATTAGATAGCATGGGCTGCATACTAAGATTTCTAGCAAAGTCAGCCTCTTTTATTTTAAAAGCTTTGCCAATTTTTGGGGTTAGACTTTTCATATGTATGGGTTTCCTCTTTTCCCCAGAAGCTTCTGAGCGCAATTCTCCTAACATCTTGCCAAGTTTGATTGCAGTTAAGATATATTCTTTAGCATGAGGCCTCCTTTCAATTTGATAGGAATTTAAAAATGATAAAGTTGTGTGGCTCTTTAAAATAGAGATCAATTTCCATGCTAGGTTTGATGTATCTCGCAATCCTATACACATTCCCTGTCCCATAAATGGTGGTGTAAGATGTGCTGAATCTCCTGCTAAAACAAATCTTCCTTTCACCCAATCATTTGCAAGGGTCGACCTAAAGGTATAAATAGCTTTCCTTTCTATATCTGCTTCATCTGAATTTACCCACCTACTTAACAAGCCCCAAACGTATTCTGGATTCAATGCTTCTTCCTTGCAGGTTCCCTCTTTGAGTGCAAACTCCCATCTTAATCTATGCCCGGTTCCTGGGGAATAAGTCGCTGGCTGTTCACCCCCACAAAACTGTATAGAAAAAAGTCCAAGGTCTGGACGCTCTTTTTTTAGTACTATATCTACTACTAACCAGTCCTCGACAAATCCGAAATCTTCTAGCTCTATGCCCATATGGTTTCTCACAAATGACCTCGCTCCATCACACCCAACCACAAAATCTGATTCAATGTTGTAAATTGTATCTCTTTTTGTATCCGAGACCCTTAAGCTAACTGAATTAGCATTACTCACTGCTTCAATCGCCTCACATCCTTTTTTTATGTCAACTCCAGGCAGTTTTCTAATCCTATTGTATAAAATCCTTTCTAAATCAGGTTGGTGAAACTTATAGCTTGGCTTCCAGCCATTTTTCCCTATTTCTTGCGACCTTGGCCAATCTAACAAAAGGTTGTTTTTTTCATCAACAAATCTCATTCCAAGGTTGGGTCTAAAAATCTTTTCCATTTCATTAGCTACACCTATAACCTGAAAAATTCTCATTATCTCATCATCTAGGTGGACCGCTCTTGGCAAATCATAAGGCTCCATAAATTTATCCAAAATCAAAATACGTAGATCTGCCAACCCTAGAAGGTTAGCCAATACCAGACCTGTAGGACCCATTCCGACAATTACTACGTGGTAGTGGTCAATGTTCGTTTTAGTTGAGCTCTGCATAATCTCAATTCAGGCTTTAAGGATTTTTATCATGAACTCCATACAACCATGGACAATCTATTAATAGTGGGGCTTGTAAACCGTCTGAAGCAGCCTTTAATCTCATATCTTTTAATTTTTTCCGAGTCACTTCATCTAAGTAAGGTCTATCGTGTCCCCAAAAACTAGGGCCAACATTAGTTTCATGAGGTTGCCATTCATCAACATTTATTATACGACCGCCCCAACCACTTTCAATAAAAAACCCTGAAGGAGTTTTAGCATAAAAACTGGTCATATAGTCATTAGTGTGGCGTCCCAAAGTGTATGCTATTCTATCTTCTTCTAAGCAAGCTAAATCATAACCCTGACCAACATCATCCAAATTATTAAATTCAACCATGAAATGGTGAAATCCAGAAAGCTTTGTCCCTAAAATAGCAAAACTATGATGGCGTCCATTTACATGGAAAAAATGCATTGGATAAGGGCTTAAACCATAATCACTGACTCTAAAATCAAGATTATCACAATAAAATCTTACTAATACATCAACGTTTTTTGCATGAAGAACAGCATGTCCCATTCCATAGGGACCTGTTTTAAAGCCAGATATAGGTCTACCTGGCTTAAACTTGGTGGTATCCAGCATAGGCCCCCAAAAAAGCTCTATCCTATTTCCTTCTGGATCATGAAAAGAAATTAACTCCTTAACATATCTTTTGTCTGACAACTCTTTAGATCCATAAGATACAGGAATATTTTGCCTATCTAATTTTTTTCCATATCTTTCTAAGTCTTCTAGGCTATCCACTTCCCAGCCTAAAAACCCGAGCGTATCACCTGACTCTGTCTCCACCATAAGTCTTTGCTTATAGTCATCCATTCTAAAGGCTAGAGCGTAATGACCAGTTTCAACACTCTGCATACCTAGAAGGTTTTTGGCGAAGTCTTCCCAATCTATTAAATCCTTTGACCGGATCCCAATATATCCTAACGAATTGATAGGCATTAAATTCACTACCTCTCTCACCTTTATGTATTAACTTTTTTAATTCGTTAATTCACATAAATAATCATACAATTTACCAATTTTATCAATAGGTGTTACAGCTGCTACATACTTGTCTTTTCGTATAAGCATTGCCGAACCTATATATGAACAATATGGTGAACTTGAAAAAAACTTGCTTTTATCTCTAACTATTTGAATATGAGATCTATAGGAATTACTCCATTCTGGTGTTAAACCTATTACCGCGCACTCCTTTTCCAAAAAAGTATCGATTACTCTTTTTGATAAAAATTTATCAGGTTGTTCATCAAAAATTAATAAACATTCTTTGTTTAGAAAGTATTCGTCCAACAATATATCCCTCTTTTTAGGGTCCTCTGTAATAGGTTGCGGTATTAACTTGCCCACTATAGTTTCTTTTTTACCATCTGGCCAAATCATACCAGAAGAAAAACTAGGTTTCGGTTTGTACTTCATTTGCGACACGTAATCTTTAGCAGGGCCAAATAATCTAAGGGTCCTAAAAACATTTTTTAGCATAAAAGCCCTGAAATGGGACCTTGGGTTCATAATCTTACCCATCCTTAATGCAAGATTTATCATATCCCAAGCATGAGGTTTTCTCTCTTTTTCATAACTATCTAGAACTTCTTCGCTATCATTTTTATCTAAACCAACCGACAATTTCCATGCCAAATTTGCAGCATCTCTTACTCCACTATTCATTCCTTGACCTGCAAATGGTGGAGATAAGTGAGCGGCATCCCCAGCAAGAAAAATTCTTTTTTCCCTCCAAGTTTTTGCTACTCTTGCATGAAATGTATATGCTCTTATTCTTCTTATACCTTGATGTGCGTCGGGTCCAACTGAAGCGAGAAGAGATCTCACATTTTGTTCAAATAACATATTATCTTCATTTTCATTAGCCTTCATCATGAATTCATATCTTCTTGTCTGTCCTGGGCCAGGCAATGTAATACATGGCCTATCTGGGTTACAAAATACTTCTGTATGTCTATTACGATTAATTGTTTTAATTAAATCAACAATTACCCAAGTTTCTTTAAATGAAGCACCTTCCAAAGGGATTTTTAATGTTTTTCTAGTCAACGAACTAGCGCCATCGCAGCCTACCAAAAATTTTCCTTCGATAATTTTCTGCTTTCCTGTTTTTTGACAAGTTATGGTGGCTTTAACACCTGAATTTGTTTGAATAAAATTCAGCATTTTCCAATTAAAAAAAGATTTTGAATTAGAAAATTGTAAAAAATTCTCGTATAATATTTTTTCTAGTGTAGGTTGTTGAAAAGCGTTTCTTTTTTCAAACCCATATTCCCGGGTGTTTGGCATAACACGTGAAAATTCTTTTCCCGAACTATCCTTGTATATCGAGCCATACCCTTCTATGATATTTTTGCTTAATTTGTCCTTCAATCCTATTGATTGATAGACCCTTAGTGCCTCATCATCAATGGATACAGCTCTAGGTTCACTTACAGTTTTTTCATTTTTCTCTATAAGGCAAACCCTTGCATCCATTTTCGCTAATAAATTTGCAAGGGTCAAACCTGTTGGTCCACTACCGACAACTATTACGTCAATCGAAACAGAAGTTTTTTCTGACATTTTTAGCAACAATAAACACTAACAGCTACTCAGCTAACACTCTGTTTTTAAGGATACCTAGCTTAGTAATCTCCACCTCAATGAGATCACCATCCTTCATGTATACGGGTGGTTCTCGCCTGTCACCTACCCCTCCAGGAGTTCCAGAAACAATAACATCACCAGGTGAAAGTGGAGAAAAAGAGGAAATATAATTGATCAGATCAGGAACAGGAAAGATTAGTTGTGAAAGCTTTGCATCTTGCATGACATTACCATTTAATCTGGTCTGAATATTTAATTTTTTGTAATCTCCAACCTCATCAGTGGTGACCATAAACGGTCCAAAGCCACCTGTAGATGGATAATTTTTTCCTGGTGTGAACTGGGAAGTATGTCTTTGCCAATCTCTTACAGTGGCGTCATTGTAACAAGCGTACCCTGCGATATGACCCATGGCCGCTTTTTTTGTTATTTTGCGCCCACCTTTACCTATTATGATTGCCATTTCACCCTCATAATCTAAGGCATTAGAAGCTTCAGGTTTGTAGATGATTCCATTGTGCCCAATTTGTGAGTCTGCAAACCGAGTGAAAATGGTTGGATATTTTGAATCTGACCTTTTTGTTTCAGCCACGTGATTTGCATAGTTTAGACCTATACAAATAATTTTCCCAGGGTCCGGAATTACAGGAAGCGGAACAATATCACTCCAAGAAAAATCTGGATCCCGATCTTTTGCCAAATCATTGATTGATACTAGAAGATCTAGTTCCAAGGCTCTTTTAATAGTCCAAACTCCATCTACTACATCAGTTAAGTTGACTATTCCTTTATCTTTTTCCATACCAAATCCAGTTTCGCCATTCCTCACAAAGCTCAACAGTCTCATAATTTTTTCCTTTCTAAGATCTTAAAATAGCTTTACCCCATAAGTTTAGGGTTTTTTCTTCTTGAGGCCAATCCTTTATCAATCTATCTTGTATAATTTCCAACTCAGCAGAAATTTCAATCCAATTCCCATCTGGATCTTCAATGAATACAAAAAGGTTATTGCCAGGACCATGTCTTCCTGGACCCCACATCAACTCAATATTATTTGACGCAAAATGATCACACCAATCTCTAATAGTGTTCCATTCCCCGGCTTCATATGAGTGATGATCAACCCCTACTCTGTCAGATTTAAAACATGCTACAGTATGGTGTTGATGGTTAGACCTAACAAAACAAGTCGCTAATTTTCCGCCAGGATGAATAACTCTATCAGATATACAAAATCCTAGTTTTCCAACATAAAAATTAACAAATTTTTCTACATCAAGTGTTGCAAATGTCAGGTGCTGCAATGGTCCATTAATCTTACTAGAGACTTTTGACTGAGACTTTGCCAACCCAAAAAATATGTTGTGCCCATCTTGGTCAATTATTGAAATGCTGTCACTCTTAAATAAATTTGATTTTAGCGAAGTCACTTTTATCCCTTCTTGGTTTATTCGCTTTTTTAGCATATTTAAGCCCTCTTTATCCCGACAAGCAAACGCTGCAAAAGCCAGTTTATTTTTTTTTCCTTTTTTAATTAAAATTTGCCTCTTTTCCCCTGAACATAACCATCTGCTATCTCCTAATGGCTTAGGCTTCATTTCTAATATTTTTCCATAAAAAGTGCTAAGTCGTTCAGGATTTGGACTTTCAAAACAGATGTGGTGTAAATAAGCACCAGCCATTAGTGCGGTCTGCGTCATATTAAAAATCCTCAAGTGAATGTTGATAAAGTGAAATAAAACTGTATAACTTCAGCATTTGAAGGTAGTACTCCTTAAAATAGAGTAAAGCCAGCAGAATAGCATGTTTTTACTCAATATAAACATTTAACCAAGGGAAACTATGCATTACGACGCAAGGAAAAATAATCATGGCCTACCCCATGATCCTTACAAAGCAATAGTAGCGCCTAGACCAATCGGCTGGATTGGATCTCAAAATCTTAATGGTGTGCGAAATTTGGCACCATACAGTTATTTTAATGGAGTGTCTGATAAGCCACATTATGTGATGTTCTCATCTGTTGGTATTAAAGATTCTCTTAAGAATATAGAGGAAACCGGCGTGTTCACCGCCTCGCTTGCCACCCACAAGCTCTTTGAACAAATGAATATTTCATCAGTAACAGCTGACACAAAAATTGATGAGTTTAAGCTTTCAGGCTTAAAAGTTAGAAACGCAAAGTATGTAGACGCACCATGTGTTGCTGATAGTCCAGCAGTCTTAGAATGCGAGTTGTGGAAAGTAATTGATTTACCCCATAGTAACCGAAAGGACAATACTGGCAGCTATATTGCTATAGGTCATGTCATCGGTATCTACATTGATGATGACTTTATCACGGATGGTCTTTTCGACATTCGCAAAGCTAAACCTCTAGGCAGGCTAGGTTATATGGATTATGGAATAATAAATTCTGAAAATATCTTTTCTAAAAACAGACCTGAGTTGGATGAAGAAGGAAAAGTAAAGGATACACTTGAATGGGACGGACTTTACAAATAAATGTAGGGGGTACAAAACTTAAACTAATCGCTGTCTTATATTTGCAAAAAAAAATCGAAATACAACTTATCTAAATATTTTATGAAAGGAGTAGTATCAATGTCTAGCTTTGATGAAAGAAAAAAAGCCTTTGAAGATAAATTCGCCTATGACTCAGAAATTAAATTTAAAGTTGAAGCTCGAAGAAATAAACTGCTCGCTCTTTGGGCAAGTGAACTTTTAGAAAAAAATGAGAACGAAACTAAAGATTACATTAAGGACGTTATCAAAGCTGATTTTCAAGAGGCTGGTGATGGAGATGTCTTTAGAAAACTTTCCGCTGATCTAAAGGAAGTATCGACTGAATCGGAAGTGAGAAATAAGATGGATACTTTTTTTATACAGGCTAAAGATGAAATAATGAGCGAAACATAAATAAAATGGTACCACCCCTGACCATATTCTCGTATTCCTTAACAATTCAATCGTAACCGAAACCTAGTGTATACTTTTCTATAGAAAAAATTTTAACCATGGCTTAGCCTGCTTAGCTAGGGTTATAATTTAAAGCTAAAGATTTATTGTCGCAATCAACAGAACTTTATAAGGATACCAATGAAATGACAGTTCACATAGGTGCAGTGGAAGGTGAGATTGCTGACACAGTTTTCATGCCTGGAGACCCACTTAGAGCAAAATGGGCCGCAAGTAGCTTTTTAGAAAATGTAAAGGAAGTAAACACTGTTAGAGGAATGCTAGGATATACGGGATGGTGGAAAAAAAATAAGGTCACATTTCAAGGGTCTGGAATGGGGATGCCATCTCTCTCAATCTACGTCAATGAACTTATCAATACATTTAACGTTAAAACCTTAATTAGAATTGGTTCAGCTGGAGGAATGCAAGAAAGCGTTAAAATAAGAGATATTGTACTTGCAATGACTGCTACAAGTATATCCACACCATCATCTACTATATTTAAAGAGGTAAATTTCGCACCACCAGCAGACTTTGAACTGTTAAAAAAAGCTCATGAGGTTTCAACAAAGTTTAGCTCCACCGTACATATTGGCGGCATTTACTCTTCAGATACATTCTACGATGAAAGAGCTGATCTAAACGAAATTATGACTAGGCACGGCATTCTAGCAGTAGAGATGGAAACAGCAGAATTATATAATCTTGCAGTAAGATATAAATGTAGAGCATTATCAATTTTAACTATAAGTGACCACTTAATTAGTGGGGAGGCGCTTCCTTCAAGTGATCGGGAAAGTAGCTTTGGTGAGATGGTGGAGATTGCTCTAGAGACAGCATTCAATTAATTACGTTTTCTATAATTTTTATAGGTTCCTACTTACTGTAGGAATACAAATAGGCCCCCTAGCTATTTACTACTATCAAGATCGTTTTGCTTCACGAAACGTCATTAGGCTTGTTGCAAAAACTATGAAAAATCCTCCAATAAATAATCCATAATCAGGAAATTCTTTGAAAAAAAAATAGCCTATCAGTACAGACCACAAAAGTCTTAAGTAATCAAATGGTAGCAGAAAAGACACATCTCCACGCCTTAATGCTGCGTTCAAACTCATTTGAGCCATGGTCCCCAAAACTGCTATTGCAACCAAAATAAAAAACTGAATTTGATTCGGCGTTTCCCAGACATACAGGCTCATAACAAAAGCTAACGGGACATTTCCAACAGTTTGCCAGAACGCAATGGATATATCAGAGTCCCCTTGAGTGAGTCTTTTAGCTATTAATACCGATATTGCCCAGGAGAAAGATGCGATCAATACTAAAATAGGCCCAAGACCAATTTCTAAATCAGGCCTCACAATGACACATACGCCAAGCATGCCTGTAAAGATGGCGAACCACCGCCATTTTCCCACCTGTTCTTTAAAAAAAACAATTGCCAATAAAGTAGCAAATATTGGAACAGTGAAGCCCAACGTTACTGCTTCGGCAAGGGTTACCAAACTTAAACCATAAAAAAAACAGAGCAGACCACATGATCCTATTATTCCCCTAAGTATCTGTAATTTTGGAGATGTAGTCTTAAATACTTCTAGTCCAAATCTTCCTGCTAAAGGTAATAATATTAAAACACCTAAAAAGGCCCTAAAAAAAACAATTGTGAATGGATGAACATCTGACGATAAAAAGCGAACTCCCGCTTGCATAATGGTTACAATTATCCCAGAAGCTAGTATTAGCAATACAGCCACCAAGAGAGGTATTTTCAATTGATTTGAAAAATTACCTATAGTCATCTCCTAATTTTTTCGGATACATATAATTTAGAAAAATCGTAATTTTAAGCCTCTATGTCTTGAAACCGTAATAGCAATAGGAGAAAATAGGAAGATATTTCTAATAAAATCAGCTCCTTTAGCAACTTGGAGACATTTAATGTCAAAAATAAAAAATTTGAAAAACTCTAGAGTAGACCTTGTAGACGTAGCAATGGGAAGAAAATTTGCAGATACAGTTGTATCTCAGGGAACGTGGGTTAACGTTTATTCTGGAGAGTTAATACCAAATACTGATATTGCCATTAAATCTGGCCGATTTGCATACATTGGAAACAGCGCTAAACACACGATAGGAAAAGATACTCAAACAATAAACGCTAAAGGAAAATTTTTAGTTCCTGGGTTTTGTGATGGTCATATGCATATAGAGAGTGGTATGGTCACGGTTACAGAATTTTCTAGAGCTGTAATGCCACATGGAACTACAACAATGTTTGTAGACCCTCACGAAATAGCAAATGTATTGGGTATAGAGGGAATCAGGCTAATGCATGATGAGACACTAGGCTTACCAATCAATGTATTCCTGCAAATTCCTAGTTGTGTACCGTCAGCGCCAGGATTAGAAACTGCTGGGGCGTCTCTAGAAGCAGATGAGATCTCGGAAGCCCTAACTTGGCAAAATGTGTGTGGGTTAGGAGAAGTTATGAATTTTCCAGGCGTAGCTTATAATGATAAGAAAATGGTGAATGCGATCTCGGCAACCTGGGAGGCAAAAAAGACAATTGGTGGACATTATGCCTCTCCAGACCTTGGGCTAATGTTTCATGGTTATGTAGCTGGAGGTCCGCAGGATGATCATGAAGGTACAAGGAAAGAAGATGCGATAGCCAGGGTACGCCAAGGAATGAAATCAATGTTAAGGCTTGGTTCAGCCTGGTACGATGTTGCATCACAAATAAAGGCGATAACTGAAGACGGATTAGATCCAAGAAATTTTATCTTATGTACAGATGACTCCCATTCGGGAACATTAATTGAAGAAGGCCATATGAACCGCGTAGTCCGACACGCTATATCTCAGGGCCTCAAACCTATTACAGCAATTCAAATGGCCACAATAAATACCGCTCAACATTTCAACATGGAGTATGAATTAGGTTCCATTGCACCGGGACGTCGGGCTGACATGATCATTACGTCTGATCTTAGTCAATTACCAATTGAAACAGTGTTTGCTCATGGCAAAGTTATTGCAGCAAATGGCAAATTAGAGTCAACTTTAAAGCATTTTTCTTATCCAAAATTTGCAAGAAATACGGTTAAGGTAAAAAACGAAGTTCGGTCTACTGATTTCAATGTGAATATGCCAACTAAAGAAAATAGTAACTTGGTGAAAGTACGTACCATTGGAATTGTTGAAAACCAAGCGCCTACTAAATTATTGATATCCAAACTTAAAGTGAAAAATAAAATCGTTCAAATGGATAGAAGCCAAGATATCTGTCAGATTTCTCTGATTGAACGTCATAATTTTACTGGCGATATTGTAAATGGTTTCGTTTCCGGGTTTGGTTACAATATTGATTGCGCAGTTGCATCAACAATCGCCCATGACAGTCACCACATGCTTGTGGTTGGAACTGATAAAAAAGATATGGCATTAGCAGCAAATAATCTTTCAGACATTGGTGGAGGTCTTATAGTTATTTCTAAAGGTGAAACTTTAGCAATTCTTGAGCTACCTATCGCGGGTTTAATGTCGGATAAGGTTGCTGAAACTGTGGCAGAAAAAGCTAATTCGATTGTAATGGCAATGAAAGCCTGTGGATGCCATTTAAATAATGCGATTATGCAGCACTCACTTTTAGCTCTTGCTGTAATTCCAGAGATAAGAATTTCAAACCTAGGAATTATAGATGTAAATAATTTTAAACACGTTGATCTTTTTGTTTAATAGGATGGGAAGGAATAAATTGTGGATTTTTCTTTCTTAAAAAATCTTAGGGTTGAATTGGAACCTGTAATGAAAAAAGCAGGAAAAATTATCATGGATGTATATGAAAGAGACCACATTGTTAATGAAAAGTCTGACGGCTCACCAGTTACTGAAGCTGATACCCAAGCTGAAAAAATAATAGTCCAAGCTATTAAAAGTATTTGTCCGGACATTCCTATAATCTCAGAGGAAAATTCTAATAGTCATAAACTTAACGTTGAGGGACCTTTCTTTCTTGTGGATCCTTTAGACGGAACTAAGGAGTTTTTAAAAAAAGATGGTAAAGGAGCTTTCACAGTTAATATTGCCTTGATTGAAAATGAAGTTCCAGTGTTTGGTATGGTTCACGCGCCAGCTTTGAAAAGATCCTTCTCTGGCATAGTCGGCCATGGGTCAATAGAGAAAAGTGGTACCCAATTTACAGCAATTACTATCTCTGAAAGAAAAAAAATTAACATAATCGCAGTGGCAAGTGCATCTCACAGAGATGAGGAAACCAATAAATGGTTGAAAGCAAATAAGATTGAGAGAACAATCTCTATTGGCTCTTCCCTAAAGTTTTGCCTTTTAGCCACGGGTGAAGCCGATGTATATCCAAGGTTTGCACCAACAATGGAATGGGATACTGCAGCTGGTGACGCCATTTTAAGAGCATCTGGTGGAATCGTTACAAATCCTTTTGACAATAGAGAATTTAAATATGGAAAAAAAGAATTTAGAAACAATGGTTTCATTGCATGGGGAAAGTATAGACCTCCAAAGGAAATTACATGAAAATTAGATTTAAAATAAAAAAATTAGAAACTTTTACTAATACCTACGTAAGTGCTGTCAAGTTAACTATGTTTGACGACAGCACTGGATGGGGCCAGATGTCAACATACTGTTCAGACATAACGTGTGATATTTTCCACCGTCAAATAGCACCACATGCCATAGGGGTTTCTTTTGGCTCTTTTGATGAGTTAGAGGAATTAATACTTCGAAAAGAGCACAAATTCCCAGGCTCTTACCTTCTGAGAGCACTCGCAGGATTAGATACGGCACTGTGGGATTGGCTTGGAAAAATAAAAGGGTTACCTGTTGTCACCTTAATAGGAGGCAACCCAGGAAAGATTAGAGCTTATGGCTCATCTATGAAACGGGATATTACTCCTCAGGAAGAGGCACGGCGTCTATGCAATTTACGAGACAAATTTGGCTTTACCGCGTTCAAATTTCGCATTGGTTCTGAATGTGGGAATGGCAAAGATGAATGGGAAGGAAGAACAGAAGAAATTATTAAGGCTGTTCCAAAGGCATTGGGAACTGGTGTTGAAAAACTTGTGGATGCAAATAGTTGCTATCTACATGCTGATGCTATCGAAATTGGGAAGAAATTGATAGATAATGATATTTGTCATTTTGAAGAGCCATGCCCATATTGGCTACCTGAAGAAACAAAAAAAGTGACAGATTCTATTCCAATAGATGTTACAGGAGGAGAGCAAGATTGTGATTTGCGTATATGGCAAGATCTAATAAATCGTAAAATTACAGATATTTTTCAACCTGATATAATGTATATGGGAGGGCTAACTCGCTGTCTCAAAGTTGCAAAAATGGCTAATGACTCAAATATGCCTTGTACGCCTCATGCAGCCAATTTATCTTTGGTGACTATTTGCACAATGCACTTTTTAAAAGCTATTCCTAATGCTGGTAAATATCTTGAGCTATCCATTGAAGGTGAGGATTACTATCCTTGGCAAATAGATCTGTTTGATAATGACCCTTTTAAGGTTTCAGATGGGGAATGCACTGTTCCTGATAGCCCAGGTTGGGGTGTTCAATTTAATAAAAAATGGTTAGATAAATCACACTACAGAGTTTTTGAGGATTGAATAAACACTAATAATATTTTTTTTGTAAAAATTTCTTTTTAATCTGTTTTTTAACTATACTTTAAATTAATAGTAATAAGACTCGAGGGATTCGCTATGGCTTCTGGTACAAACATAAAAACTTACTTTAACGGTGAGTGGAAAGATGAAAACACTGCCACAATTAGAGCAGCTGACCATGGAGCATGGCTTGGAACCAGTGTATTTGATGGGGCAAGGTATTTTGATGGTGTAGCTCCAGACTTATGGGAACACTGCAATAGAGTAAATAACTCCGCTAAAGCAATGATGATCACACCTACAGTATCAGCTGAAGAAATGGTCGATATTGTATGGGAAGGTTTAAGGAAATATAAAAACTCTTCAACCATTTATATCCGCCCAATGTATTGGGCTGTTGACGGTGGCGAGCTTGCGATTGTCCCTTTAGAAAACTCTACAGCTTTTTCGATTTGTCTAGAAGAAATTCCAATGGCTCCAAGTGATTCTACTACGAGCCTTACCAAGACTAGCTTTAGAAGACCTGTTCTTGCTGACAATGTTGTAAACGCAAAAGCAGGGTGCTTATACCCCAATAATGCTAGGATGCTAGCTGAGGCTCGATCAAAAGGTTTTGGTAATGCTTTGGTATCAGACTCAGCAGGCAATGTAGCTGAGACCGCAACAGCAAATATTTTTATGGTAAAAAATGGTGAGATTTTTACTCCTATCCCAAACGGTACTTTTCTCGCTGGTATCACTAGAGCCAGACATATCAAAAACTTCCGTGATAATGGCTATAAAGTTATTGAAAAAGTATTATCTTTTGAAGATTTTCATAATGCTGATGAAGTATTCGCAAGTGGTAATATGATGAAAGTTACACCAGTTTCAGCCTTCGATGAGACAAATTATCAAATTGGTCCAATAACAAAAAAGGCACGTGAAATGTATTGGGACTGGGCCTTATCTGATAAAAACTAACTAGGTAACAAGCTTTCGTTTTAAAAATCTTTCAGAGTTCCACAGGCCTTCTTTTAATATTTTTTCAAGACATTTAACTGCCGTCAAAATATCATTCTCTGATAGGTATAGTGGTGTAATTCCAAACCGCATAATATTAGGAGCCCTAAAGTCACCTATTATACCTTGATCAATTAAAGCCTGGATCACTGCATAACCTTCTTTGAACGCAAATGAAACTTGTGAACCTCTAAGAAAAGGGTCCCTTGGACTAGCAAGTTCTAAATCGGGGCACCTTTTCTCTACTTGAGAGATAAAAATTTCCGAAAGCTCAATACATTTTTCTCTCAAATCTTCCATTGAAACATCTTCCCAAATATCTAATGCTTTTTCCAAAATTGACATTTGAATTACCGGAGGCGTCCCTACTCTCATTACATCAATAGTATCAGCTTGCTCAAATTCTCTTGAAAAATCAAATGGATACTTATGGCCTAACCATCCTCGTATTCTCGTCGAACAATTTTTAATTAAATCTGGCCTCACATAAATGAAGCCTGGTGAACCAGGACCACCATTAAGATATTTATACGTACAGCCCACAGCAAATTCACACCTACTTTTGGTAAGGTATACTGGTACCGCACCAGCACTATGTGCTAGATCCCAAAGCATTATAGCTCCACAGCTATGACATAGGTTTGTTATACTATCTAAGTCATGCATCCTTCCATTTCGGTAGTCTACTTGAGTCAGCATCACAACTGCCACTGAATCATCTATAGAAGACTTGATGTCTTCAGGATCAACTACCTTTAGTTTTAAATCTCTACTTTGATTATCGATCAAGCCCTGAGCGACATATAAATCAGAAGGAAAGTTTCCCGAGTCAGTAAGAATTATACTTCTGTCTTTGCGTAGATCAATGGCAGCTGATAGTGCTTGATAAAGTTTCACTGCAAGCGTTTCTCCCAACACTATTGAGTCCTTTTCGGCATTTAAAATTTTAGCAATTTTGTTTCCAACTCTTACCGGTTGAGCCATCCACCGTGATTCATTCCAGCCCTTTATTAATTTCTTTCCCCATTCTTTACTTATCACCCTATGACTTTCTTCCTCTATTCCCTTCAAAACTGGGCCTAATGAATTACCATCCAGATAGACTATATCTTTAGGTATATCAAACAAAGATTTCTTATAGATTTCTACCATCGCTTATTTACCTATAATTCTTTTAAACATATATGAATTCTGATCCTGAACTCCTTCAATCACTGAAAAATGATCTTTGCCTCCCTCAAAATATATTTCTGATTTTATATCAAATTTCTTCCATTTTTCGTATATTATGCCTACTTGCCGTAAAAATTCAGGCCTCTCTTCCGCTCCAACCCAAAATATCAAATTACTTCCATTAAAAGGTTTAAGAAATACTGGGCTCTCACTTTTAGCTATATCAAGGTCGATTCCTAAAACTTCATTTAGTTTAGTATTCAAAATTGGCTGTAAATCATAGATGCCACTTACTGATATTGTCTTAGAAATTCTATCTCTAACCTTTTCTCGCAAATTAGAAGATTTACAATTCATTCGCGTGACTAGGTGACCACCTGCAGAATGCCCAATCAATACAAACCTAGATGAAACTTGGTGTGACAGAAACTCAATAAATACTGCGATCTCCTCGGTTATTTCTGCTAGTGTTACATTCGGGGCTAATGAATAACTTGGAATGGCAAAACCCAACTCACTTTTATAAGCCGCATAAGCTAGATGAGACCAATGGCTTTTGCTCAACTGATGCCAATAGCCTCCGTGAATAAAAATTATGACGGTTTCAGGGTTCCTCTTTGCTCTAAAAAAATCAAAAATACATCTTTCCTTTTCACTATAACGAAGGTCGATCTGAGAAAGGCCATCCTCTTTTACCTCTTTTCTAAACGCTGCAGATTTCTGTAACAAAATACTATCTAAATTTTCAGAGCCCTCAATATATGACGAATTATCAAACGCATCATCCCAATCTATCATTTTCTATTTAACCCTTATTATATTGACTAAAAAATAAACCCATAAAAATTAAAACTAAACCTATCAAAAGAGTGGGTGGAAGCACTTCTTCATTAAATAGAACCCCAAAAACAATTGCCCATAGTGGAACTTGGTAATTCACTAAACTCATAAAACTTGGACCTGAATTTTTGACTAAATATACCAGAATAATGGTGGCTAAACCTGTGGGTATCAGACCTAGAAATAGGATTGCTAAGATGGGTTTTGCGCTCAAGGGAGTATTAAGTTCTGAAAATTGAAATGAAAGTGGTAAAATTATTATTGATGCCAAAATTAGTGCACCAGCACTAAAAGTAAAACTAGATACTGATTGAGGTGACCTTCTGGTAATTATGGAACCAATCGCGTAACAAAGTGTTGCTAAAAAGCATACTAGCTTTGGGGTCAAAGTCTCGTCATTTAGCCCAAAGGTAAAGTTTTCAAATGGTTCAAATAGGAGTATTGCACCCAGAAATCCAATTGAAAAACCTAATACTTTTCCCTTTGTCATTAGATCACCTTTTCCAAAAAAATGAGCAAGTGGTAAAACTGCAAGAGGTACCATTGTCATTGTAATCCCAGCAAAGCTAGAATCTACATAAAGCAACGACCATGATAATAGACAAAATGGAATGACATTCGAAAATAAAGCCATTCCCAAACAATACTTCCAAACTTTTGCATCCGCAGGTTTGAGTCTAGGTATCGGTTCACCAAATATAATACAGAACAAAAATACAACAAGGGCTCCTAAAGTAATCCTACAAGCCGCAACTTGTATAGGTGTAAAAGATTCTAGAGATATACTTACTGCTAAAAACGAAAAGCCCCAAATGAAGCCCAGAAAAATTAATAGGAACCAACTTTTTGCTTCTCTATTAAGTGTTGTGATATCAGACAAAAAATCTCTCGCCAGATAGCTACATTGCCAAATTTGAATAGCCCATAAGAGATTGATCTACCATTCGAGCACACTGACGGCCCTCTCTAATAGCCCACACAACAAGAGATTGACCTCGACGCATATCTCCAGCCACCCATACCTTACCATGGCTAGTTTTGTATTCCCTATCATCTGCCAAGACATTGTCCTTCTTATCTAGATCTAATTTTAGGTCAGAAACCATACCATTTGTTTCAGGGGAAACAAAACCCATCGCTAATAAAACAAGATCTGCTTTTAAATAAAATTCTGATCCTTTCATAGGAACAAAATTCTTATCCACTTTTATACAATCAAGTTTAGATACCCTGCCATTTTCTCCAGAGAATTTCTCTGTCATTACTGAAAATTCTCTACCCGCACCCTCCTCTTGACTAGATGAGGTCCTCATTTTCAGTGGCCAGTTGGGCCAAGTTAATAACTTGTTCTCTTTTTCTGGTGGCTCAGGCATAATTTCGAGCTGTGTTACGGATAATGCTCCTTGTCTTATCGATGTACCTATACAATCTGATCCTGTATCACCTCCACCGATCACCACTACGTGCTTTCCACCGGCTAAAATGGGATTAGAATTCATAGCTAGCCTTTCTCCGGATACACGTCTATTTTGCTGAGGCAAGAAATTCATCGCAAAATGAATACCATCAAGTTCTCTACCTTGAATAGATAGATCACGAGGTTTTTCAGCTCCACCCGCTAGTATAACTGCATCTGAAGAATTAAGTAAGGCTTCAACAGATATATCACCACCAACATGAGACCCAGTGTGAAATACAACGCCTTCTTCTTCCATCTGCTCAACCCTTCGGTCTATATGCAATTTTTCCATTTTAAAATCAGGAATTCCATATCTTAGCAGACCACCCGCTTTTTGATTTTTTTCATACACGTGAACCGTATGACCAGCTCTAGCCAACTGCTGCGCAGCTGCCATTCCAGCAGGGCCAGATCCTATTATTGAAATAATCTTACCAGTTTTATTTAGGTTGACCTCTGGTTTTACCCATCCATTTTTCCAAGCCTTGTCAACTATAGAGCATTCAATAGATTTTATGGTAACTGGCTGGTCAATTAAATTTAGAGTACAAGAGGCTTCACAAGGCGCAGGACATATTCTCCCCGTGAACTCAGGAAAATTGTTTGTGGAATGAAGGTCCCGTGAAGCTTGCTCCCAATCACCTCTGTAAACCAAATCATTCCAATCTGGAATTTGATTGTTAACGGGACAGCCTTTAAGCCCTTTAACGTCATGGCAGAAGGGAACTCCACAATCCATACACCTGCTAGCCTGGTCTTTCAGCACTTGCTCAGGCAATGGAACCAAAAACTCTTTGAAATTTCGAATTCTGTCAGCAGCTGGGCGATATTTTCTATCTTGTCGATCTAGTTCTAAAAATCCTGTAACTTTACCCATTATATGTCAACTTCCCAATTTATAACTTTTAATTTACTCAGCTGCTACAACAGCTGCCTTTTGCTGCATCTCAATTTCTTCTAAAGCTCTTCTATATTCGGTTGGCATTACTTTCAAGAATTTTTGTCGGAAATATTCCCAATTGTCTAATATTTCTTGGGCAACACTCGAACCTGTGTACTTATGATGGTTCTCTATGAGCCTCCTAAGCCTTTCATCATCATGTCTT
This sequence comes from uncultured Alphaproteobacteria bacterium, assembly GCA_902600895.1. GTDB lineage: Bacteria > Pseudomonadota > Alphaproteobacteria > Rhodobacterales > Rhodobacteraceae > CACKLF01. The sequence continues at coordinate 58,757 of CACKLF010000002.1, read as the reverse complement.
GTCATGTCTTTGGAGATATCTACTCTGCCATGATGTTCTATATCTCCGCCAGTATGATGTTCAGACTCCATCAGATCATCTTCCTCAGGAATTGGCTCCAACTCTACCATAGCCATATTGCAGCGCTTGGAAAAAGTGCCATCCTTGTCTAGTACATAAGCTATACCTCCAGACATACCCGCAGCAAAATTTCTACCCGTTTTACCCAACACTACCACAATGCCACCTGTCATATATTCGCAACCATGATCACCAACCCCTTCAACAACCGCTGTAGCACCAGAATTTCTAACCGCGAACCTCTCTCCAGCAACACCACGAAAATAACACTCTCCCTCAATGGCTCCATACAAAACAGTATTTCCTGCAATAATAGAACTTTCTGGAACTATTTTCTGTGCTTCCTTTGGAGGATAAATGATTAATTTACCACCTGACAAACCCTTACCCACATAGTCATTAGCCTCACCTTCCACTTCAAGTGTTACACCCTTAGACACCCATGCTCCGAATGCTTGCCCCGTTATCCCACTAAACTTTATACTTATGGTATCTTCAGGGAGACCCTTGTGTCCGAAGCGTCTAGCAACTTCACCAGATAGCATGGCACCAGTAGATCTATTGTTATTTTTGATTGGGAATGAAACATTTACAGGTGTTTTATCAACTAATGCAGGCATTACACTATCAATTAGCTCCAAATCAAGTACATCATGGATAGGATGAGACTGTTTTTCACTATTAAAGGAAACAGTATCCATAGACTCTCTAGGATCATGAAATAAATTAGAAAAATCTAAACCGTTTGCTTTCCAATGATCAACCGCTTTTTCTTTATCTAAAACCTCCAGTTGTCCAATCATCTCATCAAATTTTGAAAAGCCTAGCTCTGCCATTATTTCCCTTACTTCCTCAGCAACGAAGAAAAAATAATTTATCACATGCTCTGGCTGACCAGTAAACCTCTTCCTGAGTACCGGGTCTTGAGTCGCCACTCCCACTGGACAAGTATTTAAATGGCACTTTCTCATCATGATGCAGCCAGATGCAACTAACGGTGCCGTGGAAAAACCAAATTCGTCTGCACCCAGTAAAGCTCCTACAACAACGTCTCTACCAGTTTTTAGCCCACCATCGACTTGTACAGCGATTCTATTTCTGAGTTTATTCTTCATCAATGTTTGGTGAGTTTCAGCCAAACCTATCTCCCATGGTGAGCCTGCGTGCTTAACTGATGTGAGGGGGCTTGCACCAGTCCCACCTTCCATACCAGAAATAGTAACATGATCTGCCTTTGCTTTTGAGACACCAGCAGCAACAGTTCCAACTCCTACCTCAGAGACAAGCTTGACAGATATATCGGAATTTGGGTTAACATTCTTTAAGTCAAAAATTAACTGTGCCAAATCTTCAATTGAGTAAATATCGTGATGAGGTGGTGGTGATATTAAACCTACTCCAGGTGTTGAATGTCTCACTTTTGCAATAACTGCATCTACCTTATGACCAGGTAATTGACCACCTTCACCTGGCTTGGCGCCCTGAGCCATTTTAATTTGGATCATATCTGAATTCACCAAGTATTCTGTAGTAACACCGAATCTGCCCGATGCAACCTGTTTAATTGCAGACCGCTTGCTGTCTCCATTTTTTAAAATACTAAATCTTTCGACTTCTTCACCACCCTCGCCAGTATTAGATTTTCCTCCAATGCGGTTCATTGCAATTGCTAGGTTTTCATGCGCCTCAGCAGAAATTGACCCATATGACATTGCGCCCGTTGCAAAACGCTTGACTATTTCTGATGCTGGCTCAACTTTTGAAATATCAACAGGTCGCTTGCCCCGTTCTTCTGCAGTACGTAGTTTGAATAAGCCTCGAATTGTTAGAAGCCTCTCCGACTGCTCATTTATTAATTTTGAGAAATAATCATACTGATCCCTACTATTGCCTCTAGCTGCATGCTGTAAGCTAGTAACTTCATCAGATGTCCAGGCATGAGTTTCTCCTCTCCGCCGTACAGCATAATCTCCACCAACGTCCAAAGCATGTCTGAGAACTGCAACGTCAGAAAAAGCTTCCACATGTCGCTTATATGTTTCTTCCGCAACCTCTTTAAGGCCAATCCCTTCAATCTGAGTTGCAGTTCCAGTAAAGAACTGGTTTATAAATTCAGTCGATAATCCAACAGCATCAAAAATTTGTGCTCCACAATAAGATTGATAAGTGGATATTCCCATTTTCGACATGACCTTCAACAACCCTTTATCAATAGATTTAATGTAACGATTTACGACTTGATCCTTATCAACTGCTTCAGGAAAGATATCCTTGCTGTGCATCTCAGAAAGAGTATCGAAGGCTAAATATGGGTTAATAGCCTCAGCACCATAACCCGCCAAAACAGCAAAGTGATGTACCTCCCTAGGCTCAGCAGATTCTACCACAATACCTACAGAAGTACGCAAACCTTTTCTTATTAGGTGGTGGTGCACAGCAGCGGTGGCCAACAAAGCAGGAATTGCAATTCGGTCTGATCCAAATAGTCTGTCAGATAAAATGATGATATTATCGCCATTTGAAACCGACCTCTCAGCTTTCTCACAAAGAGCCTGGATATTAGGAGCCATTCCTGCTGGCCCTTTATCGGAATTATATGTTGTATCAAGTACCTTTGAAGTGAAATGACTGTCACTTATCTCGCTAATGTATTTAATTTTGTCCAAATCAGAATTTTTTAATATTGGTTGTCTGACTTCCAATCTTTTACGAGTAGGATCATTTGAAACCTCAAATAGGTTAGGCCGCGGCCCAATAAAAGATACCAAACTCATAACCGACTCTTCTCGTATGGGATCAATGGGTGGGTTTGTTACTTGAGCAAAATTTTGTTTAAAATAGGTGTATAAAAGTTTGGACTTATTAGACATCGCAGAAATGGGTGTATCAGTTCCCATAGAGCCAATAGCTTCTTGACCCGTAACAGCCATTGGTGTCATCAAAATCTTTATATCCTCTTGTGTATATCCAAATGCCTTTTGGCCATTTTTTAAATCTAACTGATCGATAGCCCTTCCACTTGATCTCTTAACCTTAATGTCCTCAAGAATTATTTGGGATTTTGCCAGCCATTCTTTGTATGGGTTTTTTTCAATAAGCTGATTTTTTATTTCCTCATCTGATATTATTTTACCCTGCTCAAGGTCAATTAAAAGCATTTTACCAGGTTGCAATCTCCATTTTCTTATCACCTTGCTTTCGTCCACAGGTAATGTTCCAGCCTCCGAGGCCAATATAACCTTATCATCTTCGGTAACACAATATCTGGCCGGTCTTAAACCATTTCTATCTAAAGTAGCACCTATCTGTCTACCATCTGTAAAAGCAATAGCAGCAGGACCATCCCATGGTTCCATTAGTGCAGCATTATACTCATAAAAAGCCTTACGATTTTCATCCATCAACGAATTCCCAGACCATGCCTCTGGTATAAGCATCATCATAGCATGAGAGAGAGAATATCCACCCTGAAACAAAAGCTCTAATGCATTATCAAAAGACGCAGTATCGGATTGACCTTCATAAGTTATAGGCCATATTTTTTCAATATCAGCTCCAAAAAGGGGCGAAGATAAGGTTGCCTGCCTTGCTGCCATCCAATTAACATTGCCTCGACAGGTATTAATTTCACCGTTGTGTGCTACCATTCTATAAGGATGTGCCAATCTCCAAGACGGAAATGTGTTGGTAGAGAACCGCTGATGCACCAACGCAAGTGCAGAAACAAAACTTTCATCCTTTAAATCTAAAAAATATTTGCCCAGCTGATCAGCTAAGAACATTCCCTTATAAACTACCGTTCTGCAGGAAAGAGACACAGGATAGAAATCTTTCATTGAATTCAAATGAGCGTATACTGAATTTGAAATAACCCTTCTCACTAAATATAATTTGCGCTCATACTCATCTTCACTTAAGTCCTTCGGCTTGCTGAAAAAAGCTTGATAGTGTGTTGGCTCGCTTCGACTAATTTCAGGGTCCTTCGAAAGACAAGAGTTATCTACTGGTACTTTGCGCCAATGAAGTACATCCATCGTAAAAGTAGCCAAAATTTCGGATATCTTAGTTTTAATTTCATCATGAAATTTTTCATCTTTCGGAAAAAAGAAAAAGCCTACGGCATACTCCCCTCTTTCTGGTAACTTACAACCATCAGCACTAAGGCTTTGACAGAAGAAATCATGTGGTATTTGTACCAACATGCCGGCACCATCACCCACAAGCGGATCAGCACCAGTTGCGCCACGATGCTCCAAATTTTCTAATATGTATAGACCATCCTTAATAATTGAATGACTCTTTTTACCCTTAATATTCGCTACAAAGCCTAAACCGCAAGCGTCATGCTCATTCTTTGGGTCATAAAGACCTACCTTTTTCGAACGCCCATTACCCTTAGGAAGAGTATTCCAAAGTGGATACGATGTATATTTATTGTGCTTAACTACCAAATTTTGTCCTTTAAGTTTTCGACTAGCGTATTTCATATGTAGTAGAAATTTCCAAAATTTCTACTCATGAAACCATTCCCAAACGCACTTTTTAGACTATGTGCTTTAAAATGGACGCTCTAACTACTCTAAAAATAAAAAAAAAGCAAGGCTTGTCCTTTTGTAGAAATAATATGATTTAGAAACTCGAATAAATATTTTTCTTAGTTGGCCAGACGGTCACAACATGATCCATTGAGTTTTCAGATTAGTGTACTTGTTCAATGCATGTAGAGACTTGTCAGAACCATTACCTGACTCCTTCATTCCCGGCATAGGCACCGTGAGGTCCGTACCAGCATAAGTATTAACTGTCACCATTCCAGCCTTTATTTTTTCTGCCATTCTGTGGGCACGCGATAGACTAGAGGTCCATACACCAGCTGCTAAGCCATAGGAGGTATTATTAGCCATTGATATGGCCTCTTTATCTGATTTAAAAGTTGAAACAGACAGTATTGGTCCAAATATCTCATTTTGAAATATTTCAGAATTCGTATCTACATTGTTTACTATTGTAGGAGACATATAAAACCCACCATCTCCAATATTTATACGCTCTCCTCCTAATATAACTTTCCCTTCAATATCATTTTTAAGTATATTTAAATTTTTTTTTAATTGCACTTCCGAATGAACAGCCCCTATGTCATTTTTTATTGTAAGCGGATCTCCCACTTTAAGTTCTTTTGTAAATTTACAAAGCATATCCAAAAAAATCTTACTTATCGAACTTTCTACTAAAAGCCTTGATCCTGCAACACATACCTGACCGCTGTTTCTGAACATTGCATTCACAGCCGTCCTAGCAGCTAATTCAAGATTAGGAGCATCACTAAAAACTATATTCGGAGATTTGCCACCAAGTTCTAAATATACCCTTTTTAAATTAGATCTGGCAGAATATTCCATTAGTTTTCTGCCAGTGGCACCTGAGCCTGTAAAACTTAAAACATCTATCTGGTTAGATAAAGCAATAGCTTCTCCAACTTCAGCCCCATATCCAGTCAAAACTTGTAAGACACCTGGAGGCAAACCTGCCTCTAATCCTAGTTGTGCCAGCCTTAATAAACTTAAAGACGCCGTTTCTGCCGGCTTCAATACTACACTATTTCCTGCTGCTAAGGCTGGAGCTATTTTCCAAGCCCCAATCATCAGTGGAAAGTTCCAAGGCACAATGGCTCCAACAACCCCCACAGGTTCTCTTTTTATTAAACCCAAAATTCCATCCGCTGTAGGAGCTACTTCTCCATAAACTTTGTCGATTGCTTCACCATAATATCGGAGAGTATTAGCAGCTGAAAGCGATTCGGCTTTTAATGCCATATTTATTTCGGTACCATTGTCTCTTACACCTAGAACAGCTAATTCTAGAGCTTCTTTCTCTACTAAATTAGCCCACTTAATAAGTACTTTTTTCCTATCCAATGGAGCTCGAAGAGACCAGCTTCCATCGTCAAAGGCTACCTTGGCTGATTTAATGGCTTGATCCACATCTTCGTTCCTTGATCTTGGAATTGACGTCAACTTCTTGCCATCGATTGGAGAAATAACTTCAATAAATTCACCAGAGATACTTGGTGAGAATTTTCCATCAATTAAATTACCTTGAGGTGATATTTTTTTTAACCGTAGAGTATCAATAGTTTTTTGATCCAATTTTGTCTCCTAAATAAATTGCTTTTCGATTTTTTCCAAGCATCTTTTCAAGACAGCAATCTCATTGTCACTAAAGTTTTCTGAAACCTTTTCTTCAAATAACTCCGCCTCAGTTTTTAGATCATTATATACTCCAGTACCCTTCTTGGTAAGGGATAATAGTTCGATGCGTCGATCTTTTTCTGAGCTAGTTCTCATTATTAGGTTATTTTTATCTAATCTAAATACAGCCCTACTAATTTTTGTCTTATGTGTTTTTGCTCTAATTCCAATATCCCTTGCTGTCATTTGTCCAAAACTACCAAGGTGAAATAAAACTCTCCATTCAGTTCGTAATATTCCATATTTTTTTTTATAATAACTCTGAAATTCGGCACTTACTGCTTCAGCAGCTTGTGTGAGAATGTATGGAAGGAAATTTTCAATATAAAAAGGCTTATTCTTGATCATGTTCAAATAATACATATTGTTAGTTACAAAAACAACTGTTATGTTAGTAACTATTATTTCTTAGGAGACTTTTATGAATTATCCAGCTGCTAAAAATGAAATTAGTAAAAAAACAGATTATGCTTCTAACCGGACTAAATATATGTCTGGTTTTGGAAATGATTTTGAAACAGAAGCATTACCTGGTGCCTTACCTCAAGGTAGAAATAGTCCCCAAAAATGTAGTTATGGCCTTTACGGAGAGCAGCTATCTGGTACAGCTTTTACGGCACCAAACCATCAAAATGAGAGGACCTGGTGTTATCGTATACGACCGTCTGTTAAACATTCACATAGATATAAGAAAATTGATGTTCCTCACTGGAAGTCTGCCCCCAATATTATTGATGATATTGTAAGCCTTGGGCAATATCGTTGGGATCCAATACCACATAGTAAAGCCAATCAAAATTGGATTGATGGCATTCGCACTATGACCACGGCTGGAAATGTTAATACTCAAGTTGGAATGGCCAGCCATGTCTATCTTGTGACACAATCCATGCAAAATGAATATTTTTATTCTGCTGACTCAGAGCTTCTAGTTGTTCCCCAAGATGGAGAAATTCGGTTTGTTACTGAGCTTGGGATTATTGAAGCTTCCCCTAAAGAAATAGTCATAATACCAAGAGGTCTTGTCTACAGGGTAGAAGTAATGAAAGGACCCTGCCGTGGGTTTATATGTGAAAACTATGGGCAAAAATTTTCTCTGCCCAACAGGGGTCCAATAGGTGCAAATTGTTTGGCTAATAGGAGAGACTTTAAAACACCAGTTGCCTATTATGAGGATATTGATGCACCATCCAAAGTAACAATTAAATGGTGTGGTCAATTTCATATCACGGAAATTAACCATAGTCCGATAGACGTAGTAGCGTGGCATGGAAATTATGGCCCATGCAAATATAACCTTTCCAACTATTGTCCGGTTGGAGCATTACTTTTTGATCACCCTGATCCCTCAATTTACACAGTGTTGACTGCCCCCTCCGGAATTAATGGAACAGCAAATATTGATTTTGTGCTCTTTCGAGAAAGGTGGTCAGTGGCAGAAAAGACCTTTAGACCCCCTTGGTATCATAAAAATATTATGTCAGAGCTAATGGGAAATATTTATGGCCAATACGATGCCAAACCTGAAGGGTTCGTTCCTGGAGGCATGAGCCTTCACAATATGATGTTACCCCACGGACCCGACAAGGATGCTTTTGAAAAGGCATCCAATGGTGAGCTTGCACCAACAAAATTAGAGAATACAATGTCATTCATGTTTGAAACAAGATTTCCCCAACACCTTACAGAATATTCAGCGACAGAAGCCCCTATGCAGGACAACTACATTGACTGTTGGTCCGATATCGAAAAGAATTTCGTGTATTAATAAAAACTAGGATAAAGGAGATGAATTTTGTCATTGATGCCAAGTTGGGTTGAAAGCGCTAACACAGTTGACACCCATTTCCCCCTCAATAACCTGCCTTATGGAATATTTTCGATAAATGATAATGAACCCAGATGTGGCGTAAGGATCGGAAATATGGTGCTGGATTTGAGCCAACTCGAAATGAGAGGCTATATTGAATTCAATGGAACACTCAAAAGTAATTGTTGGAATAGCTTTATAGAACTTGGTAAGTCGAAATGGGATGAACTTAGAAAAATATTAACTCAGTTCTTGTCGAAAGGTAGCTACTATCAAGATAATATTTCTGTTATGATGTACAAAGCATCTGAAGTTAAAATGCACCTTCCTATTAAAGTCGCCGAGTACACTGATTTCTATTCCGGAAGAAATCACGCCGAGAATGTTGGTACAATGTTTAGGGGTCCCGAAAATGCTTTACCTCCCAATTGGCTCCATATGCCTATTGGCTATAATGGAAGAGCATCCTCCGTTGTTGTTTCTGGAACAAAAATTAGACGCCCCTATGGACAATTGAAAGGACCAGATTTTGATACTCCAAAATTTTTACCAAGTCGCAGATTTGATTTTGAGTTAGAAATGGGAGCCATTTTAGGAATGAACAGTAGTCAACCTATGTCTGTAGACGAGGCTGATGAAATGATTTTTGGATACGTTATACTCAATGATTGGTCAGCCAGAGATATTCAAGCATGGGAGTATGTTCCTCTTGGGCCATTTCAAGCCAAAGCAACAGCCACAAGTATAAGTCCATGGATAGTTACCAAACATGCGCTTGAACCATTTAGGTGTTCAACGCCAAAAAGAGAGTATGAGCTTCTTCCTTACCTTAGGGATACTAAGCCAATGCTCTACAACATTGAATTGAATGTACTTCTGAAAACTCAAAAATCAGAGGAAGAAATAGTGGCAGTTACCAATTTTAATCAGCTCTACTATTCGGCTGCACAACAAATAGCACACCATTCTTCAAGTGGGTGCCCCATGAATGTATGTGATTTGATTGGGTCTGGCACCATTTCTGGACCGAATAAGAATCAAAGGGGTAGCATGCTTGAGCTAAGTTGGGGAGGGAAAGAGCCAATATTACTGTCAAATGGTGAACAAAGAACTTTTCTCGAAGATCAGGATAAAATAATTTTGCAGGGAAGATGCACTACCTCAACATACTCCATTGGCTTTGGAGATTGTGTCGGAGAGGTTATTCCGGCAAAAAATGAATTTGCAAAGGAAAAATAATGACAAAAAAATTTGCCTCCCAAAACGATCTCACTGAAAAAAAAATTAGCTTCACTGAAATTGGAGATGGTCTCTTTGCATTCACCGCTGAAGGAGACCCAAATTCTGGTGTGATTATTGGTGACGAAAGTGTAATGGTAGTTGAAGCTCAAGCTACTCCTTTACTTGCTAGAAAAGTAGTGAGCGAAATAAGAAAAGTTACAGACAAACCTATTAGCCATTTAGTACTAACACACTACCATGCCGTAAGGGTTCTAGGAGCATCAACATATAGAGCCAAAGAGATAATAATGTCCGATACTGCTAGATCAATGGTTGTTGAGCGTGGCCAAGAAGACTGGGATAGTGAGTTTCAGCGCTTCCCAAGATTGTTTCAGGGTCATGAGGAAATCCCTGGACTCACCTGGCCTACTACAACCTTTCGTCAATCAATGACAGTCTATTTGGGAAACAGAAAAATTGATCTAGTTCATCTTGGGAGAGCCCACACTGCTGGCGATATTGTTATTCACGTACCTGATGAGAATGTAATGTTCACTGGCGATATAGTAGAATATAAATCTGCTTGTTACTGTGGAGATGGTCACTTTTCTGATTGGGGCAAAACTCTTGACCAGATAAAAAACTATAAAGTCACTGCAATAGCGCCAGGCAGAGGGGATGCCTTGATTGGAAATTCATTAGTTAATGAAGCAATTGAATGTACAAGAGATTTTGTTCAAAGCACATACAATCCAGTGGCTAGCGTAGCCGCTAAAAATGGATCACTTAAAGATGCCTGGGATTTAGTAAGAGAACGTTGTGATAAAAAATTCTCTGATTATGCTATATATGAACACTGCTTACCATTTAATGTTTCCAGAGCGTTTGATGAGGCTCGAGGAATTGATCACCCAAGAATTTGGACAGATAAAAGGGACTTAGATATGTGGGATGAGCTTCAAAGTTAAAAATAGTCTGATTGCCAATTAAAAAGGGAAAGAATTGAGCGAAAATTTTGAAAAAATACTCTACAAATACAAAAAGATGGTTGATCAGGATTTTAAAAATCCCAGCCACCACAGAGTAGTAATTGTAGGAGCGGGTCCAGTTGGATTATGTGCGGCAATTGATTTAACTCTTCATGGAGTTAAAGTTACAGTGATAGATGAAAGTGAAAAAGTAAGTAGTGGTAGCAGAGCTATATGCGTTTCTAAAAGAACTTTAGAAATTTCTGATAGGTTAGGGGTTGGAAAAAAAATGCTTGAGAAAGGTGTTGTATGGAACCTTGGTAAAGTTCTATTTGAAAACAGGAAAATTTATGAATTTAATCTCCTACCAGAAGAAGGTCATGAATACCCAGCATTTATTAATCTTCAGCAATATTATGTTGAAGAATATTTAGTGGAAAGGATTAGGCAACTACAAGGCGAAGGACATCCTGTAGAAATTAGAGGAAAAAATAAGGTTCAAAAAGTTACAGCCCAAAAAAATCAAGTTTTGCTTGATATCGAAACCCCAGATGGTATTTACTCTCTTTCTTGTGATTGGCTCGTGGCATGCGATGGTCCGCGCAGCACCGTAAGATCATCCTTAGGACTTGACTTTGAAGGTCAAATTTTTGAAGACAACTTTTTGATAGCTGATGTCACTATGGATGTGGATTTTCCAACTGAAAGAAGGTTTTGGTTTGACCCATCCTTTAATAAAGGCCAATCAGCATTGCTTCACAAACAACCAGATGGGGTTTGGAGAATTGATCTTCAGCTTGGATGGGACATAGATAAAGAGGAAGAAAAAAAGAAAGAAAATGTTATACCGAGATTAAAAGCTATGCTGGGTGAGGAGCTAAACTTCAACTTAGAGTGGGTAAGTATCTACACTTTTCAATGTATGAAAATGGAAAAGTTCAAGCATGGACGCATTTTATTTGCTGGAGACAGTGCCCATCAAGTTTCCCCGTTTGGTGCTAGAGGTGCTAATTCAGGAGTACAGGATGCTGACAATCTTTGCTGGAAATTGAAACTTGTCCTTGACGGGAGTTCGCCAGAGAGTTTGCTTGACACCTATAACTATGAAAGAGTCATGGCAGCTGACGAGAATATCCTTAATTCATCAAGATCAACTGATTTTATAACTCCAAAATCTAAGGCCAGTATGAGGTTTCGAAACGCTGTTCTTGCACTTTCTGAAAAATATGAATTTGCTCGACCTCTAGTAAATTCTGGCAGGCTGTCTACGCCAACAACCTACGATGGATCAATGTTAAATTCTTCAGATCACATGAACGAGCCCAGAAGATCGCGTGTTGGCGCCCCCTGTCCTGACTTACCTTTAAAGGATGGTTTTTTATTAAATAAAACAGGAAAGGGCTTTTGCATCTTTTGCTTCAACACTGAAACTAAAATAGACAAGGGAAGTTTCCCAGTAGATGTAAAAATAATCAATATCCAAGAGGACTCAAGTAATCGTGATTTCATTTTTGATAGATTTTTGGGAGAATATAAGGAGGCGATATATCTAATTCGACCTGATCAGCACATAGCAGCACGCTGGCCATTTTTTGATGCAAATTCCATAAAAAAAGCTATTTGTACAGCAATGGGTAATTGATGAGGAATATTAAACTAAATGCAAACATCAAAAATTGTGATGATTTTTATTCAAAGCTTTTAGCCGCACACGATGGCTTAAGTGATGAAGAAAGTGAAAATTTTAACTCTCGTCTAATTCTTATCCTTGCCAACCACATTGGAGATGAGAGAATACTAGAAGAAGCTATCGAGATGGCAAAAGAGAAATAAGGAATGCCGATTATTACACTTTATGATTATTGGAGATCTTCCGCCAGCTACAGGGTCAGAATTGCACTTAACATTGCTGGGTTAGATTTCGAAAGCATACCGATTGACTTATCTCAAGCTCACCACAAATCTAAGGAACATGTTCAGCGCAACCCGCAAACCTTTGTCCCAGTCATTAATATTGACGGTCAAATGCTTACTCAGTCACTTACTATAATTGAATATTTAAATGATACTAGAAGCCTAAACTTATTTCCTAAAAACGCTATCGATAGAGCAAAAGTAAATGCTTTAGCGCATACCATAGCTTTAGATATTCATCCCATTTGCAATTTATCAGTTTCCTCTGAAGCAGAAAGAATCTCAGGAGAAAAGAACTATAAAAAGAAATGGATACATCAATTCATGAGGCCAGGTCTTGAGGCATTTGAAATTCAATTGAAGGCATTGCCCAAGTCAACATACTGTTTTAATGAAAACCCTACTATAGCTGATATTTGTCTTATGCCACAGATTTACAATGCTAAAAGGTGGGATATAGATATATCGAATTTCGACAGAATTAATTTAGTTGTGGAAGAATGTGAGAAAAACTTAGCCTTTATTAAGGCTCATCCTGATATGCTAAAGCCAAATCAGACTTAGATTTCTTTTTATTTTTGACGCATTAAATCTACACCTTTCCTTACCGCAGGCCTTTCTTTCACCATTTGGCGCCATTTGGTAACGTTAGGGTAAGGCTCAAGTGATCTTCCCATGGCCTTAGCTATCAAAATCCAGGGCCAACAAATAATATCAGCTATGGAATACTCATCCACTAGATAATCCCTACTCTCTAATTGTCGCTCGAGTACCTCAAGGCATCGGTCATACTCTTCTGCATACCTTCTAGCTGCGTAACTTTCCCTTTCTGACACAGGTGCATAATTCCAAAAATGACTATGTTGACCACCCATCGGGCCTAAATTTCCCACTTGCCAGAAAAGCCACTCCAAAACCCGTTTTCTGCCCAGTTTTGATTTTGGCATAAACTTTTTTGTCTTCTCAGCTAGGTACAACAAAATAGCACCAGACTCAAAAATAGTTATAGGCTCTTTTGTCTCATAATCAATTATAGCCGGCATTCTATTGTTAGGACTAATTCTCAGAAAGTCTGGGTGAAATTGATCTCCTTTATTTAGATCCATTAATATAGTGTTGTAATTCAATTTACACTCTTCAAGCATAATACTAATTTTCCAACCGTTTGGTGTCGGTGAGTAGTAAAAGTCTATTGGTTTTGTCATTCTTAAATATTCATATCTTAAGTGATGAGATTACATTTCTTTGAAGTAAGCTTTTTATCTTTTTCTTAGACACACCAAAATCGGAAAGAACTTTTTCTGTATCAGCACCAAGGCCAGGTGCTTCTTTTATAAATTTCATTGGAAATCTAGAAAATCTTGGGGATGGTACACACTGCCGTATTTTACCTGCCTTTGAGTGATTCATTTCCATAATCGACTTGTTACTAATTACTTGAGAATGTTTTATGGCCTCTTTTCTTGTCAGCACTGGAGCACATGGCACGTCTAGCCGTGTAAGAAGATCAAGCCATTCATCCGCTTTTTTTGTCTTCAGCACTTCTTGTGTAATTTCTAATCGATCATTGATGTTTTTATGTCTCAACTCTGCTGTTAAAAATCTTTTATCTTTGATTAAATTTTTTCTTTGAAAAGCATTACACAAAGCAGCCCATTCTTTATCTGATTGAACAGCTACGCTAATAAATCCATCAGCAGTTTCATAAATTAAATCAATAAAACTTTGGGCAGTTTCTGCTTCATATTCATCCCCAACAAATGTATGCCCACCCATATCTGAACCCCACAAGAATGATAATACCGTATCTAGCATTGAAACTTTAATATGGTCTCCTTTTCCTGATCTCAGCGTCCGATAAAGGCTGGAACATATTGCTTGGGCTGTGGCATAACCTGTAAGCTTATCAGGTAGGATCGTTCTAACCAATCTGGGCCTCTCTGTGTCAGAGCCCGCCTGAACCGTCGCAAGACCTGATAATGCCTGAACAAGTGGATCATAAACTGGTTTTTTTGAATATGGCCCAGAAAAACCAAAACCGGATATGGACACATAAACTAATGATGGATTTAGATCTCTCAAAACTTTTTCTCCCAGCCCCATTCGCTCAACAACGCCAGGTCTGAAATTCTGAATGAAGACATCACTCTTCTTTACCATGTTTTTTAAGAGTTCCACACCATCCTTCTCTTTAAGGTTAATTGTCACGGAGTGTTTATTCCGATTATTATTCAAAAATGCAGCAGAGAAACCGTTTCTATTTGTAGAGACTATTCTAGTATAATCTCCTAACCTAGGGTTCTCTATTTTGATCACTTTTGCTCCCTGATCAGCCAGAATCATTGTTGTTGTTGGCCCTGATATCATTGCTGTTAGGTCTAATATTTTTACTCCTTCTAAAGGCCCAGCCATCCAACTCTCCGCTTGTATTAACCTATATACATAATTAACAAGTTAAATAAATTAGCAACCTAAAGTTCAATTATTTCATGGATTGTTTTCGGTAGTTTTTCTATAAATTTACTCATTAGATTTATGGAGTCCATGACAATACAGGTTAAAATGTCTTTTTAAAGGTGGCTCAAGATCATTAATATTTTAAAATAAAAAACTCAGAAATAATCCATAATCCAAATCTTCTACTGGTGGAATTAGTAAATCTAAGCCATGATACTTTTCTATAAAGAGTTTATTCCAGCTGTTTCAAAAATTACTTTATCAGAAGTAGTTTCAAGAGCCGAACCAAAACCCGTTTGGTTGAAATTAAATATTCACAAGTCTTGTTTTCGCTTT
Source organism: uncultured Alphaproteobacteria bacterium (assembly GCA_902600895.1). Lineage (GTDB taxonomy): Bacteria > Pseudomonadota > Alphaproteobacteria > Rhodobacterales > Rhodobacteraceae > CACKLF01. The sequence goes on along the minus strand of CACKLF010000002.1, from coordinate 43,740 downwards.
TGAGTTTCCCATAAACTTTTCTTAGAACAGGATATTACCTTAAGAAAAACCCATATCGACCATATGACCATAGATATATCCTCACCCAAATAACTTGAAAAACTATTTCTGAGCTTTCAGGATCAGGTGACTTTATCTCAAAACTACTCTGCCGCTTCCAAATACTCTTCCATAGGCGGACAAATGCATATCAAATTTCTGTCCCCGTAAGCATTATCCACTCGATTAACAGGAGGCCAATACTTATCAACTCTAAATGCTCCTGGCGGAAAGCAAGCCTGTTCTCTAGTATATGGTCGATCCCATTCTCCAACTAAATCTTCAACAGTGTGAGGCGCATTTTTTAATGGATTATTACCTTTATCAACTCTTCCTGACTTTATGTCTTCTGATTCCTGATAAATTGCAATCATTGCATCACAGAATCGATCCAGTTCTGCCTTTGTTTCACTCTCCGTCGGTTCTATCATTAAAGTACCAGCCACTGGAAAGCTCATGGTAGGAGCATGAAACCCACAATCAACTAGCCTCTTAGCTATATCATCTACAGTAACACCAGTATCAGCAGTCATAGGTCTTACATCGATTATGCACTCATGTGCTATCCTTTCCTTGGGACCCTTGTAGAGTATTGGGTAAACGGAACTAAGTCTTTTTGCAATATAATTTGCATTGAGTATTGCTACCCTAGTTGCTTGTGTAAGACCACTTCCACCCATCATCAAACAATAGCTCCATGATATGGCAAGAATAGAGCCAGATCCAAAAGGAGCTGCTGAAATAGCCCCAGGTTTTTTATCAGTCATAGGGTGGCCCGGCAAATACGCCTCCAAATGCTTTTTTACTCCAATTGGTCCCATTCCTGGCCCACCACCACCGTGAGGAATGGCAAAAGTCTTATGTAAGTTTAAATGACTTACATCAGCTCCTAGCTCTCCTGGCTTAACTAAACCAACCATTGCATTTAAGTTTGCCCCATCAAGATATACCTGCCCACCAAATTGATGAGTAATACTACAAACTTCTTTTACGGTACTTTCAAATACTCCATGAGTGGAAGGGTAAGTTATCATACAAGAAGAGAGATTCTCTTCATGCTTCTTTGCCTTAGCTTTGAAGTCATCAAGGTCTATATCACCATTTTCTGATGTTTTTACGGCTACCACATTCAAACCAGCCATCTGAGCAGAAGCTGGGTTGGTTCCATGTGCAGAGACTGGAATCAGACATATGTTCCTATGTTCTTCCCCTCTCGCCTTATGATATGCATTAATAGTTAATAAGCCAGCATATTCTCCTTGCGCACCTGAATTTGACTGCATCGATATCGAATCATAGCCTGTAATATCACAGAGCTTTTTTGACAGATCTTCTATCATTTCTTTATATCCCAAAGCTTGGTCTTTTGGAACAAAGGGGTGGACTTGTGACAATTCTGGCCATGTCAATGGTAACATTTCTGCCGCCGCATTCAGTTTCATCGTACATGAACCCAATGGAATCATTGATCTATCTAGAGCTAGGTCACGATCTACTAGACGTCTCATGTACCTGGTCATCTCACTCTCTGCTCGATTCATATGAAATACGGGATGTGACAAAAAATCAGATGTTCTTAAAAGGCTGTCAGGAATTCTATATTCCGGTGTAAGGTCTTCGTCTTTCAAATATATACCAAAAGCTCGCCAAATTGCTTCTATTGTCGCAGGTCGGGTTCTCTCGTCCAAAGATATACCAATTCTTGTTTCTCCAACTCGCCTAAGATTTATGTTTTCATTAATAGCAGAGTTAATTATCACATTCTGCATCGAACCTACATCCACAGTAATAGTATCGAAAAAATGTTCCTGCTCAATTTTTAAACCAACCGATTCGAGGCCCCTTGCGAGACGGACGGTCTTTCTATGAATTCGCTGAGCTATGGCTTTTAAACCGTCGGGTCCGTGCATAACGGCGTAAAATGAAGCCATAACTGCTAACAATGCCTGTGCTGTACACACGTTACTTGTGGCTTTTTCACGTCTAATATGTTGCTCTCTTGTCTGAAGTGCTAGACGATATGCTCTATTTCCCCTGCTATCAACTGATACGCCAACTATTCTACCTGGCATTGACCGCTTATATTGTTCTTTGGTTGCCATATATGCAGCGTGAGGACCCCCAAAACCTTGAGGTACCCCAAACCTTTGAGTTGATCCAATGGCTATGTCTGCACCCATGGCACCAGGCTCCTTCAGTAAAGTCAAAGCTAATGGATCAGCTGCAATGATTGCTATTGCCTGATTGTTATGAAGCTCATCAATATAGTGAGTAAAATCCCTTAAGAAACCGAAAGTACCAGGGTATTGAAATATCGCACCAAACACTTGCGAATAGTTAAGGTCCGTTTCTGGGTTGCCAACAATTATCTCATACCCAAGTGGTTCAGCTCGAGTCTTCATCACCTCTATATTTTGAGGGTGACACTTGTGATCGATGAAAAAGGCATTTGATTTAGTTTTCGATACTCTATGAGCCATGGTCATTGCTTCAGCGCATGCAGTAGACTCATCAAGAAGAGATGCGTTTGCAATCTCAAGACCAGTGAGATCACTAATCATGGTTTGAAAATTTAACAATGCTTCCAACCTTCCCTGTGATATTTCTGGCTGATAAGGAGTATAAGAGGTGTACCAAGCTGGGTTTTCTAAAATATTTCGTTGTATGGCAGGTGGAGTAATAGTTCCATAATAGCCCTGTCCGATCAAAGTCGTCATATGCTTGTTTTTTCTGGCAGTTTCACGCATTTGAAAAAGCATTTCTCTCTCAGATCTTGGTTTTTCCCAGGATAATGGGTTTTTTTGCCTCATATTTTTTGGAATTGTCTGATCAATGAGCTCATCTATGTCATCAACGCCAAGAAGACTTAACATCTCAGCCATTTCTGTCGGAGATGGTCCTATATGCCTCCTGTTTGCAAAATCGTATGGTAAATATTCGGTTGGTTCAAAAGTCATTCTTCCCCCTTTTAGTATCTTGTTTTATCCAATTAATGCTTTGTATTCAGACTCATCTAATAGCTCGTCATATTCATCAGGCTTGTCTAATTTCATCTTAAAAAACCATGCCTCTCCAGTAGGATCTTCATTAACCAGAGTTGGGTTTTCAACAATTGCAGCATTAACTTCTATTATCTCTCCATCCAACGGAGCCATAATGTCTGATGCAGCTTTAACACTCTCAATAACCACAATCTCTTGATTTTTTTCTACTTTCATACCTTGTTCTGGCAATTCAATGAATACAAGGTCCCCTAGCTCACTGGCGGCATGCTCTGTAATTCCAACAGTTACAGTTTCTCCTTCCTTTAAAAGCCATTCATGTTCTTCCGTATATTTCATATTCTCCTCCCAACTATCTTTTGAAATTATTATTCATAAAGGGCATTTTCACTTTCCTTACCGGCAAGAATGCACCTCTAACTTCCGCAAAAAAGTTCTCATTTGTATTATCATCACCAAAAATGTAAGCCATTGATATCGGCTTCGATAAAGACGGTGAATATCCACCTGAAGTCACTCTTCCAATATAATCTGAGCCATTTTTATCGCTAAATAATTTTGTCCCAGCCCTTATTGGAGCTTTGCCATCTGGTGCTAAACCAATACGTCTTTTTTCTACACCGTTTTTTATTTGAGACAGTATGTTATTGGATCCTGGGAAATTACCTTCTCTTTCACCACCTTCTCTTCTGGATTTTTGAATTGCCCAGGCAAGGCCAGCCTCTATTGGGGAAATATCTTCAGAAATATCTTGCCCATAAAGACAGAGGGAGCCTTCCAATCTAAGAGAGTCCCTTGCTCCAAGACCAGCAAGTTTTACACTGGGATCTTCGAGTACAGTCTGAGAAAATTTTTCCACTAAACTGTTTGATATTGATATTTCAAAACCATCCTCACCCGTATATCCGGATCGGGAGATTTCAACTGCCTGACCTTCGTAAAAGAATGTATTTACATCTAAAAAACTCATATCTGAAATACCATTAAAAATTTTACTAAGAGCCTCTTCCGATTTAGGTCCTTGGATTGCAACAAGCGCTTTATCTGCTAACATTTTTATTTCAAGTTCATCTCCGAGCTTTTCTTGCAAAAGTTTAAAATCAATATCTTTTCTGGAAGCGTTTGCTACGATGATAAAATATTCACCTCTATTTGAGATCATCAAATCATCGATTATTCCACCCTTATCATTAAGTAGAAATCCATATCTCTGTCTATTTTCACGAAGATTAATTAAATCTATTGGGATGAGAGACTCTAGACTTTTGGCTACTGCATTTTTTTCCTTACTTTTGGCTCTCAATATAATCTGCCCCATATGGCTAACATCAAAAAGAGCAGCAGACTCTCGACAAAACAAATGCTCTTTCATTATGCCTGATTTATATTGGAGAGGCATTTCATAACCAGCGAAGGGTACCATTTTACCCCCCATCTCTTTATGAAACGAAAACAGGATTGTCTTCAAGGCATTTGCCAAAATTTTTCTCCACTTATATAAATTTATTAAACCGGCAAACCAACCAATATACGCCATTGCGCATTTTAGTTGACACCCCCTCTGTTCATTTGCCTGAGATCATTATCCCTTCGGCGGACCAACTCGGTCTCTCTCCAGAGTTCAAAAAAGTAACGGTCCTTTTTTCCTGAGAGTTTCCGGGGCGGTTGCTCCTTCGGCACTGATTTCCAGTTTCTCCCGATACTTTCGAGAACCGTATTACACTAACACTAAGTTTTCAAGCTAATTATATATAAAAGTTCCCAATTAAAAAAAACAGCCTTTATGAGATAGGGTTGTTTAATTTTATTTAAATTACACATAATTGAATGTCTTTAATTATGAAAAAACATGTAAAACTAATGAATTTTGAAACTCACGATAAGCGTCTCTTAACTGATTTATTTAGCACTGCTGTTAATTCTGCAAAACCTGAAAAAATTCTTGAAGAATTTTTACCAAAAATAACTCCATCAAGACCACTAATTATAGCTATTGGAAAAGCAGCAGCGTCTATGGCAAAAGCAGTAGAAAATTACTGGGGACCATGTAATGGTATAGCATTAACACGTTATGGTCATGGTGTGGCTTGTGATGGAATTGAAGTATTGGAAGCTGGGCATCCATTTTCCGATAAAAATAGCCGTATTGGAACTAGAAAAATACTATCACTGGTAAATAAACTAAAAGAAGAGGATTGTGTTTACTGCCTTATTTCTGGAGGTGGATCTTCGCTTCTTTGCAAACCGAGAAGAGGGCTGACATTTGCCGAAAAACAAAGAATATTTTCAATACTTTTTAGAAATTCTGCTCCCATAAAGGAAATAAATACCGTTCGAAAACACCTGTCTGAAATTAAAGGAGGTCAACTATCTAAAATTATTTTTCCAGCAAAAGTAAGGAGTTTTATAATTTCTGACGTGCCAGGAGACAACCCAGCAGATATAGCTTCGGGTATTACCGCCGCTGAGAACACCTCTGGTTTAGATGCACTAAAAATACTTAAAAAATATGGTGTTTCCATTTCAGACCAAACTTTAAATCTTTTAAGGGAAGACCCCATAGTAGTGCCGTCCAATAGCAAATACCTTTCAAGAACAGAGAATATTGTGATTGCTAGTGGAACAAAATCAATAGATGCCTCAAAAATTTATGCAGAATCTTTAGGTTATTCTGTTAAATGTGCAGGATACAATTTAGAAGGCGATGCTCGATTATTAGGAAAAGAATTATCAAAGATGGCTATAGATATTCAGGGGACGATGTGCTCTGGTGATAGCCCAATTTTATTACTTTCTGGCGGAGAATGCACAGTAAAAGTTTCTGGCTGTGGAATAGGGGGACCCAATGCTGAATTTGCACTTTCAGCAGCAATATTCTTAAAAGGAAGAGACGGAATTTCACTTTTGGCAGGAGATACAGATGGTATTGATGGGAAGGGAACAGCTGCTGGAGCCATAGTTACGCCATCCACTCTAAAAAAAGCAAATGGCATTAACATAGATCCAAAAATATTCTTGAAAAATTCGGATAGCCACTCATTTTTCAAGATTATTGGCGATCAGCTTATCACCGGACCTACCTTAACCAACGTTAATGATTTCCGAGCGTTTATGATTAGACCATTGAGGAATTAGGTGTTTCCGCTCTTTGTAAATCTTTTGGCGTTTGAACTGAAAAATATCTCTCAGGATTTATCCACGTAAAACCTTTCAAGAACAGCATTTTTGCATTATGGGTCGATAAATTTTTGATCGCATTATTCATTATGTCATAAACCACATCAACACGATTTCGATGTTTCACTGTAATTATAGGCAAGGCTGGTGTGGGAGATGTCCATCCAATTTCAGACAGATATGAAGAAAATTTATCAAACTTTTTTATAATTTTCCATGAAATCTCATCAATACAAGCTATATCAGACAAGCCTTTGTATACCGAAAGCGCAGAACTAAAATGAGACCCTGTGACATATGTATTGATTAAACGCAAATTATACTCACGAAAATATTCGCATGCTGCTATATAGCCAGATTGGCTGTTATAGCTATTGATTGCAAATGTATTATTGATTAAATCGGTAGGTTTCTGATCTTTATTATACCGAGATGTTATAAACACTGATCGGTAATAACCAGGGGGACAACCTTCGAGATCGTAAACTGGTGTACCTACATAGGCAACTTTATCTTTTAAATGTGTACGAAAAGGATAACTACAGGTTTGACTTAAAATTAAATTAGATTTTATCCAAATTTTAGTGCCTTCACCTCCCAGTATTATTTTTTTGGGTTGAGTAAAATTTCTTACCTCAAAGCCATCAAGAATATGTAACCACAATTCACTATGGGCTCCTTTTAACTCATCCCTCTCGTACATTGGTAAACTAGCTATCTCTTTCATGTTTTTTAAGAACCTAGGCCTAAAACAAACCTTTCTTAGGTTTGTTACACAATTATCATCTTACCATGAACAATTTCTTTATACCATTCTACCATTATACATCCATACAATTAGCCTTTTTGGCTAATCTCTCTACAGAAAAATTTTTTAACTTTAATTTTAAGATCCTTAATGGTAAATAAACAGCAAATAAGTGCAATATTTTTCAATGACCCAAGATGATGCTATGACCCAAGAAAACTCTGCTAACGGAATCCCATCGGCAATATCCTTTGCGCTTCCATTCATATTCGCTCCAATTATAGTTCTCTCATCATTCTATGGAGGTTATACTATATTAATGGCACCCATATTTGGGTATGTTTTTATAACGATATGTGATTTTCTAATTAAAATATCAATCAAAAGCCCCGACCCAAATAATGAAACCAACTTGTTCTACTATAAGGCCTTACTCTGGGTATGGCCTCTCATACAATTTATATTGATTTTCTGGTGCATAAATGCAGTTTCGAGCTTTAGTCACCTATCTATTTGGGAATGTATATTCCTTATGATGGCTCAAGGAATGATAACTGGAGCAGTAGGTATAACCTTTGCACATGAACTGATGCACCAAAAATCACATCAGGAAAAATGGCTTGCAGATATCCTAATGGGAATGGCCCTTTATGGTCATTTTAGAACTGAACACCTTTTGGTACATCATAGATATGTAGGAACATCCAAGGATGCCGTCACTGCAAGATATAACGAAAGCTTCTTTGCCTTTTTTTTGAGAGTGATCCCCTCCTGCCTGAAATCTGCCTGGCAAGAAGAAACAACAAGACTAGAAAAAATTGGTCTATCCAAGTCAAATTTTAAAAATCCTTTTTGGAGATATGGACTCTTGGCTTGCTTTTTTTTACTTATGTCTTTCACGATTGGTGGAAGTTTTGGAGTTCTTATGTTTTTAGGACAAGCCTTTGTTGCCGTGCTTCATTTGGAAATGGCCAATTATATTGAACACTACGGATTAACGCGAAAATTAATGAACAACGGAAAATATGAGCCTACCAAACCTCACCATAGTTGGAATGCAAACCACACGGCAAGTAACCTTCTATTGATTAATTTGCAGCTTCATTCTGATCATCATGCCAAACCTGATAGGGAATATCCTCTACTCCAAAAATATGATAACAATGAGGCACCTCAGCTGCCGTTTGGATATCCACTAATGATTGCAATGTGCCTTATACCTACACTATGGAGACGCGTGATGAACCCCAGAGTTAATACTTGGAGAAAACATTTTTATCCTGAAGGAAACTAGCCATAGAGATTCGTGTTCAGCTTGTAAAAGTTGAGGCCCTACTGTTTAAAAATTAGATTCAACAAAAAAATGAATTCACAAGAATATGCAATAATCGAGGAAGCTCAAGCGTTTGGTGAAAGGCATTTAATCAATTGTAATTTAGAAACCATTGACTCAAAAGAGCATAAAATATTGAGGCAATTAGCAGCTGAGTCAGGCTTTACAAAAATTGAAATCCCAGAATCACAAGGTGGACTTGGTCTTGATTTTAAAACGCGTTCAAAAGTTTTTGGAGTTTTGTCAGCTTTTGATTTTGGGTTTGCCATGTCAATTATTAACACTCACAGTGCCGCTTTGCGGCTATCCCAAAGTGCCCCACCCAAAATCATAGACCATTTTTTTCCAGGTATTCACTCTAATGGAGAAAGTGCATGTACCGCAATGTCAGAGGCAGAAACTGGTTCAGATTTTTTCTCTTTAAAAACAAGTGCTACTAAAAAAGGAAACAGATGGAAGATCAACGGTCAAAAAGTTTGGATTGTAAACGGACGACACGCTAACCTTGCAATAGTCTATGTGCAAACAAAAAGCATTGGAGACAAAACTGGAATAGCTGGTTTTGCAGTAGATCTCAACAGAAATGGTATAAAAAGATTTCCAATCCACAGTTTGTATTCTCAAAATACAATGGGAACTGGTGGCTTTGAACTGACAAATTATGTAGCAACAGAACAAGACCTTATCCTTCCACCCGGCTCGGCATATAAGGCTGTTTTGAACGAAATAAATCTTGCACGGATCTATGTAGCCAGTATGTGCTGTCATATGTTGGAAAATCTGCTTAGAATTACAAAAAATTATGGATCAAAACGTTCAGCATTTGGCAGCCCACTAAAGCGACATCAAGCGTGGAGGTTTGCAATAGCTGAAGCTGAAGTTGATTTTACTGCCGCAAAACTATTAGTTAAAGAAGCCGAAAAAGAGGCCTCTGAAAATAAAGACCTACAGCTGTCTGCTGCTAAAGCTAAAGCTTTTTCAACAAAAGCATGTCAAAATCATTTTCCCATACTTCTTCATAAAATGGGGGCAGAGGGCTTTCGAAAAGAATATCCTTTTTCAAAATACATTGCAGCCGCCCAAATGGCTTCACTTATGGACGGATCCAATGAAATGCTATTGGAAAGAATTTCCAAAGGAGTTTAAAGCAGCTGTGCTAACTCAGAAATGAACTTTTCAAAATCTTTTTTGCTATTCCAAAGATGAGGTGTGATTCTTAAAGTTCCACCCCTTTCAGACACATAAATATTTTTCTCTGCTAGTTTTGATATCAAATCATGTCTCGTTCCTGTTGGTAAGATAGCTCCTAAGAAATGAGGTGCCCTTTGTTTCTCATCTATTAATTGAATACCTAAATTTTTCAATTGACTGCCTATAAAATTATTTTGAATCTTTAATTTTTCCTCAATGTTGTTGATACCCCAAATTTTTATCTGTTTTAATGCCGCTATAACACCGGGTATTAACGCAAAATTTGACCTTTCCCCCATATCAAATCGTATTGCACCAAATTCATATTCCCCCGTATAATTAATTAAATTTGAAAAATCTTTACTGTCTTTCCTCGTAATCCAACCTTCTTCAAGTGGCACCCCTTCAAAATAATATGGAGATACAAATAAAAAACCTGTGGTGTAAGGACCGAGCATCCATTTGTAATTTGCCACTACTGCAAAATCAGGCCTCACTTTGTCAAAATCAATTGACATTGCACCAGCTGACTGGGTTAGGTCTAATACTAAACGAGACCCCACCTCATCACAACGTTTTCTTATTTGCATTAAATCTATAGAAGTACCATTTGTCCAAAGAACATTTGGAAGAGCCGTCACTGCAACTTTTTCATCTAAATTATTCAGCACAGACTCCGTTAAACTCAAGCCAGTGCTTTGCTGAACTTGGAGTATTTCACCTCCTGTCTTTTCTGATACTCTTTGCCAAGGATAGACATTTGAAGGAAATTGGTCCTTCAACAGCAAAATTTTCATTCCTTGTTCAATTCTAATATTATTAGCAGCTACCTGAATACCGTAAGAAGCTGAAGGAACAATGGCTACGTTATTGAAACTTGTATTGATAAGTCGCGAAAATAACTCTCTAGCGATGTCAATGTTGTCATAAAAATTTTCACTTTTTATGTTCCATGGTCTCGCTTTTGCTCTAGTTCCACCATCGATTGCTTCAACAACAGAATTTAATAATGGCGACATATATGCCGTATTTAAATATACAACGTCATTAGGAATATCAAATAAGTGTCTCTGACTGGGTAACATCTTGTATATAAAGTAGCCTTTTCTGACTAATTTAATTCTTTCGCTATGGCATGAAGCGCTTTAACAGTATATTCCATAAATTCCTCATTGCTGAAAGTGGGCCATGTTGAAAATTTTACTGCCACCATATTACTTTGAGGGGCGACATAAATAAGTTGACCAAAAACGCCAATGCAATAATGTGAACCAAAATTGCTATCCTCCACCCAAAATTGATTTCTGTAAGTTCCATTAGGAAAATATTTACTTAAAGGCAATCCATGTTTTCCATGTCTCACGTCCTTAACCCAACTTTTTGGTATTATCTGTTTTCCTTTTATTGAACCATCATGAAGCATCATTGCGCCAAATCTTGCTAAGTCTCGTAAAGATGCGCTAAGACCGCCGCAAGCCAAACCATATCCATTATTATCTACCGTGATGTTTGCATCTTCCTCTGCACCCATTGGAGTCCATAGATTTTCAGAAATAATTTGTGGTAATCTCTTTCCGGTCACTCTCTCCATAGCATGAGCAAAAATATCCGTCTCAATCGACCGATATTCATGCCTTTCGCCATGCTCAGCTTCTTGAGTATTTAAACTTAAAATTTGGTCCCATATATTTTTTGGCCAATTGGAACCATTTATTCCATCAGGCAAAGGTTTCCAACCTGAGGCATAGTCCATTTTTCCAATATCACTTTCGCGATCATCATATGTCTCTACAAACTTAACTCCACTTGTCATATTTAGAACGTGTTGAATTTTTGATCCACTCCAAGCTGTTTTAGTCAATTCAGGTAAATACTTTGTTACCAATTCATCTGGATCTAAGAGTCCATCCTCAATTAATTTGGCTCCAGCAGTTGCACATATTGATTTTGATACTGATTGGCACAAATGGAGTGTCCTCTTATCCATGCCATTATAATAACTCTCATGGATAACTTTATCACCCTTCATAATTATAAAACCGTCAGTATAGGTGTCCTCTAAAAATTCTACGATCGTTCTTTCATGACCCTTGTGATCATTAAACTTTATTTCACCAATACTTAAAGGATTATACTCTAATACACTTACAACTTCACCTTTGCGGATCTGGGCAGTTGGAAGAAACTCTGAAACCCGCTGGAATGACCACCGGTTCCAGGGAGGTCTGTCCCAATCAATAAAAGGCAGCCTATATTTTTCTGGTGGAGGCGAACCCTGCATAATTGGTGGAGCAGTTTCACTATTTTTATAGCTATTGTTTTTCAATGAATTCAACCTCCATTAATAGAATACACTTAATCTAATACTTCTACCACATACAATTTCAGAATTCTCTACTAATGCAATATATTATCTTCATAGTAACAAACAACTTGGTAATTTTATCGTGCTTTGATAAAATGTTGGTTCCTTTTAAAAGAGTAAAAAATTTATCGGAGTGAATTACGTCACATAAAACTATAACAAAAAAATAATTCATAGGAGAATTATAATGAATGATTTAGTCAAGTTTACCGAGATGAAATATGGAGACAAAGATGATTACTTACTCTTGCAGAAATTAGAAAAAAACTATGTCGCCTTAACATATGAGAGAATAGTTCAGGAGCTTGAGAGACAGGGCAAGAACACCTTGGAAGGATATAAAATTACTAGATTGGAACATGGCCTCCAAGCCGGAACTCGAGCTTACAAAGAAGGTGCAGACCTCGATTGGGTCGTAGGAGCCCTACTTCACGATATTGGAGATTCACTTGCACCCCAGAATCACGATAGATTTTCAGCAGAAGTTGTGAGACCATACCTTAGAGAAGAAGTTACCTGGGTTATAGAGCACCATGGAATATTCCAAATGATTTATTATGCACACCATTATGGATGGGATAAGAATGCCAGAGACAAATTTAAGGATAATATCTATTTCAAATCATGTTCAGACTTTTGTGAACGTTGGGACCAAAAAGCGTTCGATCCAAATTATGAAAGCAAGTCGCTAAAATTCTTTGAGCCAATGATTAAAGACGTTTTCACTCGACCTCCATATAAGGCAGAATTTATTCAAGAAGGTGTTGTTAAGGGCCTTCCTGATCTTATATGATAGCCACTACAATTTCTGTTCCTAAATTGATAACGGAGTGAATATGTGCGGAATAATTGGTCTATTTGCAAAACAAAAACCCATCGAAAATAGATTAGGGAATTTGCTTGGTGATATGTTGATAACGATGAGTGACCGTGGCCCTGACAGCGCTGGAGTAGCCATTTACTCTGAAAAAGAGTCATCGCTAATTAAGGTCACCATTCAGTCAGAAATGTCAGAAACTGATTTTCCTAATTTAAGCACCTTCCTCAAAAAGAAAAATTACTCTTCTGCAAGATTGAAGGTAAACTCCACCCATGCAGTATTATTAATTAAACAAGAAAGTGCTCGGACAGCTTTACACGATATGAAGTTAAATTTTCCTAAAATTAGGATTATGAGTATTGGAAAAAATATTGAAATTTATAAAGAAGTTGGAGAGCCTGAAAGCGTTGTAGAAAGGTTTAATATCCGAAAGATGACGGGCTCCCATGGTATTGGGCATACCAGAATGGCGACAGAGTCCGCTGTAACAACTTTGGGAGCACACCCATTCTCTACTGGGACCGATCAGTGTCTTGTTCATAACGGATCACTATCAAATCACAACAGCTTAAGGCGGGGGTTGATAAATGGGGGCATATCATTTGAAACAGAAAATGATAGTGAAGTTGCTGCTTCCTACTTAACAGACAAAATGAATAATGGTGCGAACCTACGTGACGCCCTCAAGTCTTCTCTAAATGATTTGGATGGTTTTTATACATTTGTTGTTGGAACTGAGAAAGGCTTTGGCGTATTAAGAGATCCGATAGCGTGTAAGCCTGCAATCTTGGCAGAGACCGATAGTTATGTGGCATTTGGCTCCGAATACAGAGCTCTTTCTCATTTACCAAAAATTGAAACGGCTAAGGTGTGGGAACCAGAACCTGCAACTGTATACTTTTGGGAGCATAGATGATGCAAACGTTAGATTTGAAATCCCTATCTCTAAGAGAAGTTAACTCTAATCTTCAAGGGTCACCTCAAAAAATAGATTGGATGATCAAAAACCCTATGGGAAGGCATGCTATAGCCGTAGGCTTAGATAACTCAATCAATGTCAAAATAGATGGCAGTGTGGGTTATTACTGTGGTGGAATGAACAAAAAGGCCAATATTGTTGTCAATGGCTCCGTAGGCCCAGGGGTTGCCGAAAACATGATGTCTGGCACCGTACAGGTGAAAGGAAATGCCAGCCAATATGCAGGCGCCTCAGCTCATGGAGGAATTTTAATAATAGAGGGAAACTCTTCGTCAAGGTGTGGGATTTCTATGAAAGGAATAGATATAATTGTCCAAGGTAACGTTGGTCATATGTCAGCATTTATGGCGCAGGCAGGAAATCTTGTAATTTGTGGAGATGCGGGTGACGCTCTCGGAGATAGTATTTATGAGGCAAATATTTTTGTGATTGGAAAGGTTAAATCACTTGGGGCAGATTGTGTCGAAAAAAAGATGGAAAAAAGCCACAAAAATTTACTCAAAAAACTCTTTATGAAAGCTAAAATTGATAACATGGAAGTCGAAGGTTTTCGAAGGTATGGATCAGCGAGAAGCCTATACAATTTTAATGTCGACAACGCAAATAAATATTAAGGATTAAACAATGTCCCAAGGTCCCAAAACTCATCCTAGGCAATCAACCTTATTTGATCCATATACCAACTCGGAAATACGTCGAGCAGCTGAAACAGGCATTTATGATATTAGAGGTGGGGGATCAAAAAGGCGTCTTCCACATTTTGATGACTTACTTTTTCTTGGAGCATCTATTTCACGATATCCACTAGAAGGATATCGAGAGTCGTGCAACACTAAAGTTACCATAGGAGATAAAAATGCTAAAAACCCACTCTATCTTGATATTCCTATAACAATAGCAGGAATGAGTTTTGGCGCACTCTCTGGCCCAGCAAAAGAAGCAATAGGAAGAGGTGCTACAATTGCTGGCACCTCTACAACAACAGGCGACGGGGGAATGACTAAAGAGGAAAGGGGGCATTCAAAAAAACTTATATACCAACTTTTACCATCTAGATATGGAATGAACCCTGATGACTTAAGAAAGGCAGATGCCATAGAAGTAGTTGTTGGTCAAGGTGCTAAACCAGGTGGTGGTGGTATGCTATTAGGCCAAAAAATTAATGACCGAGTTGCTGAAATGAGAACTCTACCAAAAGGGATTGATCAACGCTCACCTTGTCGTCATCCAGACTGGACCGGTCCAGATGATATGGAAATTAAAATACTCGAACTCAGAGAGATTACAGGGTGGAAAGTTCCGATAATTGTAAAGGTAGCAGCTGCACGACCATTTTACGATATTGCACTAGCTGTTAAGGCTGGAGCGGATGCCATTGTAATTGATGGCATGCAAGGGGGTACCGCCGCTACACAGGAGGTTTTCATTGAAAATGTTGGAATTCCCACTCTAGCCTGCATAAGGCCAGCTGTAAAAGCCTTACAGGAATTGGGAGTACATAAAAAAGTTCAATTGATTGTCTCTGGCGGTATAAGAAATGGTGCCGATGTTGCCAAAGCAATGGCTCTGGGAGCAGATGCAGTATCTATTGGGACTGCAGCCTTAATAGCTTTGGGCGATAATGATCCCAAGTATGAAGAACAGTATCAAAAACTTGGTACAACACATGGAGCATATGATGATTGGCATGAAGGAAATGATCCTGCAGGTATAACTACGCAAAACCCTACATTAATGAAAAAGTTGGATCCTATAGAAGGTGGTCGCCGCTTATCAAACTTTCTAAAGGTTATGACCATGGAAGCACAAACAATAGCGCGAGCATGTGGGAAAAATGACCTAAGAAATTTAGAACCGGAGGATTTATGCGCTCTGACAGTGGAGGCGTCAGCAATGGCCGGCGTGCCTTTAGCAGGTACCAGTTGGATACCAGGCAAACAGTAAGGTTAAGTTACCCTTCCATAAAAGGTTTTTTGGGCTGATTTAGACAACGAAACTCCGGGCTTGGAATTGTAAGCGAACACAACGAGATAGCGTGTTTGCTTTCCCACTGTTGGAGTGACCCTATGCATTGAGTCCCTACCTTTAAATAAGACTAACGTTCCAGGATCTAGGTCCAAAACAGATGGTGCTATTTTGCCCTTAACAACTTCTTTTGCTTTATCAAAACCCATTTCTCCGGACTCGGAATTCCGCACATTTTTAACATATTCAAAAACACCCCCATCTAAGGGTTTTTGCAACAGAAGTGTCACTGCAAAACTTGAATTATCAAAATGCCATCCCAGTTCTTGCCCATGTTTAGCATAGTGAATATTTATAGAAGACAAAGGATCCTCATACTCATAAAGTGTCTTTTCACCAACTATTGCTGCTATAAAGTTTTTAAACACTTCTGAAGTATAAACAGCTTTTAAGGCAGAGTTGTCTGGTATTTGGTCAGTGGTTATACACCCTTTTGATGATTTTATCTGTAAATTAAAAATATGATCATCAGGTAAAGAATCATCACTTGGTGTGAGATAAATGTTATGCGTAGAGTCAGAGTAGTAGGCTTTATGTTGATTATTCTTAGCCTCTTCTACCAAACTTGATATTGTTTTTGATTTTAAAAAATTCTTAATTGTAAGAGCGCCTTCTCTACTCAAAACCTCGAAACAATTGCTGACGAATTTTTTATCCAATAGGGGGCATGAGTTATAATCAATGATATCCTCTAAATAAACTTTTTCCATAAATCTGTTCTCAACAATATTTATTTAAGTTAATAATATTACTGCAATTATTTTTTTATAGAAGAGAATACTTTCGTATTGGAGAATTAATGCATTTAAAAATTCGTCCGCTGCATGAGAAATTCGGTGTTATCGTTAAAAATATTAACTTAGACAAAGTCACTAAAAAAAACTTATACCCGGAAATCAGGGAGTTATTTGAGGAGCACTCAGTTTTGCTTTTCAAAAATCAAAATTTTTCAGAACAGGCACATATAAACTTGGCAAAACTTTTTGGGCCTTTAGAAAATAGAGAAGCAATGGCGAAAAACTCTCCAATACCATTTCAACTTCCAAAAGTTTCAAACCAAAATGGCGAGGGTCGTGTATTCGAAGAAACTCATATGCGAATGCTTGATCTGAAAGGTAATATGCTCTGGCATACTGACAGCACATTTTTACCTATCCCCGCACTAGCCAATATAATTGCCGCGAAAATAATTCCGTCAACTGGAGGGGAGACGGAACTAGCTTCAACTAGGTTACCTATCAAAAACCTACCAAATGGGATTTTGGAAAAAATAAAAGATCGTAAATTTTTTCATAGTTTTGTACATTCGAGAAAACAAATAGATCCAAGCCTAGCAAAGCTTAATAAAATTTCGAGATGGAAGCCACAAAAGTGGAGCTCAATAATTGAAAATCCTGTCAATGGTAAAAAGTCGATCTACATTGCATCACACGCATATAAAATGGAAGGCTTTTCCAAGTCTAAGTCACAGAAAATAATAAATGAAATAATTGATTTTGCCACTCAGAAAGAAAATGTATATACGCATACTTGGCAAAAAGGAGACGTTTTAATCTGGGATGAGCGCTCTATTTTGCACAGGGGTCGCCCATGGCCTTATCAAGAACCAAGAACACTAGCTAGTATATGTGTTTCTTTGTCACCAGAAGATGGATTATCAAATGTGCCCAAAAGCGAATTTAATTGAGTAAAGAAATTCCACCTGAGTAAAATTTCATTTAAAGCCAAAGCAGGAGAAGTAGTGTGAGAATTGAAAAAAATGAAGCCAGACCACTAAACAAACCACCTTTAGAATGGTTTTATGGAGTTGTATTTCAAGAACCCATTATTGAGGCACCAGAACCAGCAAGAACTCGATCATTAAAGGTACTATTTGAAGCAGGAGCACGAACGGCCTGGCATACTCATCCTTTGGGCCAAACTCTATACGTTCTGTCAGGTGTAGGTCTAGTTTCCTTGAGAAATGAGGCTCCGCGAGTGATTAAGCTAGGTGATTCAGTTTGGATACCACCTGATGTAGAGCACTGGCATGGGGCAACACCAAATACAAGTATGACGCATATAGCCATCCAAGAGTCACTGAACGGAAAGGTTGCTAATTGGTTAGAGCATGTCTCTGAACGTGATTATTTACGAAATCCAGTAGATTAAAATATTTTAAGGTTTTCAGAATGGAAAAAACGGTGAAATGGAAATACCCACAATTTATTGTTTCGTGCGATTGGCTTAACGAAAGACAAAACGATAAAGGTATAAGGATCTATGATTGCAGTACTTATCTGGCATATAAAGATGATGACCCCACAACTCCATATGACGTAATTAGCGGCTTATCCGAATATCAAAACTCGCATATACCAAACAGTGCTTTTATAGATATACAAAGGCATTTATCGAAACAAAACAGCCAATACAGCTTCACTTTGCAGTCCCTTCCGGAACTGAAAAAAAATTTTGAGGCTCTTGGTATTGGGGAACAGTATCATATAATACTATATTCTAGAAATGGAGCTCAATGGGCAACAAGGGTATGGTGGATGTTATATGTCTTAGGCGTTGAAAGAGTTTCAATATTAGATGGAGGGTATAATGAATGGGTACGATCAGGGTTTGAAATAACCACAGGTATTAATAAGTTTGAACCATCAACTTTTAAACCAGCCTTCAAGGAGCATATTTTTGTTGAAAAGGAATCGGTGCTGAAAGCCATTAATGATAATTCATGTATTCTTCTAAACTCCTTGACTAGAGATATTCATTCCGGAGAAAATCCACGATATGGTCGTTGTGGTAGAATACCTAAAAGCTTGAATATACCATTTCATGATTTTTTAGATACAAAAACTGGGAAGCTAAAGTCACCCAAAGAAGCATTAGATTTGATAACGGAAAATAATATTCACTCAAAGAAAAAAATTATAAACTACTGTGGAGGTGGTATAGCGGCAACATTAGATGCATTTGTTCTCCTACAGTTAGGATTTGAAAACTTAGAGATTTATGATAATTCCATGAGTGAGTGGGCAAAAGACAAAACTTTACCCATTGAGACAGATGTTTCATAAGGGTTGTGAAAAAGATATAGCTACATAAGAGAAATCATGATGCACTTATGCATTTTTGTCTTGTTTTGCTCACCAACCAGATGCTGATGTCCCTGGAAGTGGGCCTTCAGACCAAAATCGAGGTGTTATAAGAGACATATTAACAATTTGACGGAGTACCTTGTCATTACTTTCCAATGACACAGCCTCTAGCGCCAAGACTAGCTTTCCAACTTTAGACTCTTCCCAAAACCATTTTCCAAGGACTTCAAAATCATCAATATCGTCCCTATGCATTCTAGTTTCTGTATAATAGGCATTTAAATCCTCTACTACTAATTTGAGTTGAGGAATTGCTGTAACACCTTTCCTAGGATTATTAGGTTTTTCTCCCTTAACAAATGAAGCTACAAATGGAGCAAGTTCTTTTATTTCCATTTCACTTGAACCAACTGTTGTTCTGCCTCGAAATTTCTTTGCAAGCAGATAGTCTTGATACATGCCAGAAATTTCTGACTGAACCTCCCTCAGAAGGCTATCTACATCACCAATCTCCGACACCTTCATTACCAGATCCACAGGAAGAGCATATCCCATCCTTCCGTCTTTTACGGGTATTATATCTGGAAAATCTTCAAGTACAGGGCCAGCCTTCTTTTCCAACAATTCAAAAGCACTACGGATTATTTTTTTTTGATAATCAGGATCGTTAGGTTTTCCCATAGGTCTGCCCATTGGAAAATTTAACCACAACGCTCTAGGAGGTTTAATGATTTCAATATGTTCTCTGACAAATCCTACTAGAACTGTTGAAAAACCATGAGATTCGAAGATATGAGCCAGCCCGCACACGGCGCGCGTACAAAATGGTCAGACGGGAACAAGAAATACGGTATCAACCGCTTCTTGCTTCATCTTTCCTGCTACCTCAATAGCATATTTTTTCATATCCTGAGGATCAGCAGCCCCCATGAAGGCGTAATGACTCTCTGCCACAGAGCCAATTTCACCATCATTCGCCATCTCTTCCAAACGATCAAAAGGAATAATTGTATTAAGATCTTGTTGCCAACCTGTTCGATCATATTCAGCTGCAACATGAGTCATTACTAAATCTCTATCACTTTTTGAAATTGTGCGATAATCCCTAGCCAGCCAAGAAAAAGGTTTTTCACCACGTCTCGAGACAGCTGCTGTTGAGACTATTGCAACCCTTCGCTCCGCTGATGCTTTTGGCGCAGTCCAAGTAAGTTTTTCAATATCAGGTGGTTTAAGTCTTTTTATAAATCCGCGCCCTATAGCAGGCATTTCTGGAATTAATACCATTAATTTTCTCTCAAATTAAATTGGCTCTATTATCGCAGATTTTTGAATTTCTGTAAATAAATAGTTTACATAATGAACACTTCCATTCACAATTAAGTGTTCTATCAGGTAGAAGGGTATTTAGTGAGTATATCTAATGTAAATTTGTATGAATTTCATGATTCCTCTGCTCTAGAAGAATTTGCCAAGTATTTTCAAAAAAATGGTGCAAAAAACTACCCTCAAGCAGAAATATTACTCTTTGTTAAGACTGGTGAAACTTCTGGGATTAGTGTTTCTGTTTACCCAAATGATAAAGCGAGAGAAGCAGCCTCTACAACACGAGACCAAAAATTTAACAATAAAGATTTTAATCATTTAGTTAGAGAAATATCAGTTTTAGAAGGCGACGTCTTAACCAAACATTTACTCCCTCACAATATAAAAGACTAAAAATATGAAAAAGGATCAAAAATGGATTTCAGCGGAGCAAACAGTAATTTACAACAAAGAATGGCTGCAAGCTCTGCAGGCATAAATCGTCGACTGGCGGTTTTAAATGCCCTTGATATTCAGATTGGTCAAAAAATTTTAGATATAGGGTGTGGAGGAGGCCACCTTTTAGAAGAAGTAGCTCTTAGTGTTGGCCCAACTGGCAAATCATTTGGTTTAGATCCAAGTGAAGCTCAAATAACTTCAGCAAAGGATAGGTGTATTCAACTCAAAAATGTTGAGTTTTTATGCCAAGGGGCGGAAAAAATAAACCTACCCACTAATTTTTTTGATTCTATTACATCTACCCAAACTTTAGAGTATATTGAAAATGTAGATAGTGTTCTTGTAGAAACTAAACGGTTGCTCAAGTCAGGAGGGAAATTTGTAAATGTTTCAGTTCTGTGGGACCATTTCAAATTTCACGGCCCTGAAAATGAATTGAATACTCTTATACACGACGCATTCAGGGCCCATTGCTTTCATCAAATGTTACCTATAGAAATGAAATCCAAACTGCAAAACCTTGGCTTTTATAATATCAAGAATAAAGAACTGGCCTTTTTGATTACGGAACGTAATAATAATTCTCCAGCAAAATTTACTGAGGAAACTATCGCAAAGTTTGCTTTAAAAGAAGGTGTCTCTGAGGACAAAGTCTTAGATTGGAGAAATCAGTTGGCCTTAGCGGAAGAACAAGGTCATTTTGGCTTTACCAGCTTCCCTGTTCTTACTGAAGCACTTCTATAATAAATATAAACAATAACAGTACTTTATAAAAACCAAACTATTATGGTAAAATCTTTTTAACTAACGCGTTTAAATGTTTGTCAGATACACCGCAACAACCTCCTACAACTTTTACTCTATTATCTATGAGTTTCTGACAGGAATCTGCAAATTCCTTTTCCGTTGACGTTATTTGAGCACCTCCCGTTGATGTGTCAAAAAGCATTATTTCTGGGTAAAACATAATTGGACCATCCCAATTTTCTTTTAGGATTTCCAAGCCGGCCTTTGAGTCTTCAAACCAACTATGCATTATACCGTATACATCACCACCTACCGCTTTAAGTGAAAGAATGATTTCTTTCAGCGGAATAATTTTATCCTCCGGCAGCAATTTTGGTGCTTCAGGAAATTCATCTTCATCGTATATCAGGGACTTTATATTTTCTACTGAAAAGTTGCGTCCAACGATACTACCATCAATCTTATTCTTGCAACAACTTAAGCCTACCCATACAGGAAGACCGGTTTCCATTGCGGCCTCCAGAAGAATTTTTGAATGGTCAATATCTACCAAAAGCTCCAAAATGAGAAGATCTACTCCCGAGTCTGCTAAAATTTTTGCGAGTTCTTTATAATTTTTTTGTTCAGTTTTAGCATCAGGAACAAATTGTGGATCGGGTCTAAACTCATTGGCTAGTAATGAAAAAAAATTTGACATGCTGCCTGCTATATAGACTTTATCCTCAGTACCCGTGTTCCGTATTGCCTTTCGAGCTAGCTTTACCGCTTCCGAATTTATTGCCTCAGTTTGATCACCTTTACCAATTGCATCTAACGCATGCCTGCAGGTTGAAAATGTATTTGTCGTGATAATTTCACAACCTGCTTTGATATGATTTTCATGAACCCTGATAACCACGTCAGGAGATTCTATATTTGCCAAAGCACCCCAAGCTGAACTCATTACGCCACCCAACCGCTGGATTTCCGTGCCAGTGCCACCATCCAAAATGGTTATGGGCTGCTGAAGAACTTTTTCTCTTATATTTAATTTTTTCATCAATTCTTTTCCTCTAAAAGCCAAGTTATGTATTCACTAGAATAATGACCACACAGATCATTAAACCGGGCAAGATTGTCCTTACTCCAACGTTTTTGCCATTGACCACTACATCCATTAGCAAAAAATTGTTTATTGCTCTTCCACAATTTTGCATCAGCAACAGGAGCAAGGTCATCGGCTTTTCTTTTCATTTCATTAAAACTGGCAGCCTCAACTAGTTTCGGAAAATTCTTCTCATTAATCTCTATATCTAGATGCTTTGCAATTTTTCTCATTTCTCTAGATAAATCATTTTTCATTTCATCATAATGTAGCATCAGTATATTTTCCCTATGTCTATGCTGCCAAAAGGTTTCTCCATGATAAAAAAATGACCAATATGGGTACCCATCATTTTCCCATTCAAAAAAACCTTTTGTCAACCAATCCTCTAATCTCTTTTCCTCTGTGCTAGCCAGCAAGTCTGTAAATGTAACGTCATTGCCCATCGCTAATGACAATTCCTTCTCCATTTTTAAATCCGTATTATCTTGATGATTCATCATAGAAATGAAAACATCACGGGGATCACGACCAACAAAAATATATCTTGCATCAGCATGCCAATGTAGTCCGTCTAGCGGCGTATGAGTTTTTAAAATTCTGCGATGACACTGTGCAGAGAGTCTTTCATGCATCTCTTTGGTACTGTCAGTTACCAGGTCAACCCATGGTGATAGTTGATTTAAAGGGGAGGGAAATTCAGTACTCTGAAAAACCAGTAATGCTACTATCATTTGTGTCCAGGTGGTACCCGCCTTATAACAGGTACAAACATAAACATCACCAGGTCGAGACTCAAATCCACCCCAACGCCTCGAGTCCCAATCTAGATGCTGGTAGTGGCGGACAGGAGCGTCCTCGAGGCTGAATTTAACACTATTCTGCAAACTAACGTTTTGGCCCTCAAGATTCATTTGAAATGCACTTTTTAAATTAAAACTAAAATACATCAAAAAAAAAATCTTTGGGAAAAATTTTGAAAAAAGTAAATTTGATTAGTTGCACTTATATCTTTTTTTGAAATAATGACTAATCAGTTCAATTTTGGTACCTTTCCTGCCTTGACTTAAGGGCTCCTCTTACTCAAGAAGCTATAGTAATGAAAGCGTTTTATATTTGAAAAACTAAGAATTATACTTTACACAAAATCTTCTGTGAAAAAATTATACTAAGACGATGGAAAACAAGAACATTCACTCCGATCAAATTAAAAATGCATTCAGAAAAAAAGAAAATGCACTAATTTTTGAAACATTTTCAGCGGATACCGATACTCCCGTTTCACTCTTTCTTAAATATTTTGAAAGTAAGGATGACTCTTTTTTACTAGAGAGTGTTACAGGAGGGGAAATAAAGGGGCGTTACTCAATTATTGGAACTAAACCTGATTTAATTTGGAAATGTGTGGGTGATAAAGCCTTTATATCAAGAGACCACTCAGATTTCATAGAAGACGAGAGAGACGTGATTGACTCACTTCGAAATATTTTAGACGAGAGCTCTATGAATTTCCCTGAATCTTTGCCTCCGATGTCATCTGGATTATTCGGATATTTGGGATATGAAATGATTAGACTGGCAGAAAAAATACCTCAATCCAATGTTGATAGATTAAACGTACCTGACAGTATTTTTATTCGACCGTCAGTTATAACAATCGTAGACGGTGTGAAAGATGAGGTAACCGTTGTTTGTCCTGTATGGTACAATAAGTTTAGTCACCATGAAAAAGCCTTCAGAGATGCAAAAACTTTGCTCAATGAAGTGACTGATGCACTTTCCAAACCTCTGTCCATTGCAAAAAGAGCAACGAAAACGAATGAAGCACCAGGAAAACTTGAAAGCAACACGACAAAAGACGAATATCTTACTCTTGTTGAAACTGCTAAAGAATCGATCATGGCTGGCGAAATTTTTCAAATCGTTTTATCCCAACGATGGAAACAAGACTTTTTTCTCCCTCATATGTCATTATACAGGGCTCTTCGCAGAACAAACCCTTCTCCATACATGTTTTTTTTCAAATTTAAAGATTTCTCAATAGTGGGTGCATCTCCTGAAATATTAGTGAAAGTAGTAGACAATGAAGTAACAATTCGTCCAATTGCCGGAACTCGGCCAAGAGGGAAAACCTTAGAGGAGGACAAAGCGCTTGCTACTGATTTATTAAATGATGAAAAGGAAAATGCGGAACATCTAATGCTACTTGATCTAGGACGAAATGATGTTGGCAAAGTTTCAAAATTGGGTTCTGTGAGGCCGACGGAAACTTTTATAATTGAAAAATATAGTCATGTTATGCACATTGTTTCAAATGTAGTTGGCAAACTTAAAGAAGGTGAAGACTGCATCTCTGCATTATTTGCAGGCCTTCCAGCTGGTACCGTGTCAGGAGCGCCGAAGATACGCGCAATGGAACTTATTGATGAATTAGAAAAAGAGAAAAGAGGCGTCTATGGAGGTGGCGTTGGTTTCTTTTCATCTGACGGAAGTATGGATATTTGCATAGCATTGAGAACAGGCGTGATTAAAGATAAAAAACTATTCATTCAAGCAGGTGGTGGAGTGGTCTATGATAGTGACCCAGAAAAAGAGTATGAAGAAACAGTTAATAAGTCTAAGGCGCTAGTGGTGGCAGCCCAAGAGGCTTATAAATATAATCATAATCAATGAATCATCCATCATGTATCTATTAATCGATAATTATGACAGCTTTACTCACAACCTTTACCATCTGTTTGGTGAGTGTGGAAAGATACCAATGGTAGAGAGAAATGATGTTCGATCGGCAAAGGAAATAATTAAAGAAAAGCCAAAAGCGGTTATAATTTCTCCAGGTCCAGGACACCCAAAATCTGCTGGAATTTGCACGGACCTAGTAAAATTGTGTTCTGAAGAGGATATCCCTGTACTTGGCGTTTGTTTAGGGCATCAGATTATTGGTTATGCTTTCGGTGCTACCATAATAAGAAACCACGAGATAGTACATGGAAAATTAAGTTTAATTACCCACACAGGAAAAGGAGTTTTAAAAAACTGCTCCAAGTCGTTTAAAGTTACTCGTTACCATTCGTTAGTATTAGAAGAATATTCGATCCCAGAGTGCTTGGATGTTACTGCTACAACCGAATCCGGGGTTGTAATGGGAGTTCAACACAAAATTCATAAAATTTATGGAGTGCAGTTTCATCCCGAGTCAATCGCTTCACAAGAAGGAAAAAAGATAGTAAATGAGTTTATTCGAATAACAGAAGGATAAATTATCCCCTTAAGTTTTTTTTATTTAGGCATTAATTGGTTATATCATATAGGATCGTAGATGATTCTATTTTACAATCACTGGAAAAAGAAAAATTGGAAGTATAGCATGACAAAGACTGCTGACGTAGTTATTATAGGGGCTGGAGTAATAGGAGCTGCAACGGCCTTCGAGCTTAGCAAACTAGGATATAAAACTCTTTCAGTAGATCGAAATGCCGAGGCTGGACATGGGTCTACATCTGGCTCATGCGCGATAATTAGGGTACATTATTCTACCCTTGAAGGTACTGCGTTTGCCTATGAAGGATATTTTTATTGGCGTGATTGGTCAGATTACCTTGAAATAAAAGATGAAAGAGGGTTAGCTAATTTTCGTGAGACAGGCTGCCTGGTCATGAAAACAGATAGCAATGGTTTTATGAAAAAGCATACTTCCCACTGTGAGACACTAGGTATCCCCTTTGAAAACTGGTCGCCTGCAAAAATTACAGAGCGTCTACCTATTTATGATCTTCAAGGTTTCCATCCAGCTAAGGTTGCTGATGATCCTAAGTTTGGTGAGCCTACCGGAAGTAGTATTCAAGGAGGAATATTTTTTCCAACATCAGGATATGTTACAGATCCAGCACTATCTTCTCATAATCTCCAACGTGCGGCAGAGGCTTATGGAAGCAGATTCCTATTTAGAACTTTTGTGACAGAAATTTTAACAAAAAATGGTCGGACCTTTGGTGTTCGGCTAGCAAATGGAGAAAAAATTCACGCTCCGATCGTTATTAATGTTGCTGGACCAGCATCATCCACAATCAATAAATTGGCAGGTGTTACTCATGACATGACTATCACTACACGCGCACTCAGACAAGAAGTGGTTCACGTACCATCACCACAAAACTTTGACTTTGAAAACGATGGCATGATTATTTCTGACAGTGACATAGCATGCTATGCAAGACCTGAACACGGTAATCATATATTAATTGGATCTGAGGATCCACCCTGTGATCAGCATGTGTGGATTGACGATGATTATGATTATGATCGAAACTTTACTGAACAGTGGAGTTTACAAGCGATGCGTTATGCTCAGCGAGTACCTACTCTAAAAATTCCAAATCGAACAAGAGGAGTAGTAGATTGTTATGATGTAACAGAAGATTGGATTCCAATCTATGATAAATCCAGTTTGCCAGGTTTCTATATGGCTTGCGGTTCCAGTGGTAATCAATATAAAAATGCACCAATCGCAGGAAAAATGATGGCAGCATTAGTAGAATACTGTGAGTCAGGAAATGATCATGATATTTCACCACTAAATTTTCACCTGCCTTACATCGATAGAAATACCAATGTGGGTTTTTATTCTAGAAAACGTCAAATAAATAAAGAAAGTAGTTTTTCTGTTCTCGGATAGATGAGGCCAACATGTTCATCTTTTCAATAAAAATTCGATTTGGCCAATCCCAGAAATAATTAATTGTAAACCCATTAAAGTAAGTAGTAATTTAAAGGCTATCCTAAATTGTTTTTCTGACACCCTATCAGCAAACTTCTTTCCTAATAACCCACCAATTAAGCCTGCCAAAGAAGCAAGGAGAATATGAGGCAAATAACTCCTGTAATCAAATCCAACTTGGTCATATGATATTATATTCAGAAAATCCAGTGAAAATAGACATGCTGCCAATGTGCCAGTGATCTGTCCTTTAAGGAGGGGAGTTCGAAGTAATATTGATTGTAATATTTCACCTATACCAAACATAGTGCCAACCATACTATGAAAAAAGCCAATTACAGAAAATTGTTTAGCTTTTGGAGCTTTTCCTTGGGAAATCGGAAACCTAATCAAAAACAGAATCAAAAAGCCTAGCATCAACATCAAGCCTCTTTCTGAAAACTGGGAGAATACTACAGCGCCCAGAGCTACCCCAAAAAAGCAGCCTACAATAAAATAATAAATATATGGCCATTGCAAATCATACCAGAAAAGATAAATGCGGGTCAAAAGGGATGTAAAGGATAATGGAGCTTGCAAAGCAACTTCAGATTTTGGTGATAAAACTAAAAGGGAAACAGCTAGTTGGATATATATCCCACCAGTTGCAAAGGCTGCATTTACAAACCCAGCAATTAGCGCCCCAGATGCAATTAAATAAATACAAAAATCAAAAAATTGACATAGAAAAAACTCTTCAAAAGAACAAAGAATTGAACATTTTAGAAATAATATTATATGACCTGGGTCACAACGTAAATTTTCCACCAGTTATACAAAACAACCGGACTGTAATTTGAGAGATTTATCAAAGACAAAAAGGAACTAAAATATGTCATTTCGGCCAATCAAAGAGAAGAAATTTGCTGAACGCTTTATTGAAGGCGCAGGTGTAAGCCTTTTTAGAGCCTTTGGTTTCCGAGACCCAGAAGAATGTGATCCATTCCTTATGCTCGATGATTTCAGAAATGATGACCCTGAAAAATATAAAGCTGGTTTCCCATGGCATCCTCACAGGGGAATAGAAACTATTACTTACGTTCTTGAGGGGAGCGTGGAGCACAAAGATAGCTTGGGTAATACAGGTCTTTTAAGTGGTGGTGATGTGCAGTGGATGACTGCAGGCTCAGGAATAATGCATCAAGAAATGCCAAAGGGAAATATTGCCGGCAAAATGCACGGGTTTCAGCTTTGGGCCAACTTACCATCCTCTAAAAAGATGGTGAAGCCCCGTTACCAAGATGTGTCTGGATCAGATATTCCGTTACTGGAGGATGATGACGGTTCGAGAATAAAAGTTGTTGTTGGAAATTATAAAGGCATAGAAGGACCTGTAGATGGGATATCTGCTGATCCTCAGTATTTTGATGTTTATATTCCTCCAATGACAAGAAAAGAGATAAAAATTGATGCTTACAAAAATTGTTTTGCTTACGTTTTTCAAGGCAGTGGTGATTTTGAATATTCCTCTGAACCTGTTGGAGTGAGGGTTGAAAAAGAGCTTAATGGTGAGGAATTAAACATAAGGGACCTATCAGGAAATCGAACTTTAATTCGTTTTGATACAGGTGACCATATTTCTGTATTTTCAGGGCAAGATGGGGTACGATTTTTACTAATATCGGGTACCCCTATTCAAGAACCTGTGGCGTGGCATGGACCCATAGTAATGAATACTAGGGCGGAATTAGAAAAGGCCTTTAGTGATCTCCGCAATGGCACATTTATTAAACCAGTTAGCTAGTTT
The DNA here is from genome assembly GCA_902600895.1 of uncultured Alphaproteobacteria bacterium. Lineage (GTDB taxonomy): Bacteria > Pseudomonadota > Alphaproteobacteria > Rhodobacterales > Rhodobacteraceae > CACKLF01. The sequence goes on along the minus strand of CACKLF010000002.1, from coordinate 14,880 downwards.
TAGCAATCTCAAAGATTTTACTCAAGTATGAAACTAAGTCCTTAATAAACTGAGACAAAACCCTATATTTTTAATGTATGACTTTTTGATATGAAAAGTCTGCTTTAAATTGTTTAAAAAAGCAAATTATGCATTGACTGATTACATGGAAAAGTAGTCAAATGTTTCGATACGTCACACTTGTGTGTTGAGTCTAACTGTTGCTGGAGTTTTGGCTAATGGGTAAAAACAGAACAACTGAAGCGGTACTTCCGAAAAAAAATCTGAAAGCAAATGGTTGGAATTATCACCCAGATCTACCCCTAGCTAACCCGTCTATCTTTGTGTGGCCACCAAACCCAAACTTTTTACTTAACTGGGTTGTTACTAATTGGCTTTCACTGAGCGAACGGGTTCTACTAGTCATAATCTCAATTTTATTGTGGAAATTTTGTTATCCAAATTTTAACAGTGCTCAGACATTCTCATTTGGATGGATTGCACAGACCTATTCTGTAAACTTCTTAACAGTCTTGACGGTAGCAGGTTCTCTTCATTGGTATTTTTACATTTACAACGGTCAAAAGCTTAGGCTTAAGTTTGATCCACGCGGCATGGGCAAAAATAATAAGCTATGGGATTTTTCTAATCAGGTTCATGATAATATATTCTGGTCTCTTGGATCTGGTGTAAGTCAGCTTACAGCTTTTATGGTAATAACAATGTGGCTAATGGCCAATGAAATCAGTCCGACAATAACAGCTTCTAGCAATCCAATTTGGTTTGTATTATCGCTGATGATACTTCCAATATACTCGGCATTCCATTTTTACTGGATTCATCGCTTATTACATCTGCCAGTGCTTTATAAGAAGTTTCACTATCTCCATCATCGGAACGTAAGCGTTGGTCCATGGTCAGGTTTTTCAATGCATCCAGTTGAACATTTTTTATACATATCTTCTCTTTGTATTCATTGGTTCGTACCATCAGACCCAATTCTGGTTATTTTCCATGTTTTATGGTTAGGACCAGGGGCTGCTATGACACATACTGGCTACGAGAATCTTTTAATAAAGGATAAGCGTCGTTTAGCTTTGGGAACATTTTACCATCAACTCCACCACCGCTACTACGAATGTAATTATGGTAACCAAGAAATGCCTTGGGATAGATGGTTTGGAACATTTCATGATGGAAGCAATGAATCCACAGTGCAAACTAGGAACCGCAAAGGCAAGCTACATATATAATTTATGTTCAATGATAGTAAATGTCCAAATTTTATATTTACGTGATAAGTTTTTTAAGCTCGATGAAAAAATTTTAGAAAGTAATGCGATATGGCAAGGGTAGATTTAAATCTCATAATTAGAAATTTAAGGATAATTTCAGGACTTTTATTATTTATATATTCACTTATGCATCTCTTGAATCACTCAGTGAATCTAATTTCTTATGAAGTCGCAGATTTAGTCAGAGAAAAATATTTTAGCCCTATTTGGCAAAGCTTTATAGCATTAGTGTTATTATATAGCTCATTTATTATACATATACTCCTAGGAATATACGCCATTGTACGAAAAAAATCTTTCAACATGACACTATTGGAATGGGCACAGCTCGTGATGCCATTTTTGGCATTACTACTATTAATTCAGCATGTAGCAGCTGGCTTCATAATAACGAAAGTATTTGGAGGCAATGAAACATACGAATTGGTATTTGCAGCCATACTATCTAGTCCCGATCAGATTGTATTAGACTCTATATTTTGGACTTTAATGACTCTTTTCATATGGTTGCACGGTGTCATAGGGATACATGGACTCCTTAAATTCAAAAGTGAATTTTATGTGCGAAATTTCCATTTAATAAATTTCTTTTATTGGATAATTCCTATTTTTTCTATCCTGGGATTTATCGCGGGACTTAGAGGCTTGAGCGTTTTAAATTATATAAAGTCCCTGCAAGGATTAGATAATTACATTTTTTCAGTTTTTGAAAAAAATATCCCTCAACAAGCATTTCCTGTTGTATTTCAAATTGAACCGCTTGTTTTAAAATATTATCCAATAGTAATTGCAACTTTATTATTAGTAATATTAATAAATATGATCCGCGCCAGATTTTTTGGCAGCATTGTTATTAAATATTCAAACAATCAAACGGTATTGGTCTCTAAGGGAACTACAGTTTTAGAAGCTAGTCGAATAGCAGGTATACCTCACCAGTCAATTTGTGGTGGTAAAGGTCGATGCACTACTTGTAGGATCCGTATCCTATCAAGTGCCACCAGCGTTCCCGACCCTAACGAATTTGAAACCAGAGCTATATTAAAAAATGGTTGGGATAAGGATATTCGTTTAGCCTGCCAACTTCGGCCAATCAATGCTATTACTATTCTTCCCATACTCAATCCAAGTAGTAAGTTCCAAAGTTCAGGAAAACACGAGATCTTAATGGGTAAAGAAAGTGAAATAGCTATTTTGTTTGTGGATTTGAGAAACTTTACAGATCTTTCTGAAAGAAAACTACCATTTGATGTGGTTTATATTCTTAATAAATATTATGAAATCTGTGGAGAAGCCATAGAGCGGCATTCAGGAAGACTCGATAAATTTATAGGAGATGGCATTATGGCTATCTTTGATAAACAAAAATTCATAGAGGAAAACAGTCGAAATGCTATCAATGCAGCAAAAGAGATTTCATCAGAGATGCATGACTTTAATCGCCAAATGAAAGCTGATTTTTCAGAAGAACTAAAACTTGGCATGGGCGTTCATGCGGGTAATACAATTGTTGGGCTTATGGGATATGGTTCTACAATCTCTGAGACTGCAGTGGGTGATAATGTTAATATAGCAAGTCGTTTAGAAACTCTTACTAAGGATTTTGAATGTGAATTGGTTCTTTCGAAATACGTTGTAGATAAATCAGGACTTAATTCGGATAATTTACCTAGTGAGTCAGTCAAGTTGCGAGGTAAAGCTGATGATTTCGAGATAGTACCGGTCAAGTCTGTAACAGATTTGGTTTTTTTAGAAACATGAAAAAAATTATTGAAAGTACGCCTTATGAAGATCTCAGAAATATTTCCACATGACATACTTCTGTTTAACTAACATGCTTTAAGCAAGAAGTACCTTAGAATCAATCTACTCTTAAAGGCATTCCTTTGGTTAAATACGCCGATCCTATTAATACAAAACCCAATGCAGAAAAAACACCTGAAACGGAAAAAATAGTAAGAATAATCGCAGATACGCCCGGTGCGAGAACTAAAGAAAACTCCCTCCAAGTAGAAAATACCGTTGTCATTTCAGTCCTAATTTTTGGAGTTACCATTCGCATAAATGGAATATTTCCAATGATATCTAGCATATCTATTCCAAGAGTTGCAAAAACCAAAAGAAGTATACCGAAGAAAATGTTTGGGCTTACTGAACCTACTAGAAAAAAACAAGTTCCAGATAAGAGAAAGCTATAAAAGATAGTTTGTCTAATACCTAGATATTTTGCTAATTGAGCGAAATAACTTGATAAAAACAAAATACTGATGATTGCTCCCATTATGAACCCAATGTACTGGGGCTCTACTCCCAAATTCATTAAGTACACTGGCCCATAAATAAAAAACACAACCCATGCTGAAGATCTTGTGACAGCAATAAGATATGCGATACGCATATGTGGGTTTCTGAAATACTTTAGTAAATTTCTCCTGATAGAAAGGTTTATAGTGTTGGGTTTTTCGATTTGTTTTGCCTCTTTTATCCTAAGGAACCAAAAAACTGCCCCCAGCAAAATAATAAAGATGCCCGACAAGAGAAACGGGGCCTCTTTCCCAATGTTAACGTAACTCCAAGTTCCTATACCGGGGAAAATTACATAAGCAGATCCAGCCATGAGAATTTTTCTACTCTCGGCATTAGCCAATTGACTTTTTGAAATAAAATCCATTGTGTAAAGTGATATGCACATCATAATTATACCAGCCGTGCTCATTCTTAATATATTTGCAAAAATAAAACCATCTGGCGTATTTAAAAGGAAAAGTGGAACGCTGAAAAAAGCAATGATGCAGGAAAGCGAAAATAAAATTTTTCTTGATAAGATGGCAATTAAAAACCCTCCTGATAGAATTATTGGAATACATAACAGAGAAGAAATAAACAACGAAATCGATAATCCATATGCACTGCCAAAAAGTTCAAGACCATTAATGGACAATACTGAGCTAATCACGGCACGGCTTATATTGTCCAAACCATAAATACTCGCCAACGTAAACCCAGATGGTGTTCTTTCTTGAGCAATTCTTATAGGTGGTCTTATTGGCATTGAGCCACTCGCAGTAATATTATCCGAAATAGCTAGGCCCCAAATACTGCATTTAGTCAAGAAAATTAATTTTTAATCCTTAGCATTTTTAGTGATATTATTCAGCAATATTCGAAGATTATTCAAAAGAAAAAACTTATTTAAACGCTTGCCTGAGTGTGAGTCTAATTGCATAGTGGTCCGTATTAATATCATTAAAATTGATAATTTCACATTATTAAACCAAAGTTACAAAAAGGATCATTTTCTACAGACATTTATGCAAAAGGGACCACTATGAAAATACGTGAAGTTCACATTTATACACATAATTTACCAGTAAAAAACGGCCCTTATACTATGGCAAATGCCGAAGTATGGGCAGTCGATACTACTTTAGTGAAATTGGTTGGAAGCGATGGTACTATAGGTTGGGGAGAAACCTGCCCAGTTGGGCCCACCTACTCAGAATCTCATGCCAAGGGTGCGCAAGCCGCATTAATGGAAATAGGTAAAGGAATAGTTGGGGCAAACCTGTGGCCAGTTAGCCTTAATCGAAAAATGAATACGCTACTAAACGGACATAATTATGCAAAAGCAGCTATCGATATAGCAGCGCATGACTTAATTGGCAAATCTCTCGGTATTAACGTAGCAGACTTATTAGGTGGCTCTCAAACCGACATAGTACCTTCATATTTCGCCACAGGTATTGACAACCCAGATAACATCGCACGCATTGCAAAGGAAAAACTAAAAGAAGGCTATGAAAGACTTCAAGTTAAAGTGGGAGGCCGCCCCGTAGAAAATGACATAGAAACCATCCGCAAGGTCTGGGAAGTTATTCAGGGCTCAAAAATGAAGCTTGCAGTGGACGGGAACCGAGGCTGGACCACGCGTGATGCCCTGCGCGTCAGCAGGGAATGCTCCGACATCCCTTTTATTTTGGAACAACCTTGTAATACCTTTCAGGATATTGAAAAAATCCGATGTCAAGTTACCCATGGAATTTATATGGACGAAAGTAGCGTTGACCTTAATACAGTTATTTCAGCAGTTGGTATTGGCCTAGTTGATGGGTTTGGTATGAAGGTAACTCGAATTGGTGGACTACAAAATATGCGTACATTCAGAGACATATGTGAGGCAAGAAACCTGCCTCACACCTGTGACGATGCTTGGGGAGGTGATATTATAGCGGCAGCATGCACACAAATTGGTTCAACTGTAAAACCTGAACTCTGTGAAGGTGTATGGTTGGCAGCTCCTTACATCGATGGCCACTATGATCAAAAGAACGGCATTAAAATTATTAACGGAAAAATTCCAAGACCAAAAGGTCCTGGTCTGGGTGTATTTCCAGATGAGTCAATATTTGGTGCCCCAATAGAATCATTTGGGGACTGATATGATTCCTAAAACAATGTGTGCTGTATTATTAACTGGCCATGGTGGTACGGAAAAACTTAAATATAAGACCGATGTGCCAGTGCCTGAACCCAAACCCCATGAAGTCCTAATCCGTGTTGCAGCAGCTGGTATTAACAATACAGATATTAACACTCGCATAGGGTGGTACTCAAAAAAAATTTATCATAGTACTGATGTGGCTGAAACCAAAGGAGTCGATGCTATAGATGAAAGAGATGCCACATGGTCTGGAACCCCTTTGAAGTTTCCTCGCATTCAAGGCGCCGATGTATGTGGTTATATTGCTGCTGTAGGTGAAGGTACAAATATTTCCCGTGTTGGTGAACGTGTAATAGTGAAAAATATGCTACGCTCTTATGTTAACTATCGACCGTACGAGTGTTGGACACTGGGAAGTGAATGTGACGGTGGATTTGCCCAGTTCTGTGTAGCACCTTCAAACGAGACTTATGAAATAAATGGTTGTTGGACTGATATAGAGTTAGGGGCAATTCCTTGTGCATATTCCACTGCCGAAAATATGCTCCATAGGGTTAACCTGAGCCACGAAAAAATTTTAATAACTGGTGCTTCAGGGGGAGTAGGATCCGCTTGTGTGCAATTAGCTAAATTGCGAGGTGCATATGTGATAGCACTTTGCTCCCAAAAAAAGAGTGAATCTCTAAAATCCCTTGGAGCAGACCTTGTCCTGAATCGGGATGCAGATCTAGTGGCCAAGCTTGGTGAAGAGTCTGTCGATATCGTTATAGACGTGGTAGGGGGGGAACAATGGCCTCCCTTATTGAAAATTTTGCGGAGAGGTGGGCGATATGCATCTGCTGGAGCTATAGCCGGTCCAATCTGTGAGTTGGACATGCGACGGTTGTATCTTAAAGACCTAACATTTTTTGGCTGCACTTTTCAAGAAGATATAGTATTTGAGAACCTTATAAAATACGTTGAGTCAGACAAGTTTCGTCCAATTGTAGCAAAGACCTATCCGTTAAAAGAAATTGGAAAAGCACAAGAAGAATTTCTTTTAAAAAAACATACGGGCCAACTAGTTTTAATTCCTCCAGGTTGACTAGAAAATAATTTTTAGTAGCTTACCCCAACTTTAATCAATGATAAAACTATGTAAAGATCATCACTTATTTTGGAAGAAATAATTATTAAAGCACTCACCTTTCTTAGAGCGTGGAACGAATGTATTGTTATCTTTTAAAAGTGCTTAACCATTAATTTGTCTTGAGATATTTTCGTACTTGTGTTGCAATTGAACAAAATACCTCTTTAATATTCACAGTAAACAAAAAGGGGTATTCATGCAGCATTGGAATAATAATGAACGATATCAAAAACGAAATGAAAACAAAAAAGACACTTGAATGGGATAACAAAGACCCAGAATTATCTCTCACACTACCTTCACGTTATTTCTTTGACCCAATAATATTTGAGAAAGAAACTGAAAAGATTTTTTACCCATCATGGCATTTTGTTTGTCACAAGTCTGAGATTTCAAATATTGGAGATTTTATCAAATTTGATATTTTAAAAGAGAGTATATTAGTTATTCGTGCTCCAGATGGAAGTGTAAATGCAATGCATAACGTCTGCAGACACAGAGGAACACAATTAATCCAAAAGAGAAGAGGTAATACAAAGGACATGCTAATATGTCCCTATCACGCTTGGAGTTATAACCTAGATGGCAGCCTGCGTTATGCTCCACGAAGTGAGACAATGAAAAATTTTTCAAAGAAGGATTGGGGTTTGAGTGAAGTCCTCATTGAAGAGTTTGCTGGTTTTTATTTCGTTAATTTTGATAAAAAAGCATCGCCTTTGTCTGACGATATACCAGGGGCATATGAGGCAATGAGACCATATTTTCCTGATCTGAAAGACATAAAATTTATTGAAGAAGTAGATATGTTAGTAGATGCAAATTGGAAGGTGATTGTTGATAATGCCATTGAAGGATATCATTTCAAATTATCAGGCCCACATCATAAAGACCTCGCTGCACTAATTGATTTTGACAAATATGAGCTCAACGCTCATGGAAAATGGTGGGACTTTAAGGGTCCACCCGTACCAACAAGAAAGGCTTTTGGAGAAACAATTGAAGGTCAAGCTTATCAAACTGATTGGTTTTATAACATTCAAATATGGCCTATGACTACTATTTATGCTTTTCCATATGCTGACGCAATTGGTACGTTTAACGAGATACCTATTGGACCAGAAAAAACACTTTTAAGATTTGGGCACTATATACCGCAAAACCGTGCTCAGAACAAACTCAGCAAAGCAGCGATAAAATGGTTTAATGAGAAATTAGGACCAGAGGATATTGACTTAAATCTATACGTGCAAAGAGGTCTGCATTCATCGGGTTTTGATCAAGGAAGATATATGATCGATGCTGAACGGTCTTCAAACAGTGAGCATTTACTTCATCACTTTCATTCTTTAGTTTATAGAGCTCTTCATGGAGGTGATAAAAAGTAATTATTTTATAGAGAACATAATTATAACTGTAATATTTTTTTGTGGCAAATAATACTAAATTATAAATTTTTTTTTACCACAAATTTTTATAATTTGACGAATTTGTACAAGTTTATTTTATGCCTATTCAGCTAAAGATTCGTTGAAACTTTTTTGAAGTGCTATAAGCTCATCGCAGCCACTCGGACAGATATTTTTTAATCGCTCGAGTAGGTTCACTGCCGCATCTTTTTTGGCCAAGGTTAAGTAAAGTTTACCCATATTCCAAGGCTCTTTTATGGTTCGGATCTAAGCTCAAAGCTTTCTCGTAAGCTGTCTTAGATTTATCGTAATCACCCAATTTTCTAGATGCAAAACCCAATAAATTCCAAACGTCAGGGTTTGATGCATCATTCATACTTTCGGTGCGTAATAAACCCACAGCTAGAGCAAAGTTTTCATTCTCGATAGCATTTTTGGCGCTTTTGTAGTTCATTGAATCTGAAGACGATCTGCTGTAATTTCCTACGGCATATACTGCTCCAACACTCAATGATAGAACCAATACAACTGATAAATATAAATTTTTTAACATTTTTTCTCCTTTTGAGTAGAGCGTCTATTTATTAGTTACTCAACGATTTTCAAGGATAGAAGAAAAATATTCTGAACTAATCCTCTTTTGCAGGCTTTCAATTTTATTAAAATTTTGCCCTTGAAAATATATCTGATGTCATCGGGTATGAGACGAGCAGAATCATCTATGTTAGAAATTTATAACTTCAAGAAATATGGATAAAGTATTCAGGAGCAGAAAGCCATTGGACTTCACATATTCAGTCTCTGTGTTAACATGAAATTTCAAGAAAGTAAAAAAGCTAACGTTAGTAAATGTCAAAAGTAACAAACAAATGGTCAATAAAAAAACTGGCTGGGCATTGTGGTGCTCGACTTGAAGGAGTTTCGCTAGCTAACGCGTCATTATCTCAATTAGAAGAAATGCGATCAGCCTTATTTAAATATGGTGTTATTGTGATGCCCGGACAAAACTTAAGCCCTGAAAATCATATTTCACTCGCAGAGTTCTTTGGTGAAATTGACGTTAATCGTTTTTTTACACCAGTTCCGAGTCATCCTGTTATTGCAGAAGTGCGCACAACACCAGATCAGGCAGAGGTTATTGGTGGTACTTGGCATACAGACCACTCTTACGATGAAGCACCTGCAATGTGCTCCATTTTAAATGCTAAGGAACTTCCTCCTTTTGGAGGTGATACTCATTTTGCTTCCATGGCAGCAGCCTATAAATCTTTGACACCAGGACTTCAAAATATGTTAAAAAGGCTACGTGCATGGCACTCCGACAGTAGCTTTGAAAATAGCAATGTAGGTATCAACCCAAAAAAAACTGCTTTTCGTGATCCTACTCTACATCCAGTTATCATCAAACACCCCAATACCGGAGTACCATGTGTCTATGTTAATGGTGATTTCACAACCAATTTTGAAAATTGGAGTTTTGAGGAGAGTGCTCCGCTGTTATCATATCTTTATGCGGTCATCACAAAACCTGTCTTTACCGCGAGAGTGGTTTGGGAGCCCGGCATGGTAGCAATATGGGATAACAGATTAGTACAGCATTATGCAACTGCTGATTACCCTGGTCACACACGGCTAATGCATCGCATTACTGTTGCAGGAGTGCCGTTAGAGGGGATTTAATGTTCCAAAAGTTAAGAAAAATGACAACGCAGTTTTATTTATCAGGAGCCGTTGGTCTTTATCTATCCTTTCTATCAGGATATTTGGAATAAGAGGTAATCCACTTTTTTGGTGGATCAGTTATGGAAAAGAAAATGAAGAGAATGTCCATCGTGCTGTAAGAGGTCACAGTAACTTTGTAGAATATGCCCCATTATTTTTTATTATGCTTTTCCTACTCGAATATATTAAAACACCTTTAATAACTCTTAATGTACTAGCAATAACTTTCTTACTTGGAAGAATAAGTCATGGCTTTTTATTTTCATTTTTCACATTCAAAAGTGTTATATTACGAACAATCGGTATGTTAGGAACACTGATAGCCTTGTTCTTGGCAGCCTTAATTAATTTTGCGCACTAAGCAGCTAGTTTCAATTGGGCATTTCCTATCACCATTTTAAGTACTTAACCATGAGTTTTTTATCAGTATTGATAATGTCATTAGACTAAATCGCTATATAAGGTGGCAAGAGAAAACTTTTTGTGTTAGCACACAAATATTTTGCAAACGAAGTAAAGGGAGTGACAATGTATATAAATATTGGTTCGGCACGACTATTTTTTGATGTGTTGGGGGAAGGCCTCAATGCCTCAACCCCTGACATGTCCTTGCGACCAACACTGATATTTTTACATGGTGGACCTGGCTACGACCACTCTACCTTGCGCCCACATTTTGACCGATTCTCCGATACCCATCAGCTAATTTATTTGGACCATAGAGGTTGTGGTCGTTCAACAGGTGAAAAAGAGACTTGGAATTTGGATCAATGGGCAGATGATATTGCGGTATTTTGCAAAACTTTAGGTGTTGATCAACCCGTAGTCTTTGGGCAGTCATTTGGAGGAATGGTAGCAATGCATTACGCTGCGCGTCATCCTGAAGATATTTCGAAACTAATTCTATCATCGACAGCTGCTCAGTTTCGTCTAGACGAGACAGTGAAAATGATGCGTAAACTTGGTGGAGAAACTGCTGCTACTGCTGCACAAAAGTTTTTTTCTAAACCTTCTCAAGCTGCCTACAAAACTTACGAAAAGGTATGCTTGCCACTTTACAGTAATCCAAATTCCTTAACAGCAAATGCGTTTCGTGATCGCGCTATAGAGCGCCCTGAGGTAACTCTTCACTTTTTTGCTAAAGAAATGATTGAAATGGATATGCGTCAAGAAATATCAAATATCAAATGCCCTACGTTAGTTATTGGGGGTACCATAGACCCTGTCACACCACCTGTGTGCTCACAAGAAATAGTTAATTCTATTGGCAAAAATGCCTTCCTCCATATGTTTGAAGATTGCGGACACGGGCCACATCGTGACAACCCAGAAAGTGCAGAAAAAGTTATGCGTGGCTTTCTTGCTGACCATATTTAGTAACATATATCATAGAATATGCCACAGTTATAAGGTGTTAAAATGAAAATTAACAACTTGATTGAACTGGACCCCAATGAAATTACTGAAAAATTTTCTAAATCTTCAGGTCCAGGGGGACAGCATATTAATAAAGTTGATACTAAGGTTGAATTGCGTTTTTTCGCTAAAAATTCGCCTAACCTATCTGATACTGTAAAGAATAGATTAAAAAAAATTGCTGGGAAAAGGTGGAATCAAAATGGAGAACTTATCATTGTCGCCGAAAAACATCGGTCTCAGGTCAGGAACCGTGAATTGGCAAAAGCAAAATTATTTAAGTTAATTTCAGAAGCTCTAAAGAAGCCAGAACACCGACTAGAAACAAGGCCTAGCAAAGCGATAAGAATTAAAAGAAGTAACGAGAAACAAAAAAGAAGTAAGATTAAAGCTATGCGTGGTCGCGTTAGAGATGAGCAACATTGAGAGTATAATTTTTTTATGAAAAAAATTTTCTCTTTTGTTCCTTACTATTATTTCATGTAACAGAGATGCATATTTTTATGAAAATCACATTTAAAAAATTTTTAAATTACACCTTTTCCAACAGCCAATTATGAAACTTATAATAAAACAGTCATTTTTTTATTTTATGGAATGATTAAAGCCAAATAGATAATTTTGAAATGTGGCTCCAAATGGTGCAAGAGCCTCCATCAAGTCTTGTTTCGCATTGCCAAAAATTAGCCAGGCTTTAAAATCAACCAACTCCATTACTTCTCCGTTGAGAGGGCTATCGACATGATTCCTAATACGTTGCATATATCCGTCACTATCTACTAAAAGCTCTACTAATGTAGCCTGTTTACCATCATCAGAAATATGCCATTCATAACTAATCAATTTTTCTTCCTCCAAATCCAAAACGTACTTTGATGAGCGAGTTTTCACCCAATTTTTAAATTCCTCAGGGTCACTTTTCACACTGCACTGAATGACACTACAAATTTGATTGGAATTTTCTCTAAGTCCAGACATCTTTTCTCCACTTTTAATAAATTATCGCAAGAAATAAATTTCCCGCAAGAGTCTGATAGTTAAATAGATATGTCAAGAAATACTTATTGTTTAATCTTTAATTTCAATGGTTTCTGAGGCCTTCTTTTTCGAGTCTCCATCTTAGGGTATCTGCACGATCCTGCCCAAAAAACGGTTCTCCTTTAAAAACAAAAGTCGGGACGCCCCAGTGGCCTATGCTATCAAGGGAATTATGGTTATCTTCTATCTCATCAGCATGATTACCATTCGCAATTGCCTCTTCCATAAATTCAAAATCTAATCCAACTTTTTCTGCAGCATCTTTTAGATGCGTTCCTTTGTGCCAGTTCTTAGTTCCACCAAAGATAATAGAGGCAACCTCCCTTGCGAACTCCACACCTTTACCTTTCCTTTGAGCTTCTACGCCAAGATTACTTAAACGAAAAATATATGGTTGATGCTCAGATATTTTAAGGGTCTCCATATCTTGAACGATTGGATCAGGCGAGGGCCATATGTTTGGCAATCCAAGAAATTCGGCTCGACGGGCCCAATCAAGTTGAATATATTTGACCCTATTTTTTCCAGCTTTTGTGAATAAAATATCTGGATTTCGGATAGCGATGGGCATCACTACCCTTAAATTCAAAATAACTTTATAACTTGCCTTTATCTCCAGCATATCTGGGGTTGCAAGATAGGAATAGGGGCTTCTGAAAGACCAATAAACATCTACCGCCTCCATAGATAACCATCCAATATTATTGACACACTAGTAGCTTTAAACCAATTTGAAAATATAACGTAGACTTTTATAAAAAGAAATGCCTGAAGAAGAGTAGTTGACTATTCTGCCTCTAATTTTACCTATAGTATACGCAATTACATATCCTTCGGATGGTTAATTCCATTAAATTCGATTAAGTTATTATCAAACTCATGTATGTCAACTCCCTCTACACATGCAAGATTAATACAGAGTCTATCCGGCCGCGCTCGACTTTTATGGTGAGTATGTATTCCACAAGACTTACAAAAACAATGAGGTGAAGTGTTAGATTTGAAAGTATACTCTGTCATATGGTCTGTACCATGAATTACTTTCACACTAGCAGCAGGAACACAGATCATTCCAAAACCCTTACCCCTGCTACAAATGGAACAATTACATCTAAGTACCTCATTAAAGCCTTTTGGTAAGTTGACTTCTATTTTAACAGACCCACAATGACAAGATGCTAAAATTTTATTTCTATCCTCAATCACTGAATCTCTCGGTGGAAATCCTTCTCAAACCCTGCCTACATAAGATAATTATCAAGAATCTTATATTATCAAAAGATCCCAATATTTCAAAATTTTAAATTTAGGCTCCTAGTAAGTTGTTAAAAAAAATTGCCTGCTAATTATTAAATTCAAATAAGGAGGAAACCAAGATAGAAATACTTGGGTCAAACCGAATTATGCTTAAAAATAAAGAGCAGGTTAAATTGAATGAAAGCCAAATGCATTTAAGCATAAGACCAGAACACTTATCCCTTACACCCACTTCCTCTCCAAAATGAACTGGAAAGGTAGTAGTAGAAAAACTAGGCTCATTAACCTTCCTATATGTGGAAAAACCTGGTGAACCACTTTTTGTTGAAATTAAAGGCGACTCAAATATAGAGACTGGTGAATTGATTGACATTTATTTTGACGCTAAAAGTGTCATCTTTTTGATGGTAACGGAAATATAACTTAATTGTATCCAATTAGAAAATAGCGCCAAAGTGTGATAAAGATAGATGAAAAAGAAAATAAAAAAAATTTTTTGACTACAATCTAAAGGGAAAAAATATGCTAAAAGAGGGTACAGAATGGGAGTTGAAGTCTCTCAAAATAGCTTTTTTAATCTTTGGTATTATTTCGGTATACTTTATCACCGATAATATCTTTTTGAGTGACCCGGATCTATTACTTGCCCATATTTTTAAATGGAGTGTTCCAGCAGTTTGGATACCGTTTGTCACTATAGGTTATCTTTACCTTAATAAGATAAATTACCCATTTTATTTATTTGCAACTATTATTGCCGCTCATCTAGGTACATTTTTCTTTACTTTGGGAGGAGAACTACACCAATATTATATGGAATTTGATGAAAGGGTCGGTCAAGGTTCATGGGCCGGTCATATTTTTCGAATATTTTTTCTAATAGGTATTACTGCTCTTTTTTTTAGCAGATTATGGGCTGTTCTATTATGGCTCATATTTTCTGCTATGCAGCCAATGAGACAATTTATACTTACCCTTCAAAACCCTAATGTTTATTTTGAAAGTGATTGGAGGGTGATAATATCTGACGGGTGGGCAATAAATTCATTTATATTGCGAGAGAACATAACTTTCATGATTTTTTTCGTAATTTTAGTTTTAGGAATTTTTCTATCTAACAGAAATCTTGTGAAATCAATGGTTAAAGCTGAGCGTGCTAATGCAGTTTTGGGGCGTTATTTTTCACCTGAGATTAAG
>CACKLF010000001.1 GCA_902600895.1 uncultured Alphaproteobacteria bacterium | reverse complement strand
TATTCTGTTGCCCCAGCTCTTAGAGGAACTCCAGAAGTAGAAAAAAAATGGATGCCTGGAATTCTTTCGACGACTTATGATATGAGGGATATCCCAATTGAAGAAAAAAAAGGAAATTTGATTGGTATGTTCATGACTGAAAAACAGGGGGGATCTGATGTTCGTGCAAATACCACTCGGGCAAAACCTGTGGGTAAAAATCATGGAATATCCCAAGAGTACCTTATAACTGGGCACAAATTTTTCTGTTCAGCTCCCATGTGCGATGCATTTCTCGTTTTAGCAAAAACGGAGGGTCATGGCGTTTCATGCTTTCTTGTTCCTAGATGGAAACCTGATGGATCAAGAAATAATCTAAATATTCAAAGGATTAAAGATAAACTTGGCAATAGATCAAACGCATCTACAGAAATGGAGTTTGAAGATACGCTAGGAATAATGGTGGGTGATGAAGGTAGAGGCATAAAGACAATCATGGATATGGTTACTGGAAATAGAATTTATTGTGCAATGTCGTCTGCTGGAATCATGAGACAATCTCTGGTACAGGCGATCCATCATGCTTCAAATAGAAGTGCATTTCAAAGAAGAATAATACAACAACCATTAATGCAAAACGTAATTGCAGATATGGCTTTAGAAACAGAAGCTGCATTAGCTCTTGGTATGCGGGTGGCTTCAGCTATCGACAGTTCTAAAAATGACGAAGAGGAGAGAGCTTTTGCACGAGTGGGAACGGCTATTGCTAAATATTGGATATGCAAGCGGGCTCCATCTTTGGTTTATGAGGCTTTGGAGTGTCATGGCGGTATGGGATACATTGAAGAGAGCATTATGCCCAGATTATATAGAGAAGTACCCTTGAATAGCATATGGGAAGGACCGGGCAATATTATGGCTTTAGATGTACTACGCGCACTAAATAAAAACCCATTATCAGCTGATGTAGTAATGAAAGAGATAAAAATTGGTAGCCGTTACGATAAAAGACTTGATAGCTTAAGTAGAAAACTTGAAACTTGTATTGGTGAGAAAGGCATGCTTGAAGTAAATATGCGGACAATTAGTCAGATGATGGCAATTGGCTTGCAGGCTTCCCTTCTTATTCAACATTCCACAAATGAAGTAGCCGATGCCTTTTGTGCTTCAAGGTTGGATGGTAAATTTGTTGCCGCCTTTGGTTCACTTCAGCATTCTACTAACTTTGATTCTATAATTGAACGAGCTTATAGCGTTTAATGAGAAAAAATTTCAAATAGGAAAACAATGGCTAATATTGGATATAAAAAAACTGATGGGGTAGTAGAGATAACAATCAAAAGGCCCGAAAAGAAGAATTCTTTGACGTCCCAGATGTATGGAGACTTAACCGCCTGTTTTAGCCAAGCAAGTCTTGATGATAGCGTCATCGTTGTGATACTGAGAGGTCAAGGAAAGATTTTTACTGCGGGTAATGATATAAATGATTTTGCTAACACACCAAAAATTACTGACCCCGAAAACACAAATGTAATAAAGTTTATAAAAATTGTTGCCAACTTTAAAAAACCAATAATCGCTAATGTAAGTGGATTGGCTATTGGCATTGGAGTTACAATATTAATGCACTGTGATTTTGTTTACGCTTCAAAGAATACTACTTTTCTCCTTCCGTTTGTTAACTTAGGGCTTTGCCCCGAGGCTGCCTCCTCAATTCTTATTCCACTGAATTCAAATGCCCTAAAAGCTAAAGAAAAGCTTTTACTTGGTGAGCCATTTACTGCAGAAGAGGCACTTAATATGGGGATTGTTACAGATATTTTTGATAAGGATGATGAACTAATTAAGAGAAGTCAACAAACAGCAGCTAAACTTTGCCAGCTTCCAAAGTTGGCAATATCTACTACAAAAAAATTAATTAACCAGTCGTTTCAAGATCTTATAAATGCAAGAATAAAACTGGAGGGAGAAACACTTTTTAACCTTTTGCAATCACCAGATGCAAAAGCAGCTTTTGCTAAATTTTTGAAAAATTGACCCTAATTCATCCAAATTGATACATTATAAGTTGGTAATGTATCCTCAAATTTGGGAACAAAATCAAAAACGCGCGCTTTTATTTTCTTTCCAGCCTTAAGACCTTTTAAAACTGCGCATGAAGTTTTTTCAGGCAAATAACCAATAATGTCTTGCGACGTATACTGAACACCAAATATACATTTCTCTTGAAGCGCACAAAGCTTTACTCTATTATCATTAGTAAGCTCTACATGAGCCCATTTTCCAATGTTTTCTCTAACCCTTTTTAATCCAGTTTTTACGGATCTTACTTCGATTTCTTCCAATCTATACATTTTTTCTCCTTCTTGTCAAAATAATGACGATTTTTTATGAAGATAAAGAAGCAAGAAATATGCCAAAAATAATTCCATAGTATAAAATCTTTAAATCACTGTTTTTAATTATTTATTTTCCCATTAGAAAATGCTTTTTCATTTTGGCATAGTTCCTGCTTTGCATATTGGTAGATTTTTTTCATATTGTAACCTCCCTAAAACTGGTCAGGCTTAAATGCCTGGCCTTTTTTTTAAGTATTACTCAAGAAAAATACTTTTAAATCTTTTCTACTTGACGTAACGTTAGAATCACAAAGAGCCATGAAAGTGGTTAAGTTTAGGGGGAAATGCCGGTAATTTTTTTACCGGCATTTTAATCTTTATAATAGAGCTCAATAATAATGATATCGTTTATTTTAGCGGTCTTTTTCCTTATTATAACGCCTGGTCCAGCTGTTTTAGCTCTTGCTGGCGTTGGAGCATGTTTTTCTTTTAAAATGGGAATAAGATTTCTGATAGGTTTAGCCATTGGTCATATCACAGTTTCAATATTAGTTATCACCGGTCTTTCATCTATAATTTTTTCTATTCCTGCCATGCGCATGTTTTTCCTAATTGCATCTACTGGCTTTTTGCTATTTTTATCATACAAAATTATTACACACGGCTCTAAAATTGCCTTTCCAAACTATTTGTCTGTACCGAATATGGTAGACGGTATATTACTACAGCTAATCAACCCTAAAGCTTATGCAGTTCATACACTCATTTTTTCAGGATTCTCAATTTATCCCAATGACTTTTTCCTTGAAACAATGTGGAAATTTATAGTGATGAATACAATTTGGTTTCCAATACATTTTATATGGTTAGCAGGCGGCTCCATCATCAAAGAAATATCTCTTAAACCAAGTTCTCAAACTATTGTTAATGCAATTATGGGCACATCTCTATTGATTGTTTCCATACTAAGTTTCTTTTCTCTCCAAGTATTGTAAACCCCGGTTAATTCAGCTCAATCAAGATTTCGTTACGCCTGAGTAGGCCTGGTGTGCTTGGGTCATTATAAACTGCATATATGATGTTTTCCTTATTTAAAAAGCCCTCACTTTTCACCCAATTTTTTAGCTTGTCTTCATGATATTCAATTATAGAATCATTCCACAAACCTCTAAAGCTTACGGTAGCCATTTTTCTTTGTGATAATTGTAGAATTTCTACGCCATTAATTTGTGACTTTGTATTGACTCATACGTATACTTACTCGGCATAAAAAAATATATGTTCCAGGTGTTTTTATTCCCGGCTTTGGATTGACTAACCGGAACTATCATAGAAATTTTTGGTCCTTCTCTTTTCTTGCCTCTTATATTATTTTACCAAAAAAGGGAATGAATGTTTCAATGCCACATCTCTCTTACCCTTGCTTTTCATACTAGCTACCAGCATTTTTGGATAGTTTCTAACTTCAAAACTTCCTGACCTCTTAATCACATTTTAATTAGGCTGCTCAAAGAATTTAGGTAAAAAAATCCATAAAAAGGCCAATATTAGCGATATTATAAATAAAAATGAAATAAAAAGCTTCATTCGAAAGGTCACCGCAGCAGTCATATTTTATCGGTTCTTAAGGAGCATTTTTGTCGGAAAACAAACTTCATCAATTTATTTTACGCATTTTTTAAAAGAATCATAATTATTTTCTTGCAAATCTTGTCTAATTGGTTCTTAAACATCGTGCAAAAGTTATTTCATCGACCGCTGTCTCTCGTTTTACGGCTTCAGTCTTTCGATCTACTAATGACTAAGCGGTATCTGAACAATAGTGTTCAGAAATAAAACGGAGTAAAATAAATGCCAAATGGTAAAGTTAAATGGTTTAATCCAGTTAAAGGTTACGGATTTATAGAGCCGGAAGAGGGTGGTAAGGACGTGTTCGTACATGTTACAGCAGTTAGAGCCGCTGGATTGGAAACATTAAAGGACGATCAAGCTGTGACTTTTGAAATAGAAACAGCTGAGGATGGTAGGCAATCTGCAACAAACATTGCAACTACTTAAATCATAAGAAAATCTCATAGATTGTATCGATCGTCTTAGCTGGCTTTTGTGTTAAAATTATTTGTTAATAATTTGATGTGGTAGCGGTGGAGACCTTAAGAGTAAACAACTTAATGAAATCTTTTGGCGGACTGGAAGCCGTAAAAGGTATATCTTTTTCAGTCCAAGAAGGAAGCATTTTTGGCCTTATTGGACCTAATGGGGCTGGAAAGACGACGACATTTAATATCATAGCGGGAGCAGAAAGGCCTACGTCCGGAAATGTATTACTTAACGGCAAAGATGTAACTGGTTTAAGCTCAGAGAAACTCTACAAATTGGGTCTTGTAAGAACATTCCAACTTAGTCATGAATACCCTCAGATGACTAGCCTTGAAAATTTAATGGTAGCTGCCTCAGATCAGCCTGGAGAAAAAATTTTTATGAATTGGCTCGCACCAAAAACTGTTGCTTCTAGGGAAAAGGAAGTACTAGAGCGGGCCCTGGATAGCTTAAATTTTTTAGGCCTTTCTCACGTAAAAGATGAATTGGCCGGAAATCTTTCAGGAGGTCAAAAAAAACTTCTTGAGTTAGGCCGCACAATGATGACTGATGCAAAATTAGTCTTACTAGACGAGCCGGGAGCTGGAGTAAATCCTACTTTAATGTTGAAAATCATAGAAATGATAAGAAGATTAAATCAAGAACGGGGATATACTTTTTGTATAATTGAACACGATATGGATCTGATTGCAGATCTCTGCGAAAAGATAGTAGTTCTAGCCGAAGGGAGCATATTAACCGAAGGATCTATGACTGAAGTCAGAGCCAATGAAAAAGTAATTGATGCCTACTTTGGAGGCGATCTAGAATGAGTTCGATCAAATCGATAATGACGGTAAAAGATTTATTCGCAGGATATGGCGAAACCGAAATTTTGCACGGAATAAATATAAGTGTTAATGATGGAGAAATAGTTAGCATAATTGGTCCAAATGGGGCAGGAAAATCAACTGTTCTTAAAGCTATCCTAAGTCAAATAAAAATTAATCAAGGATCAATAAATTTATTGGGTAAAAACATTGTAAGTATTCCTACATCGCAAATTATAACAAAAGGGATAAGTTATGTGCCTCAAACAAATAATGTATTTGTTAGCCTATCGGTGGAAGAGAATCTTGAAATGGGTGCTTGGGTAAACCCAAATAATACCCAAGTAAAGCTGCAAGAAATGTATGAACTATTTCCCGATCTGGGGGAAAAAAGAAAGCAACCAGCAGGTTCATTATCTGGTGGGCAAAGGCAGATGGTGGCGATGGCTAAATCTTTAATGGTAGATGCTAAAATTCTTTTACTTGACGAGCCTACTGCGGGACTTTCCCCCAAATATAGGTCTGAGATATTTTCTACCGTCAGAAAAATAAATGGAAGTGGTGTTCCCATTCTTATGGTGGAGCAAAATGCTAAACAAGCACTTGGTGTCTCAGACAGAGCATATATTTTAGTTGATGGCTTTAATAGATATGATGGGACCGGAGATGAACTCCTTAAGGATAAAGAAGTGGCCCGTATGTTCTTAGGCAGTAGGGATTAACTTACAATGTGGGAAAACTTTGGATTTGAATTTGTAAATTATTACTTTATCCCAGGTTTGGTACTCGGTTGTATTTACGCACTTGGCGCAATAGGTATAACTCTCACTTTTGGAATATTAAGGTTTGCCAACTTTGCGCACGGTGAAATTATGATGACGGGTGCATTTCTTACATGGACATTCTTAGAAATATCTAATATTTTTTTAGGCTTCTACATGCATCCACTGATTGCATGTACACCTGCCATTTTCATAGCTATATTTTTAGCATTATCAGTGGACCGTTATTTCTACAAGCCCTTTCGAGATTCGCCCACTATTATCATCGTAATGGCTAGCTTTGGGATGATGTTGATTATAAGGAGCTTAGTACAAGTAATATGGGGTCCAAATCAAATAACGTTTGTTAAGGGTATAGCAAAACCGAATAGTTACCTTAAGGATTTTTCCAGCAGTATGGATATGATGCTTTTGGTACCAAGCAAGCATCTTTTCATAATTTTAGGTACAATCATTATTATGTTGGCATTCAATTATATGCTTACAAGCACAAGGATTGGCAAAGCCATGCGAGCAGTATCTGATAGTCCTGATCTGGCAAAGGTGACAGGAATTGATGTCGAGCAAGTAATTAGGGCCACTTGGATCGTAGGTGGCTTTTGTGCCGTAATGGCTGGAGTTTTTATGGCAATGGACACTCAATTTATAATGAGTACAATGGGTTTTAGGATGCTGCTTCCAATGTTTGCAGCTGCAATATTGGGAGGTATTGGACGTCCTTTTGGTGCTGTATTGGGCGGCTTAGTAATTGGCTTTGCTGAAGAATTATCTGCATACCCATGGTTTGGTAACGGCCCATTACTAAGTCCTGGTTATAAAAGCGGAGTGGCATTTTCAATACTTGTACTGATGTTGGTTTTTAGACCGAGTGGTATTTTGAAAGGGCGCGTATTTTAATGGATGAATTGATAGGATATTTCCTTTATTTTCTCTCGCTTTTAAGTGTAGGTGGTATTTATGCTTTGCTCGCGTTGGGGTTAAATGTTAATTGGGGTTTTGCAGGTCTATTCAACGCTGGTATTGCAGGATTTGCCGCGGTTGGTGCTTACACGTTTGCAATACTTACTACAGCTGAGAGCACCTTCCACTATGGAGGCCTTGGTCTGCCAATAATAATTGGTGAAATATCAGCATTCTTAATAGCCGGCATTATAGCTGCAGTTATTGGTATTATAAGTATTCGATTGCGTGCTGACTATCTTGCTATCGCTACTATAGGAATTGCCGAAATCATTAAGTTAATATTCAAAAACCAAGTGGACATAACTAATGGTCCACGTGGCATCAACAAAATACCTCGTACCTGGGAACATTTTTCTGAGTCAAGATACTTTTCTCAACCAATATTAAGTTGGATTGGAGATAATCAGTTCTGGCAGGCATTTTTCGACTCGCTGGTTAACTGGTGGTGGCAACCGTTATTTGCTGCAACCATACTGTTTTTTGTTTTTGTAGTTTATATGATGTTGGAAAGAGCACGCGTTTCACCGTGGGGGCGAATGATGACCGCGATTCGTGAAAACGAAGACGCAGCTAGGGCAGCCGGAAAAGATGTGACACGTAGAAGAGTTGAAGCATTCATTATTGGCACAATGATTATGGGCTTAGCTGGAGCATTGTTAGCTCAGCACCTGAGGTTCATAGAGCCTACACATACCTTTGACCCTAGCAAAATGACATTTTTAGTTTGGGTGATGCTAATTGCCGGTGGGTCTGGAAACAATAGAGGCGCTATTCTAGGAGCTTTTCTCATCTGGTTTGTTTGGTCAGCCAGTGAATTATTTCTTAATGGCTTCATTGACATTGTTGCAAATATTTTTAACGGTATAGATGTAAGCATGCTAAAAAATAGAAGTGGATATTTGCGCATGTTACTAATAGGATTAGTTTTGCAATTCGTTTTGCAAAAATATCCAAAAGGAATTCTTCCAGAGAGGCGACCCGCAGCACCTGGGGAATAAATACTAACAGCGGGAAACAGGGTGATAAAATGAAGAAAATAATATTAACAGGAATTGCTTCTGCAGCATTAGCAGTTAGTGCATCTGCAGAAGTGAAAGTTGGAAATCCAATGGCGGTAACTGGTCCTATTCCAGACCTGGTAGCGCCAATGTTACTGGCAGTAGACTTAGCAGAAAAGCATGTAAATGAGCAAGGTGGTTTATTTGCAGATGGTCAGAAATATACTATAGTTAGAGCTGACAGCGGATGTGATCCAACAGCAGCAGTTGACGCAGTGACTAAACTAGTCAATGTTGAGCAAGTTTCAGCAATAATTGGTCCGGTATGTTCTGGAGCAACAATAGCTCAAGCACAATCTGTAACAATGCCAGCAGGAGTTGTAACATTGTCAGTTTCAGCCTCTTCTCCAGCTATCTCTAGCCTAGAGTCAGGTACAGATTTGGTATTTAGAACTGCTGCATCAGATGCATTCCAAGGTAAGGCTCTAGCTGAGCTAGCCATTGCCAATGGAATTATGGATTTAGCTATCTCTTACGCTAATGATGACTACAACGCGGCCATTGCTGCCGTGTTTGCCTCCAATTATGAAATACTGGGGGGAACCATAACAGCGAATGAAGCTCATGAACCAGACAAAAGCTCATATCGTTCTGAAGTTGCTACATTAGGAGCTGATACAAACAACCTAGCACTATTTGCATACTATGGATCCAGCGGCATTACAATCTTAAGAAACTCACTTGAAACTGGAGCATTTGACCTATTCTTCGGTGCAGACGGAATGGCTGCCCAGGAAGTTATTGA
Source organism: uncultured Alphaproteobacteria bacterium (assembly GCA_902600895.1). GTDB lineage: Bacteria > Pseudomonadota > Alphaproteobacteria > Rhodobacterales > Rhodobacteraceae > CACKLF01. Next base: position 138,169 of record CACKLF010000001.1, on the reverse strand, counting down.
TCAAATTGGAGCAGAGAATTTAGGTAACGCATTCTTTACAACATCTACTTCTGATCAGACAACAAATGCTTTTGGAGCATGGAAAGCAGCTGCAGATGCAGCTAACGTGCCAGCAGCAGATCCTTTCGTACCAAACTCATACGATGCTGCATTCATGATGGCGTTAGCAATAGAAAAGCTTGGTTCTGGTGATAGAGCCGGAATCGCATCTGCGTTGAGAGCTATAGCTAACGGGCCAGGGGAAGTGATTCTACCAGGTGAATTTGCGAAAGCAAAAGCTATTTTGGCAGCTGGAGGTTCAATTCACTATGTTGGAGCGTCTGGACCACAAGACTTTTTTAATAACGGTGACGTCGCCGGCTTTTTCAGCAAGAACACTGTAGTTGATGGAGCATGGAAAGCGGAAATTATTAAATAATGATTGCCAGATGGGCGCCTAACTGTAGGCGCCCATTTTTTATAAAATTTTTTTCAAAGAAGTTGTCAACAGCTCTACTTCTTCCCTTCTAGTATAATGCAGAAAACTCAATCGCAAAACACCTGTTGAAGATTTTACTCCCAAAGATTTTAAAGTTCTAACTGCATAAAAATCACCAGCACCAGCCATTATTCCAAATTTTGCTAAGCCTCTAGCAATGTCTTCAGCCCTGTCACCTACATCTAAACCTATTGTAGGTACCTTTTGATGAATATCTTTAGGTCCCAACAACCTTACATCATTTCGATTTGATAAAAATTCAACTAAAGGCGCACAAATCTCTGTTTCATATTTTCTTTGTAGTGAGTGAATTCTTTCAGCTCTAATATGAGGTTTTACATCATCTGAAAAATGATGCTGATGGAGGGCATCTATGTAATCTGCCATTCCGGTAGCAGCTGCAATTTGAGCATGATCTGGACCTGCGGGTGTGAATTTTAATGCAGGATTTTCCGAATTAAAATAATGCCCTTGATTGGGAAGGTAATCCCGCAGTTTTTTGCAAATATACATTAAACCGAGATGGGGACCATAAGTCTTGTAAGAGGAAAAGAGGTATATGTCAGGATTCATTTTTTTTAAGTTTGGAAACCCATGTGGAGCATAACTAACGCCATCTACACAACTGAATGCATCGAATTTGCGAATAATAGCACATATTTCTTGAGCATTATTTGGACTTCCAACAATGTTTGAGCAATGTGGAAAACTTACTAACCTAACACTATTGTCAAGTAGAGCTCTTAAGTCCTCAATTTCTAAAACTCCGTTATCTGGGTTCAACTTCCACTCTCTAATTTCATATCCAACTTTTTCCAATTGCCTCCAAAATCCAGAATTTGCTTCATGATCTTGATCAGTCACAATTATGGCATCACCATTCTGGTACGTTTGAGAGAAGGCCTGTGCTAACACGTAAGTGTTCTGAGTTGTAGAAGGTCCAAAAGAAAGAGAATCTGGTTTGATATTCATCATAGCCGATATACGAAATCTAGCTTCATCCATTTCCATACCTGCCAATTCCGAGGTTGGATGGTATCCATAAGGTTGTACTTTCCTAGATTTGTAGAACCTTAATAACCGATCTATCACAAAGGAAGAAGTATAACTCCCACCAGCATTTTCAAAAAATGCTTTGCCAACAAGCTCCTTTTCAGAAAAGGCTGGGAAAAGTGACCTAACATAATCTATATCTAAATTTGCATTCACAAGTCACCTCATTGGTTCAATATGTTTGAAAATTTTTCAAATGAGATATTTGAACCACATGCAATAATTGCAACATTCTTACCAACACAATACTTTTTTACAGGCCCTAATAGGCCAGCCATTGATGCTGCACATGCTGGTTCAACCCAAAGATTGAGATACATTTGGATAAATCTCATTGCTTTTCTTAGCTCTTCATCTTCAACCGTAAATATTTTATCGACAGAATCCCTAGTCAACTCATAGGAATACTGACTCGCCATTGGAGCTCCCAAACTATCGGCTATGGTACTCACATTATCTAGAGTTACCGCTTGACCCTCTTTAAAACTCTTGGCCATACTATCAGCACCAGTGGGTTCTATACCAAATATTTGCAAATTAGGATTCTTAAGGCGCAAAGCGGTAGCCGCTCCCGAAATCAAACCTCCTCCCCCAACCGGCAAAATTGCCACGTCTAAATCAGGTATTGAATCAAAAATTTCTAGCCCCAATGTGCCTGAACCCAAAGACATAAATCTGGAGTCGAATGGATGTAAAATGGTGCGGTTTTCTTTGATACTACTTTGACTTAACTGTTCAAAACACAATCCAATATTAGAAAGGAGAGATACCTCCGCATCCATATCAATACAACCTCGAACTCTAAATGGGTCAGCTGACTTAGGCATGAAAAGTTTTGCATGCGCACCCACATTTTTAGCAGCCCATGACACTGCTAAAGCGTGATTTCCTGCACTTACTGCAGAGACACCATTAGCTTTTTGCTCCAAGGAAAGTTGATTTACTGCTAGCAAATTTCCACGAGCTTTAAAAGAACCAGTATGCTGATAAAGCTCTAGCTTTAGATAAACATCTGATTGCGTTGGAAGGCTTGATTTTATCTTGCTGCTTTTAAGAGAAAGAGTTGGTGTTTTTACGATCTGACCTTCTAACTCTTTTGCAGCGTTCTCTATATCTGATAGCGATATGTCTTTCATTGTAATCGACCTTAATACTTAGTTACTTTTTTCTAGCCTCAATAACCATATTTGAAGCATTCTTGTGGGCAATTTGAGGTTCAGAGAAGCCAGCATTAGCCAGTATCTCACTTAGTTTTTTTGGTCCGGCTTGAGCTCCAATAGCTAAACCAACCTCTTGAGATTTTGATGTAGGAATACAGCCCATTGTTGAAAAAGAATAATACATTTGTCCGATAGTATGAAAGTTCTCCCGAGGATTATCTGATGCTGTTGGTTCAACCAGAACTATTACACCTCCCTCATTTAAATGCTCATATGCATATCGAGCTGCTCCTTCTGGATCTCCCATATCATGCAAGCAGTCAAAAAAGGCGATTACATCAAAATACCCATTATAGCTTTTTGCATCAGCGGCCTGATAGTTGATTCTATTACTCAAACCTGATTCTTCTGATAAACTAATAGCCTTTTCAATTGAAGGCTCATGAATGTCAAAACCGTATACCTTAGCGTCAGGAAAAGCCTCAGCTATCATGAGAGTTGATATTCCAAACCCACAGCCAATATCAGCGTAACTTCCTCCCTCTTGTAGTTTTTCCACCACTCCAGAAACTTTTGGCAACCATTTTTTCAGTAAATTTGCTGCATAAGATGGCTTAAAAAACCTGGCAGTACCTTGAAAGCAACATGGGTGAGCCTTGTGATATTCAACACCCTTTCCACTCTTAAATGCATCTCGCACAGCCTCAATATTATGAACATTACCTGACAAAACATCATAAGCTCCAATCATTAAAGCTGGGCTATCTTCATAGGCAAAAACTGCCTGCTGTTCTGGTGACAGATGGAATACTTCTACCTCTTCGTCACTATTACAATAACCCGCAGCACAGAGCGCCAAAAGCCATTCTCTCGCATATCTGTGATCAATCTTAGCAAGTTCTGAAAATTTTTTATCTGTACAAGGGCCATTATTGGCTAATATTTTGAATAAACCCAACTCATCTCCTATCCTCATAATAGGTACTATTGCAGCTGCAGCTACATTTTGCATAATTTGCCATTGTTGCTTTTTTAATTTTTCTGGATCTAGTTTTGATAAGTACATTCTAAATAACTCCTCTCAAATTTAAACTGTTATGGGTCTCGGTGGCCTCAATTTTTCAAGCCCTTTGTTTTCTGGAAATTTGGTTGTTTTTTCCCACAAGTGATTGCCGTATAGGAAGGGTTTGAAAATCTTGCTTCCTTTTATTGGTAAAGGGCTTATGACTGTTGATGGTCTTGGTTCTAAAAAAAATGGTACGGAGTATCTATTTTGGTTTTTAGACAAAACACGATGTATGGTAGCCTTAACTCTTCCACCTGTCCAATACTCCATGAGCCCACCAAAATTGATGGAAAAGCTATTTGGAATGATTGGTACATCATTCCACTCTTGATTATGATCTTTGACTTGAAGTCCACCTACGTCGTCCTGTGCCAATATAGTTAATAGACCAGAATCAGCATGAGCTCTGGCTATCTGCTCATATTTTGCCCCACGAAAAATAGTAAACCTTTTTAAATGATTATCTTCTATGTAGTTGTCACCTAAGCGCATCGGATAGTTAAGAAGACGCAAGGTGGATATTCCCATATCAAATGCATCCAAAAATATAGTTTGACTGATACCTAATGATCTTGAAATTGAACATAGCAACTTTTTTCCAATATTCTCCATAGATAAGTAATAATTCTTACATGTCGATACCCAGTCTTCTGGAATGTGCTCAGGCTTAGGTAGTGGGGTAGGCTCATGAAGAATATCAGTTGTATCGTAACTATCATGATTACGGGCTATATCAGGACCAATCTCAAACCCCTGCCTATTTTTAGCCGGTGAGGAAATTAATGGGAATAGGCCTCGGTAAAGATTGCTATTTTCAGTCGCAAAATTTTTCTTCCATAAATATCTTTGCTCATTTAGCGGAATATCAAAAACCTTGAGCATTTTCTTCCTAGCTGCCGCACCTACTTTCTTGCCTTCCTTGTGTCCCTTGATAACAAAAAAACCCACAGAGGAGGCTGCGAATGCAATCTGTCGATCTACCTGCAAAAATTCTCTGGGGTTATCATTGTAAAGATTTTTAATATCTATAATGGGTATATGTACCATATTGCACCTTTGCTCAAAACTATTAGTTTGTGTCTGTCTATTACTCTACGCCCCATGTATCGTTTAGGCGATAGCCTTCAGGCCATGGATCCTCTGGATCTAATATGAACTGATGCATTCCAGTAAGCCAAGCCTGCCCTGAAATTTCTGGAATGACATATGGTAAATCTCCCATAAATCCATTTGAAATAATCTGTCCTTCAAAAGTCGACCCGATAATAGATTTAGCCAAAAAAATTTCTCCTTGTTTTATTTTTTCTTGTGAGTGCAAAACTGCCAACCTCGCAGAAACACCGGTGCCAGTTGGTGATCGGTCAATTTTTCCCGGTCTTATTGCTACAGCAGACTGTGCAGTTACCTTATTTTCACTATTCATTAATGGTCCCGCAAACAAACAGAATGAAATATGCTTCCAATCAGAATTTTCAGGGTGAGAGAAGCCTATCTCTTTATTTGCCACTTCGGTAATCGTAGTCCCAAGGCTTGCTAGTCTCCGGGCTTGACTGTCTCTTATTTCCAACCCTATTTGGTCAACATCTACTATTACAAAACTATCCCCGCCAAAAGCTACATCGACTTTCAACTCACCTATTGTATCAACATGAATTGCTACATTTGATTTATATACAAAAGAAGGCACATTTTGGATTGATACTCTTCTTACCTTCCCATCGTGACACTCTGCTCTTATCTTAATCAAGCCTCCAGGTACTTCCAAGGTTAATTTTGTAACTGGCTCCACCATTTCAATTATCCCAGTCTCGAGAAGTACAGTGGTTACACAGATCGAATTAGATCCGGACATGGGTGGGGTGTCTTCAGGTTCCATTATTATAAATGCTGCGTCTGCCTCAGGATTAATTGGCGGAACCAAGAGATTTACATGTCGAAACACTCCTCCCCTTGGCTCATTAAGCAAAAAATTTCGCAACACACCATCATTATGAATGAAATTTCGTTTCTCCCATAAAGTTGTTCCTGGAGGGTTTGGTACACCAGCTACAATTACATCACCAACTTCACCTTCTGCATGGCAAGAAACCACATGAATAAGTCTCTTACTCCTCACTAATAAATCCTCCTAATGTCTTAGAAATAGATGACATTTTATAACTCTTAGCCCTTTTCTATTTTTTTACTTCCAAGCATTAATGATTACTCTGTAAATCTGTCTTAACCAAAAGCTTTCCAAAATTTTTGCCTTCAAGCAAACCAATGAATGCTTCAGGAGCCGATTCAATTCCTTCTACTAAATCCTCTTTATACTTAATCTTTCCCTCTGAAACCAAGGACGTTAGGCTACTTCTAGCTTCCTCCTCTTGCTCCTTTAGATCCCATACAATAAAGCCCCTTAGTAAAAGTCTTTTGGTTAAAATATTCCTAAATAGAACGGGCAATCTATCCTTTCGCATAGGTAAATCAGTCTGGTTATAATGAGCTATCAATCCACATACTGGTATCCTTCCAAAGTTATTCATTAAAGGTAAGACGGCTTCAAATGTTGTGCCACCAACATTTTCCCAATATATATCCACACCTGACTCACAACTGGCGGTAAGATTTTGCCTAAAATTTTCATTGTGGTAATTTAGGCATTTATCAAATCCCAGTTCATTAACAACATATTCACATTTTTCGTCGCTACCTGCTACCCCAATGACATGACATCCTTTTAATTTTGCAATTTGACCTACAACTGATCCTACAGCCCCAGACGCTGCTGAAACTACGATAGTCTCTCCCTTACAAGGCTTGCCAAAAGTCATAAGGCCAGAGTGAGCGGTTAGACCTGGCATTCCTAAAACACCCACTGACGTTGATATAGGTGCAATACCTGGGTCAACTTTCCGAACAAATTTATCACTCATCACTGCATATTCCTGCCAACCAGTGGGACCAACCACAATCTCACCTGGCTTATATTTTGGAGATGTACTTTCAATGACCTCACCTACACCACCAGCTTCCATAACTTCTCCAAGTTCCACCGGCTTCGCATAACTTTTAGCATCGTTCATTCGACCCCTCATATATGGATCAAGCGAGAAGTAAATAACCTTTACAATAATTTCCCCATCTTCTATTTCAGGCAAATCGGCTTCAATTAATTTGAAATTTTTTAGTGTTGGAACTCCATCTGGTCGAGAGTTCAAAAGTATTTTTTTATTCATATGAGCCCCTATAACATCTTTTTAAATCTTCATTTACAATTTATACCTTATAATTACACTTTACCTCCACATCTTTTAGGTAAAAAGTGTATAACATTATTAAGATTAGAAAAATTTTATACAAACTGCCTTACTAATTTATTATGATATTTAATGCATTTTTTTCAGGACTAGCAATCGGTTTGTCTCTAATTATAGCAATTGGCTCTCAAAACGCATTTGTTCTAAGACAGGGTTTAACCGGAAAATATGTATGGTTTTCCATCCTATTTTGCACCGGGTCTGACTGTATTTTAATATTTGCAGGCACTTTTGGTATTGGTGCAATACTTTTCCCATATTTTGAAAGTCTATCCTCTACAATATTTCTTTTAACAGCATTATGGTTGGGCTTTTATGGATTTTTGAGGCTTCGCACAGCATTAAAATATAGGAGTAGTATGATTGCAATCCATGGTGAGAAAGCAGACTTTCTTAGTGTCGTTTCCACTCTTTTTTTAATGACGTGGTTAAATCCACATGTCTACCTTGATACCCTAATATTAATTGGATCGCTATCCATACCCTTTGGTCCATCTAACTTATTTCCCTTTGCACTTGGAGCAAGCCTAGCTAGCCTTATCTTCTTTTCAGGACTAGGGCTTGGAGCATCAAAACTAAGCCCCTTTCTTAATTCTCCAAAAGCATGGACAATTGTAGAGCTGTTGACCGCAATTGTAATGTTTATTTTTTGTTTAAGCTTTCTACGCCTTGGGGCCTGGATATAGCCGATAATATGTGACAAGAGATTGACTAAGCTAAGTAAATTTTAAATTGCTTCTTGATTTCTTTGTCTGCTTCATCAGAAATGCATGAATCTCCTTTAACTTTTAGAATTTCCTTTACTCTTTCTCTTGCTAGATCCCAAACACTTTTATGACCCTTCAACTCCCATTCCTCTATCGAATCTCTATTACTTACTTTTGGATATAAATAATGACTTCGCATTCTATTGTAAGTTTCAACATCTCCCAAAAAATGCCCAGAACCCCTAACTACCGCATCAATATTTTTAACGTTTATCTCTTCTGCATTAATCTTGGGTTTTTCAATGGACCTTAGGACTACCCCTGCCATATCATTATCTATAATGTAACTTTCTAGTGCTGTGCCCATTAAACTTGCATGTGTTCCACTTGCTTGTGTGATTAAATTGGATCCAGCCATTGCCGATGTTAAAACACCAATTCCTTTTTCATAACCACTTTGCGCATCAGGAATTTTACTATCTGTTGCACCAGCAATACAGGAATTGCATAAGCTATAATGTTGAGCTACCTGAATAGACGCTGCCATGACTCTTGCCTGCTCCCCTCCTCCTCCAGAAAGTGCACCAGTCCTTAAATCTGTTATCATTGGCCGCCCACCAAAAATTATACTAGAATCTGGATTAGATAGCCATGAAAGTATCATTCCAGAGAAAGTCTCAGCGGTAGTTTGAGCTATTGCAGACGCCAAAGATACTGATGTTGATGCACCTACCTGTGCAAAAGTATTAACCTGGACTGGAATCCCAATTTTGGCCGCTTCCATGATTACCCTTATTGAACGACCATCATACCTTAGTGGAGATACACTATGATTAACATTTAATGACAGAAATGGACGTTTAATAAATGCCTCCTTACTCCCAGAAATAATAAAACACATTTCAGCAACCCGACCCACATCAGATGGATTTGAGATACTGGTCATTACATGTTTACGTGTTCCCTTCAGGCATGCATAGGCAGTATTTATATCAAGATCATTCTCACTCTCCATATCTCTCGCTACCATTGGCCGGCTAAAAAAATGGATGTTTTCCATTTTTTCTACAATTCGAGCAGCATCATAAATATCAGCTAGCTGGGACGCCCTATATCTTTGAGTCTTCAAATCTAAAATATTCGGTGAGGCCCCACCAGTGCCTAGGTAGGATTTCCTTCCAGTGCAGTCCAAATCAAACTTTACATCTCTACCAAAGAGCTTTATGTCTTTTTTCACTTCCTTCAGAAATTTGGAAATCAGATGGTCTGGAAATAAAAGGCGATTGTCACCGTCAACTCGACCACCATTTTTAATCACAATATTTTTAACCTCATCAGGAGCCTCACTCATACCCGTTTTGCTAAGAATTTCTTTTACAGCTTCATCTATAACCTGTAATTCATCCGAACCCAATGGAGCATTCCAATTAGACGAAACACCCCAAACATTGGGTGTTTCATTGTGCGAGTCCAAAGTATCCATGTCCAACCTATTACTAGAACTTCTATTTCGGCGCCTTTTATTTTTTTTTTCCATTGGCTAACTTTCTTAAGTGTAGTTTTTTCCAAACTATTACTAGGAAATATATAAATATTTTGAACTTATAGAGATAGTCTCGTTATGTGTCAGGTTGCCCATGCCTACCTTTTCCTGAAATAAACCTGCTAGCCCCTTTTAACCCCTGCCTTTTTACCTCTTTTTTACTTAATGACCATTCTTTTTTTAGGGCCTCTTTAATTGAAAACCCATTTTGTTCAGATGTAGATATCATATCAGACTGCATGCAGCTTTGTGGTAAATTAGAAAGATTGAGTGCAAGTGCTTCAGCAAATTCCAAAGACTTTCCATCTTCAACCAAATATTCACACAAACCAATTTTGTAGCTCTCTTCCGACGAGACCTTCCTACCAGTTAAAATTATATCCATTGCCCTTCCTTCTCCAACAATCCTTGGAAGCCTTACTGTTCCACCATCAATAAGGGGTATTCCCCATCTACGGCAGTAAACACCAAAGTAAGCACTTTTTTCCATTACTCTTATATTTGCCCAAAGAGCTAGTTCCATACCTCCCGCCACAGCAGGACCTGCAATGGCAGCAATTACGGGCTTCTTAAGCTGTAATCGAGTGGGACCCATTGGACCCTTTTGATATTCAGCATTAGGATCAAACTCATATTCTCCCCTCTCGATTCTGACATTCAAATCTTCTGCATATCGCAGGTCATATCCCGCACAAAAATATCCGTTATCCCCAGATAATACAGCTACCCGCGCTGATTCTTCTTTATCGAATTCCACAAATGTCTGATATAACTCATCTGAACTTGTGGGATCCATAGCATTTCTTGAGTTTGGTCTTGAGTGTGTCACCGTCCAAATCGCTTCAGACTTTTTTACTGCGAGTACCATATTGTTCTCCATATTTTTTATGTAAATTCAAACCTATCAATTCAATAATTAAATAATAAATAAACAATGTCTTTAGCTTGTATTTTCTTAAAAACAGTTAAACTCCTTGAATATCATCTAAATTCACTTCTACTCCCCCTAGAGAAGCTGGATCGTTTATATCATGACTAATAATAATTATTTTGCAGTGATCGTTTAATTGCAAATCTGAAAGAATTTTTATGCAGCGCACTTTTGTATCGATATCCAATCCATTGAATGGTTCATCTAGCAGCAATAATTTCTTATTGAGACATTTAGCTCTCACCATCACCCTAGCTAATGCCACTCTCTTTCTTTGCCCTCCAGAAATCTCTGTTGGTAGTTTATTCAATAACTGGGTAACACCCAGGTGATGGAAAGTCTCTTCGATCACGCTCTTGGAATACTTCTTGTCAATTTTTGAATTTAGCCCGATTTCCACATTTCTGAAACAACTTATGTGATCAAATAGGTTTCCCCGTTGAAACAGAATCGATAAGGGTCTCTCAGCGGGACTAAGTTCAAATAAGTCCTGTCCTTCGTATTTGATTGATCCTGAAAAAGGTGTAACCAAACCAGAAATGACATTTAAAAAAGTCGACTTTCCACTTCCCGAAGGACCATGAATTACCACAGGCAACTTCAAGTCAAATTTATATGAAAAATTAAAATCAACTTCCTTTGAATATCCAAACTGCACATTAATCACATCAAGCACTAAGTCTTACCTCCTTTGCCAATGTGGCACACAGTGTTCGCACCAAAATTTGGGAAATAAAGAAAAAGAAAAATGTGATAACCAAAAGAATTAAAGCAAGTGCATTTGCATCTGAAAGGCCGTACCTGCCATAGGTTTGATAAATCAACCATGGTATTGTCTGAAAATCATTATTACCAAAAAGAGCTATGACACTTAAATCACCTATCGAAAAACAAAGTGCCAGACCCAAACCCAAACCTAGTTCAAAGCTTATCCCAGGCAAAATAATGGAGAGAAATTTTTTTATCCCTTTTATTTCCATAACCACTAAGAGGTTTTTATATTTCAATTCAAGGCTAACCATTTTCGGTTCCATTAGCCCCACTACAAAAGGAAGAGAAAGAAATACATTAGCCATTACCAAAATTAACCACGAAAGCGCCATAACATCTACAAATTGTCTAAAAATTACAAATAAGCCTGTACCCAGGACAATTGCAGGGATTGCCAAGTACATAAGTACAGAAGTTTCGATGAAACCAATAAAAAAATTCTTCCCAGATAAATTATGAGTGGTAAATTTGACCTTTGCGTGAATTAGTATCAAGCCGAAAGTGATTGTCAATAGAGCACTGGAAAAAGCAATCGCCAAAGTGTTGACAAATGAGACCCAGAAAATGTGCCAACTTAAAACGTTCAATATACTTTCAGAAAACCCAGCAAGTAAAACAGCTAAAAATGGGAACAAAATTACAAAAACAATAGGGGAAAGCCAGATTACATCAATAAGAGTACTCCATAAATTATTCTTTTTCGACTTATTAAATACTCCCAAATTTTTTTTTGAATAAAACCCCTGCCTTTCACTTAGGGGGGTATAAATCTGTGAGTTGTCTGACAGACCGTTGCCCGTAAAAGCAAGCGCAAATACGACACTCATAACAAAAAGTACTTGTATAAGAGCTAATATGGAAGCTTTACTAATATTAAAGTCAAACCTAAGTGCAGAGTATATTTCAACTTCAAAAGTTGTTACTTTTGGCCCCCCCCCCCAGCATTAGCACTAAAGAAAAAGAAGTAAAACATAGCATGAATACTAACAAATTTACTGATATTGCGGCCTTTTTTATAGATGGCAATTCTAATATCCAAAAATATTTTAGCCTTGAAAACTGGAATTGCTCTCCCAAAAAGATATGTTCTTTTGGAAAACTTAAAAAAATAGGAACAAACACTCTGATCATCAATGGCAAGTTAAAAAATACATGAGCTAGAATTAGGCCATGCATTCCATACACATTAATCCAACCTAACCTTCCAAATGATAAATAATCAAGTAAGTTGGAAATCCAACCATTCAAACCAAATACTTTCAATATTCCCATTGCAGCAACAGTTGTAGGCATCACTAGCACTAATCCAAGTATAGCAAATAGCACCGACACAACACGCCACTGATGGCGCCTAGCAATTATGGAGGCAATTGGAATAGCGAGGCAAAAGCTTATTATGCATGACAATGTAGCCTGTTTAAAAGAAATCCAGAAAGTAGTTATTGCTCTGGAGCCCTCCAATAACGTTATTAGGTCATCTTCTTGTGAGGACACACCAAAATTATACAGATACAATAAAATAGACAGAGAACCACTAAAAATAATAACGGTTAAGGAAAGACCCACAAGAGGGTATTTAAATTTTTCATCAATAGAAGGACTCATTCTGGCTTTTATTTTGTTAGTGCTTCAAGCCACTCATCAACCCATACTTTTCTGTTATTATTTACCTCCTCTGAACTAAACAAGAATGCATTTTTTGGCTTTATAAGCTCATTAAATTCAGGTGGCTGCTGCGTATAGGTTACGGAATACATCCAGTTAGTCGTGGGTATAATTGACTGAAAATCATCTGTAAGCATAAATTTTAAAAACTCTCTTCCTAAATCTTTTTTTTTGGAACTTTCAAGTAATCCAGCTACCTCTATTTGAACGTAATGCCCTTCTTCAAACTGAGCAGCTTTGTAATTTTCTTTGCCTTCGGCAATTATATGGTAGGCTGGCGACGTTGAGTATGAAAGAACCATATCAGCCTCCCCGTTTAGAAATATTGAGTACGCATCCCACCAGCCTTTTGTTGTAGTAACAATTTTATCCGATAGCTTTTCCCATGCATCTTTTGCATCTTTTCCATAAACCGATTTCACCCACAATAGTAACCCTAAGCCAGGTGTTGCTGTTCTTGGATCTTGAATAACTATGGTGACTTGCGCATCTTCCACGAGTCCCTTGAGGGATGATGGAGGCTTCGATAATTTTTCGTTATCATAAACAAACGCAAAATATCCCCAATCAAACGGCAAAAATGCTTTATCTTCCCATTTGCCTGTAACTGAGTTTGGCAAATTAACTTTGTTCGCAATATCAACTTGGTGAGGCGCAAATAATCCAGTTTCTGCAGCTACAGAAATTAGATTGGTGTCCAATCCCAGGACAATATCGGCATTTGAGTTTTCTCCCTCTATCTGTAACCTTCCTAAGATGCCTATTGAACTGTCTAATCCCACGAATTTTAATTCGCAATTACATTTCTTTTCGAAGACCTCTTTAATTTGTGGCCCTGGTCCCCAATCTGTTATGAAACTCTCATAGGTATAAATTGTTAGAGTTTCTTTAGCATCAACCTTTTGTACAATAAAAAATCCAAAAAACATTAAGATTGTTAAAGAACAAATAAAAAGTCCTTGTCGTATTCTAATCATAATTTTCACCTTTTAAACGTTAGTCATTTGAATACTGAGAATGGAGAAAATTAATGCTATAAAATTTTATAGTCCTTCATCTCTTTCCTCCGCCAGCATTATCTGGTTCAGGTTCAATGGGTTTATCTCAGCTTCCAAACAGAAACACCCCAAGAGTATGCCCAATATGAAATAGAAATAACTCAAAGTAAAATTATTTTTTTATTTTTAGAATCTCAATGAGCTGACTCGTTTTGAGCTGATACCAATTCTTTGAAAACTTCTCTTAAATTTTCTTTGGAAATCTGATTCTTTCTTAAAAGTACTTCCTCAAGGGAAAACAACCACACAGAAAAATAATCTCTACTATTATTATCTTTTATTTTTTTTGCACCAAGGTTACTACTAAAAATAGACACCCACTCGGGCCAACTAAAAACACCGCTTTCACTTAAACTAACTGTTAAGGCAAATAAATTTGCGTGCCATGGTTCATCGAAGTTTTTAACTGAAATATATTTTGAAAAATCGTTTTCCATTTCAACCATCTGCCTTTTCCAGATAAGGTTCCCACAAATCCAAGGTAACAGAGTCATTTTTGTTTTCACACTTCAAACCCCATAGTTCTTCCGAAGAGAATTCGATAGAATAAAGGTGCTCTGGCGCGTCACCTTTAAAGTGAGCATTACTGTCGGGAAAGACGTGAGCATTATGATGGATCACTATTTTCCCTTTCTTGCCCATTGCGTATCTCGGCAACCGTGAATGACCACCGTAAACAAGCTCATTTTCATAGTTCTTCTTTGTTTGTACTATATCCCCTACTAGAAAATTTGGTCTTTCTAGCTTAGATCTAATTGATGGTCCTCCCTTTCTAAGAATTTCAAAAACATCTTTTGCTCTCAGAATTTTATCAGCATAGGTTCCTACCTTATGAGGTGAAAGTAATTCAAAATCCTTAATCATTCTCTCCAAAGCTAAAAACCAGCGTTCATAATAAGAAGATTCTCGATAGTCATTGGGAGGCAAACATTCACGATAAAACCGAGTTGTATCCAGATTCCATGCTCTTAGAAAGCCTATCGCCAAAGTAATAGCTGGTGTCCTAGTTTGCCAAGTATTAGCAATCAAACCTATTTTCTCATCATCATCAGCAGCAGATATGGGTATTGGTCTTTTGTTTTTTATACCACCAAGGTCATGAGGCCTATTCACTAATTTTTTCAGGTGTTAAGGCATAACCTGCTCCAATCATACTATCTCTGGTAACCAACACAGAAAGCTCATCAATTGACATTCCATCTGTACCTTCTGGTCTCATTGGTAACACCAAATATCTTATTTCAGCAGTGGAGTCCCAGACCTTAACCTTTGTCTCTTTCGGAATGTGTAACCCAAATTCTTGTAATACCTTCCGAGGTTCTATAACAGATCTAGAACGATACTCATCAGATTTATACCATGAAGGTGGCAGACCTAAAAGCGGCCAAGGATAACAAGAACAGAGCGTACAAACTACTAAGTTATGAATTTTACTCGTATTTTTTAAGACAATTATATTCTCACCTTGCCTGCCATTAAAGCCCAAATCCTTTAAAACTGGTGTTGGATCCGAAAGAAGTTTAGAAGCAAAATCCTTTTCGACCCAAGACCTTGCAACCAAATATGCACCATTACGTGGTCCAACCTTATTAGAATAGAAATCAATTATTTTGTCTAAAGCTGCAGGGTCAACCAAACCTCTACTAACTAGCAAAGTCTCTAGAGATTTCACTTTTATAGCCATTTTGTCGGGTAATTCAGTATTCTTAGATGATTCGTCGTTAGGGCTATCGTGGGGCATGTCGATTCTCATTGATTATACAAAGACTGATATTGAGATATTTCTTATAAACATATGCTAAGCATAAAACAGCATAAATGAAAGTCTAAGAGAAAAAAATTGCTTAGATCAGCCAAATAATCTATTTATATACTTCAAAAGGAAAAGGTGCTAATGCAAAACCAAACTAAGAACGGGGGCAAGAATGGTTCACTAGCAACTGTTGCCTATGCTTTATTTGATGTTGGAAATTCTGCTGTTGGAGCGATACACGCTACCTTTATTTTTGCTGTTTATTTCACAACAACCATAGCACCTGAGAATGGCACTGCTTACTGGGGCTACATGACCTCTGTAGCCGCATTAACTGTAGCACTCATTGGGCCAATACTTGGAGGTCTTGCTGATGCAAATGCAAGAAGAAAAATATTCTTAGCAGTTACTACAACGATAGGAATTGTAGCTACAATTTTCTTGTGGAGTGCTGAGCCTATACCTTCCTTTTTTTGGATAGCCATCGTTTTATCTTTTTTTTCTATAGTGGCAAATGAGTTAATGTTTGTCTTTTACAATGCTTTGCTACCTTCTGTAGCGACAAAGGAAAATATTGGCAGAGTTTCAGGTTGGGCTTGGGGCGTAGGTTACTTTGGAGCAATAGTGGCTTTAGCCATAGCTCTGTTTATTTTTATATTACCTGAAAGCGCTCCCTTTGGTCTTGATAAAGACAAATCAGAACACGTGAGAGCTACAATGATACTGGCTGGCCTATGGCTACTAATATTCAGTCTTCCGCTGTTCTTTTTCGTCAGAGAAGCACCTGCAGCATCTGATATCTCAAATCCAGTAGAAATAATCAAAAGTGGCTGGAATGAAATAATTAAAGTACCTGGTTTTGCTAGATTTTTTGTTGCTAGGATGTTTTATGCTGATGGATTGAGCGTTGTATTTGCTTTTGCTGGAATATTTGCTGCTAAGGTCTTTGGTTTTACAAATACGGAGGTTCTCTACTTTGCTATAGCTGTAAATCTGAGCTGTGGAGTTGGAGCACTTATTGGTGGGTGGTTTGATGATCGGTTTGGAGCATTTTTAACCATACGTGTCTCATTGGTTAGCCTTTTCATCGTCGGAATAGGTTTTTTGGTAGCGCCAAATGCTCAGGTATTTTGGATTATGGCATTAATTGGAGGTCTTTTTATTGGTCCTGTACAAGCCGCGAGCAGATCATTGGTATCACGAGTTGCTCCTGCTGAGCACACAGCAAAAATATTTGGCTTTTATATGCTAGCTGGAAAAATAACGTCCTTTGTTGGCCCTGCCGTTTATGCCTCTCTAATCCTCTGGACTGGGAATGAAAGAGCAGGAATGGTGACAGCAGTTCTATTTTTCCTAATTGGCATATTTGTTCTCGGGAAAAAAGCTCCTGGAAACTAGTAATTATTTGCAAGGAAATCTTTTGTACAATTTTCTTAAACTTTTTCACTAAATGCACCTAAGAAAGTAGACAGGCCATTAGATGAACCGAATTGGAAAACCATTAGGGTGAGCCTGCATTAAGTAGGTTAGTTAAAAACTTAAAGTTTCAATGGTTACAATATTAACAACAAAAATTTGATTGTTAAATTACTTTATCGTATAACTTATCTAAATAAGAGCCTCAAGGCCATAAAAATATAAAACGGGCAGAATATATGAAAGACGAATTAGAGAGTTCTCTCAAAGCGCAAATGCGTAAATTAACACTTGGTGTGGATAAAGCTTCAAATATTCAAGATCAACTAAGAAAACAAGTCGGCTGCCTCTGCTATAAATGGGTTGAAAAAAAGCTGCAGATTCTCTTGATTACCAGCCTTACAACGAAAAGCTGGATTATTCCAAAAGGTTGGATACAAAAAGAATTGGGTCCTTTCAGGAGTGCTGCAGTCGAAGCATGGGAGGAAGCTGGAATTTTAGGAATTTGTAGTAAAAAAAAGTTTGGTAATTTTGATTTTACAAAAATTTTAAAAAATGGTTCTCCCATTAAATGTATCGTTGATGTTTTTCCCATGAAAATGATTAGCCAAAAAAATGAATTCCCAGAGAAAAATATGAGAACTTTGAAATGGATTGATCCGAAAGATGCTGAAAGCTTTATTAAAAATAAAAGCCTTATTCAACTTTTGAAAAATTTTGATGCCAAAAAATCTAAGGCTTCTATATAGCCTTCAGGTCCCTTCCCTTTAATAACTTTATCGGCTCGTTCAGAAACATATGAAAATTTCCTAAAATGTTCTCTTTGTGTAATATCACTCAAATGCACCTCCACAACAGGTCCATTAAATATTCGCAAAGCGTCCAAAATAGCCACGGATGTATGTGTGTATCCAGCCGGATTTATAACTATGGCATACGCCTCATCAAGTGCCTGGTGTATCCAGCCTATAAGTTGACTTTCGGAGTTTGACTGAAAAAAAGATATGGAAGCTCCTGCAAAATTCTGTATTTTTTCTTCGCATAATTTCTCTATGTCTCCAAGAGTTTTATCTCCATATATATTATTCTCACGCCGGCCTAAAAGATTTAAATTGGGACCATTTATTATAAAAATCTTAATATCCATTGTTAATTATAACCTATAATTTCTTGGTTAATCCATTTAAAGGCTCATAATTCAGCCACATTAATAATACCAACACCACGTTATTAGAACAAATTTATTTCGAAGCTCTATTTTTAATTTACAAACAAGTCAACTAATTGTAGCTAGTCTTTAATAATTACAGGTGCAAATTAAATATGACTGATCATAAAATTTCAATAACTAGAAGGTTAAGGCAAACTCCTTTTTCAAAAAAAGTATTTGAAGCAGGTGTGACCAGCTTTACTGTTTATAATCATATGCTACTGCCAACAGTTTTTAAGTCTGTTGAGGAAGACTACCATCATTTAAAAAACGCTGTACAAGTATGGGATGTTGCCTGTGAGAGACAAGTGGAGATAACTGGTCCTGATTCAAAGAAACTCATCGAGATGCTTACACCCAGAGATTTAAGAAATTTAAGTGTAGATAAATGTCTTTATGCTCCTTTAACTAATTTATCAGGCGGTATATTAAATGATCCAGTAATAGTCCAAGTAGGTGAGAATAGGTATTGGATATCAATTGCTGACAGTGATGTCCTACTGTGGGTTTCTGGAATTGCTACTGGTTTAGCCCTCGATGTTAAAATTTCAGAACCAGATGTTTCAATACTAGCAATTCAAGGCCCCCTTTCGAATAAACTGATGCAAAACGTTTTTTCTATGAATTTTGAAAATATGAAATTATTCTCAATAGTAAAAGTTCCATTTAAGGATACCAGTTTCATCGCAGCAAGATCTGGATTCTCAAAGCAAGGAGGGTTTGAAATTTATGTTGAAAATGAAAAGTATGCTGAGGATATGTGGGATGCTTTTTTTGAGGCTGGGAAGTCTCTAAATGTTGCGGCAGGCTGTCCTAATGGAATTGAAAGGGTGGAAGCGGGCCTACTTTCCTACGGTAATGACATGACTATTATCAACAACCCAATTGAATGTGGGCTAGAAAGGTTTTGTAAAAAGGGCATTGATTGGAGTACTGGAAAAGTGAAACCTTTTATTGGCGATAAGGCCCTAAATGAAGTTCTTGATAACGGAGTAATGCAAATTATAAGGTCGATTGAAATAGACGGTGGAGCATTACCTTACTGCATGGAACCTTGGCCAATTAATTACAAGAATAAAAATGTTGGACAGATTACTTCTGCTGCATTTTCACCAGATTTCCAAACCAACGTTGCTTTGGGAATGATATCTAGGGAATGCTGGAATGAAGGTGATCAGGTATATATACAGACTCCAGTTGGGACAAGATCTGCAATAATCCACGAAAAAAGTTTTATTTGAAAGCCTTTAAGATGGAAAAAATGCATAAAAACATACAAGGGGCAGAAAACAAAGTAGGTTTGGTCAGCTTGGGGTGTCCCAAAGCCTTAGTTGATAGCGAGAGGATTTTAACTCGCCTAAAGGCAGAGGGGTATATTATTTCACCATCATATGAAGATGCTGATGCTGTAATTGTTAATACATGTGGTTTTCTAGATAGTGCTAGGGAAGAAAGCTTAAATTCCATTCAGGAAGCAATAACAAAAAATGGTAAAGTAATCGTAACTGGATGCTTGGGAAAAGAGAAAGACTTAATTTCGAAAACCAACCCAAATGTACTGGCGATTACTGGGCCACATCAGTATGAACAGGTCATAAAGGAAGTACACAAAGTCCTACCACCAAAAAACGAGCCATTCCTCAATTTGGTACCTAATTCTGGCGTAAAACTCACTCCACGTCATTACTCATATCTAAAGATATCAGAAGGATGCAATCACAAATGTAAATTTTGTATCATACCGGATTTGAGGGGCCCGCTAGTTTCCAGAAAAAAGTCCCACATTATAAATGAGGCTGTTAGATTAGCTGAGGCAGGTGTCAAAGAATTACTCGTCATATCTCAAGATACATCAGCTTATGGATTTGATAAATTAAAATTCACTAACGAAAAAGAACAATATGGGGATATTTTTGAACTAGCAAAAGAGCTGGGTAAGTTAGACATGTGGATCAGATTACACTATGTCTATCCATATCCGTCAGTTGAAAAATTAATCCCCTTAATGACGGAAAGAAAGATATTGCCTTACTTAGATATTCCCTTTCAACACAGCCACCCAGACATACTAAAGAAAATGGCTCGCCCAGCAAATCATAAAAATATCTCTGAAAAGATTACGCTTTGGAGAAAAATGTGTCCTGACTTAACAATTCGCTCGAGTTTCATAGTTGGTTTTCCTGGTGAAACCGAAGAACACTTCCAAAGCCTTTTAAATTGGATTGAGGAAATGCAAATAGATAGAATAGGCTGCTTTAAGTATGAAAATGTTAAAGGAGCAAAATCCTATGAGATGCCAGATCAAGTGCCTGAAGCAATTAAAAACCAAAGGTATGATAAATTTATGAAAAAAGCACAAGAGATATCAACTATAAATCTAGAAAAGAAGGTTGGTTCAATACAAGAAGTAATCGTTGATGAAGTAAATAGTGTTAGTGCAATATGCAGGACTAAGGCTGATGCCCCCGAAATTGATGGAACCCTTTTTATTGAATCAAACTTCGACCGCCTCCAACCTGGTGATTTTTGTAGAGTAATTGTTGAAGATTACTCCGAGTATGATCTTTGGGGAAAAATAATTTAAGCTGTGAGACCTTTCGGCTCTTGAAGATTATTTGCCCTACAACATGCAACCAGTGTATTTGACAGTAAGCAAGCTATAGTCATGGGCCCTATGCCACCTGGGACTGGAGTAATTGCGCCTGCCCTTTTCTTTACACCCTCAAAGTCTACGTCTCCAACAATTTTATACCCCTTTGGATTAATATTGAGATCCTGTTCTATTCTATTTATACCAACATCTATTACTGTTGCCCCTTCTTTTACCCAGTCTTCCTTTATCAGCTCTGGTCTACCTACCGCAGCAATCAAAATGTCTGCAGTGCTACATAGTTTCTGAATTTTTTTTGTTCGACTATGAGCTACGGTGACAGTACAGTTTTCTTTTATTAATAGATGCGCCATTGGTTTTCCCACAATGTTTGACCGTCCAATTATTATTGCATTTTTCCCAGACATGTCGCCTATCTCTTCTCTTAACATGAGCAAACAACCTAATGGTGTGCACGGCACCATTGCTTTTTGACCGGTACCCAGAAGGCCAACGTTAGATATGTGAAAGCCATCCACATCTTTATGAGGACTTATAGCGTTAATAACAAGATCTGAATTTAAATGATCTGGCAGAGGAAGTTGGCATAAAATACCGTGAACATTTTTATCGTTATTCAGCTTTTTAATTAAAGTAAGGAGTTCCTTTTCTGAAGTATTTTTATCCAGCCTGTACTCATACGAATTCATCCCTACCTCTACGGTTTGTTTACCTTTACTCTTTACATATACCTGACTAGCTGGGTCCTCGCCCACTAATATCACTGCAAGACCAGGAGTTACCCCTTCATTTTCAATTAATTTTTTTACTTGGAGTGAAACTTTTTCTCTTATTTGAGCAGAAAAATTTTTACCATCCAATAGTTTTCCAACCATTTTTCACTCCTAAAAAAGGCCTTCGATTAGGTCGTTTTCATTAAGCATAATATTTTCTGCAGCTGGCTTGCTAGGCAACCCTGGCATAGTCATAATATCACCACAAATTGCTACAATAAACCCGGCTCCAGCTGACAACCTTACCTCTCTGATTGGAATTGAATGTCCTTCTGGGGCACCACGAAGATTAGGATCAGTAGAAAAGCTATACTGAGTCTTGGCCATACAGACTGGCAAATTTCCATAACCCGCCTTCTCCCAGACTGCTAATTGATCTTTAATGGTACCACTAATAACCGCCTCATCTGCTCGATAAATCCTTTTAGCTATAATTTGTATCTTGTCTAACAGAGGAAGTGAATCTTCATAAAGAAATTTGAAATCTCCCTCTTTACTGTCGGCCAACTCCACTACTCTGTCGGCAAGCTCAATAGTGCCGTCCGAGCCATTTGCCCAGTGCTTGCATACTATAGCCTCTGAACCTTGTAACTTTACAAAATCAGAAATTGCAGCAACCTCGTAGTCGGTGTCCTTAACAAAGTGGTTTATTGCAACAATAACTGGCACTCCAAAAGATTTCATATTTTCTATATGCCTACCCAGGTTCGAACAACCTTCTTTTACTGCCATAACATTTTCTGCATCTAAATCAGATTTCATCACCCCACCATTCATTTTCATTGCTCTAACAGTGGCCACAATAACTATGACAGAAGGCTTTAATTTACCTTTCCTACATTTTATATTAAGAAATTTCTCTGCGCCAAGATCAGCTCCAAACCCTGCCTCAGTTACCACGTAGTCTGCAAGCTTTAATGCAGTCTTGGTAGCAATTACCGAGTTGCAACCATGAGCTATGTTAGCAAACGGACCACCGTGCACAAACGCTGGATTATTTTCTAAGGTCTGAACAATATTGGGTTGCATAGCCTGTTTCAGAAGCACTGTCATTGCCCCATCAGCTTTCAAATCTCTACAAAAAACAGGCGATTTATCACGTCTATAAGCTACAATAATATTACCTAATCGTTCTTGTAAATCCTCTAAATCAGTTGCAAGACACAATATTGCCATAACCTCTGAAGCTACTGTTATATCAAAACCACCCTCACGGGGAAACCCATTTGCAATACCACCTAAACTGACAGTTATTTGTCTTAGAGCCCTATCATTCATGTCTAGCACTCTTTTCCACACCACTCTCCTCTGATCAATTCCAAGCTGGTTTCCCCAATAAATATGGTTATCAATCATGGCAGATAGTAGGTTGTGTGCACTAGTGATAGCGTGAAAATCACCAGTAAAATGTAAGTTCATTTCTTCCATGGGAATGACTTGGGCATACCCACCGCCTGCCGCTCCTCCTTTCATACCAAAGCATGGGCCCAAAGATGCTTCTCTTATACAAATGGCAGCTTTTTTCCCAATTTTGTTAAGACCGTCCCCAAGACCTACAGTCGTGGTAGTTTTACCTTCACCGGCAGGAGTAGGATTTATAGCTGTAACAAGTATAAGTTTACCATCGGAATTTTCATTTATATGTTCAATAAACTCTGTGGAAACTTTTGCCTTATCATGCCCAAATGGTAGCAGGTGATTTGACGGGATGTTTAACTTATTCCCTATGTCTTGGATTGGTAACTTAGAAGCATCCCGCGCTATTTCTATGTCTGATTTATACCGCATTACTATCTCTGAATATTTATCCCTCATTTGAAATAGATAAGAGATATTAACAACTTCAGATGCGACATTTAGTCTGGCATAAGCGTCTAATATGAAATCGCGTTAATAAAAAGATAAACTTACCGCTTTCATGTTTTTATGACTGAGGTGACAACTTACCTGTACCTGGGCCCCTGAATTTTCCAGCCTTCGGCACCGATGCTAAACTAGGGGGGCCCTTTTCATCAGGGTAGTTTTCTTCACCATCCCTATTTAGAGCCTTACCAGCAATGACGGAAGTGATTTCATCACCCGTTAATGTCTCATATTCTAATAGACCCTCTGCCAACCTTTTCAAATCAGCTTTGTGTTTCTTTAATATTTTTTTTGCGGTTTCATAAGCATCGTCAACAAGCTTCCTCACTTCTTTGTCAATCTTACTCTGAGTTTCCGGACCAGATTGATGACCACCACTCATTGGCCCAAGATAAGATTGTTGCTCGTTTGCATAATCTATATTACCTAAATCCTCAGACATTCCAAATTGAGTCACCATGGCCCTAGCAATCTTGGTAATCTGTTGAATATCTGACGCTGCGCCAGAAGTTACGTTTTCAGCACCAAAAATCATCTCTTCAGCAACTTTCCCGCCCATTGCCATTGTTAATTTTGATTTATACTTTGTTTTTGTAACGGAAAGTTGGTCCCTTTCGGGAAGGCTTAATACCAATCCTAAAGCGCGCCCGCGGGGAATAATAGTGGCCTTATGAATGGGATCATGCTGAGGTACATTTAGACCAACTATTGCGTGACCTGCTTCATGATAAGCGGTCAATTTTTTTTCGTCCTCCGTCATCACCATTGAACGACGCTCAGACCCCATCATTACTTTGTCTTTCGCGTTCTCAAAGTCCTCCATACCAACAAATCTCTTACCAATTTTAGCAGCCAGAAGGGCAGCCTCATTGACCAAGTTCGCCAGGTCTGCACCAGAAAAACCAGGAGTGCCTCGTGCGATTATTCGTAAATCCACGTCTGGACCTAAAACTGTTTTCTTTGCATGTACATTAAGTATTTTCTGCCTACCTGTCACATCTGGGTTTGGTACCTGCACCTGCCTATCGAACCGACCTGGTCTTAAAAGAGCAGGATCAAGAACATCAGGCCGATTGGTGGCGGCGACTAATATCACGCCTTCGTTAGCCTCAAACCCATCCATTTCTACCAACAACTGATTTAGAGTTTGCTCCCTCTCATCATTTCCCCCGCCATATCCCGCACCTCTGTGTCGCCCTACAGCATCTATCTCGTCTATAAATACAATACAAGGAGCATTTTTTTTTGCTTGGTCAAACATATCTCTTACACGGCTAGCACCCACGCCCACAAACATCTCTACGAAATCAGATCCAGATATAGTAAAAAATGGTACTCCTGCTTCTCCCGCTATAGCTCTGGCCAATAAAGTTTTTCCAGTGCCAGGAGGTCCGACGAGTAAAGCTCCTTTAGGTATTTTTCCCCCCAGTCTTCCAAATTTTTGTGGATCTTTTAAAAATTCTACGATTTCTTCTAGTTCGTCCTTTGCTTCATCAATACCGGCTACATCATTAAAAGTAATTCTACCATGCTTCTCAGTAAGTAATTTTGCTTTAGATTTACCAAAGCCCAAAGCTCCGCCACGACCACCACCTTGCATACGGTTCATCAAAAAGATCCAAATACCAATTAGTAAAATAAACGGCAACCAAACGCTAATGGTCGACATCAAACCCGATTGCGCTTGTTTCACCGCCAAAATCTTTACACCATTATCTCGTAATGGCGTAACAACATCATTACCGATTGGGCGTACAACTTTATACTTTTCACCCCCCTCCAATAAAACGTCTATCACTTCTCCATCAAGTCTAACGGATTCAACTCTACCGCTTTCCACTTGGTCCATAAACTCAGAAAAGGGCACCTCACGAGACATCATAGATCCACTGTTTGAAGAGAAGATGTTAAAAAGGGATATCAATAATAAAAACAATATTACCCAAAATGCTATGTTTTTTGCATTACCCAAATTGTCACCTCATTGTCCTGTGCCGTTATAAACTAATATCAAAATATAATATTTCAATAGTATTATTGGCCATTTTCTAATCTTTTTGCAAAGGTTTGTTTAGTGTATAAAACAGAGAAAGAAATGTGCTTATTGGCCATTAGCCCGGCCAAGGCTATAACTTTTCCTTCTAAAAAAATTGCTGGCAAACTGGCCGCCGTGTAATATTTTACATTTGAATTGCCTTTTCTTAGACATTTCAAAATGGCTTTATTGGTTATTCTACCTATTTTCGCCGTATAGTAGCTTTGATCCAGCTTAATAGAAATTACCCACCGATTATCCCAGACAAACCTATTTTTTGCTTTCCTTAGTGTTTTTCCTACCAAGTTACTTCCAGTAAAGCTTGTTATTTTGGCAATTTCTGGAATTCCAGAAATTTCCCTTTGAAATAAAAAATCATTTGTATTTTCTGTAACTTTTAAACCGCAAGTAGTAACTCCCAACTGATTTTTATCTTTGGACATCTTTCCCAACAGAGATTTAATTAGCTTATATCTAGGCCTATATTGAGTTCCCCTCAATCCACCTACCACGGCAGTTAATATTCTCATTTGAATTTCCATAGGCAGAAATAAGAAATGCTTCTTGTGTAATTTTAGCTCCCCCCACGAATTTATTGAAATACATTTTTCTATTTCAGAGCCTGCCAACTGCCTTAAAAGACTACTAGCACAGGCCATCCGCTCACCTGTTAGATTAATTTTTTTTATTGTTAAACCTAATTCAGAAAGTTTAGGAAGTATTTTCCTCACTCTTACTCTCTGAAATTTTTCGTCAGAGTTAGAAGGATCTTCAATCCATGAGTATTCATGATCTTGTAGAAAACTCCTCAACCTTTCTCTCCCAACCGACAAAAATGGACGTGCAAATATTATTCCTTCATTTAAAAAGAATGATGGCATTCCTCTTAAACCCTCTATACCTGAACCTCTAATTAAATTCATAATTATGGTCTCTGCTTGATCATCCGCTGAATGTCCCAGAAGGATTATGGAAATTTCATCTCTGTTTGCCCATTCCGTAAGAAGTCTTAATCGAGCCAAGCGTGCACAATTTTGAATATTATTTATTTTGTCAGGCTTCTCCCACGGCAAGATAGAGTGCTTTAGATAAATTGAGTCACATATATCTTTTACAAACTGAGCCTCTGCACCACTATCTGCGCGCAACCCATGGTCAACTGTAGCAACTTCAATCTGGCAATTTATTCTGTCAATCGAACTTGCCGCAACCAATAACATGGCTAAAGAGTCTCCTCCACCAGATACTGCTACCCCGATTTTTTTACCTGAAAACTCTAAAAAACTATCTAAAAAAATTTTCTGGAGATCTTGATATTCTTGTAAAATTTGCAACGTGATGATTATTCCTCAAAATCACAATTTAGGTTTTTTCCGTAGTTTATAAGCTGCTCTTGAAATTCATTAAATTTAAGAGCATTTCGATTTTTGATTTCTAAAAGTGCCGAACAAGATTGTTCTTTCTCACCAAGTTCCGAAAGACTTAAAACTAGTCCAAAAAGAGAATACACGGATAGGGCTCCATTTGAATCAGCACTGAAAACTTCTAAAAAGCCTTCCGCAGCAGAGGGCCAATTTTTTAAACGCAAATAACTTTCAGATCTCCAAAATTTTACTTGCAGTGACAGTTTACTTCCACTGAACCTTTCCAAAAAGCTAGAAAATTCTTCTACCGCTAATTCATAATTTCCACCATCAAATATGGCTTTTACCGAAAGATACTCTCTTTGATCTTCGGGAAGCTGTCTAAACTCCTGATCTTTCAACTCAGTACTTTTGGCTACGTCGTCATATAGCTCAATTAATGTCCCAGAAGTAGATTTCTTTCCAACAATTTCGTTCATTAATTGTTCGATCTCAGTTAGCTTAAAAATTAAAACTCTCGTAGTTTTTTCAAATCTATTTTCCAGATTTTCCAAAAATCCTATTGCAGAAGCTAACCTATTTTCTAGTCGACTAAGCCTCAAAAAAATGTCCAAGCTTGCTCCTCGTGCTAACGTATCTTTATTTTCATAAATGAAAATATTCTCCAAATCAGATAGCTCTGCAGAGATAACCTCTAACTCTTTTCTAATACTTAAAACCTCATTTTGATCAAGATCAAATAAATCGTTATTTTCATCAGCAGCGAAACTAATATTTCCAAAAAAAACTATACATGCAAAAATTAGCTTTGGTGGCAGCAAATAAAAATTTTTCATATTTTACCTACTTCAAAATAACATTGGAAAGTTATATCCTATATCCAATACGGATTTTTATCAGTTAAATCCACCAGCTATTACTGTTACAGCACGCCTATTTTCTTTCCAGCATTTTTCCTCCGAGCAAAGTGATACAGGTCTTTCTTTTCCATATGTAACCACATCTATTCTGCTAGTGCTGAGTCCTTGTGACACCATGTAAGCCTTCACAGAATTTGACCTTTTTGCGCCTAAGCCCAAATTATACTCCCTGGTACCTTGCTCATCCGTATGGCCTTCGATTGTAATATTTTGACGCCCATTTTCTTTCAGATAAGCCACTTGAGCATCTAGTACTGACATCATCTCAGAATTTATTCCACTTTCATCTACTCCAAAATAAATTGTCTCACCAATTTGAGTTTTATTATCCTCCAGTTGAGTAATTTTTATGCTTCCATCATCTAATGTCTGGCTGTAGTTTGTGGGACCTGTTGTTGATTTACAAGATGCCAGCGATATAATTAAAAGTCCTAATAGGGAAATTCTAGATTTATACATTATATTAACCTCTCTTTAATTAACACCATATAAGGTACACAAACGCATAGGATACTTATAAATACTCAATTTAGCAACGCTGACCAACTTGGATCAGACGCAAAATATGAACCAGTTCTCATTTTACGCAGGTTTGCTCCAGTAACATCAATCATGTATATGCTAGGTGCTCCTCTTCTACCTAGAGTTTCCCTGTAAAACATTATAACTCTTCCATTAGGTGACCATGTTGGTGCTTGGTCTTTTGAGGATTTTGTTAAAATCTTCTCACCAGTTCCATCAGGCTTTATAACACCTATGTGAAAAAATCCATCCACCATTTTTGTGAATGCGATCAGGTCTCCTCGAGGTGACCAAGCTGGCTCTGCATATCTTCCTTTACCAAAAGTAATTCTTTTTATGTCACTGCCATTCGAATTCATTATATATAACTGTTGAGTAAGACTTCTGTCACTTTCAAAAACCACTTTTCTTCCATTAGGTGAAAAACTTGGAGCCGTATCAATAGCTCTATCCTTCGTTAAGCGTGTCTTCTTACCACTGGCAAGAGAAACTTTATATATATCCGTGTTCATTTTGTCCGTAATTGACAACAACATATGTTGACCATCAGGTGAATACCTTGGGGAAAAGGTCATTCCTGGTAAAGTGCGAAAGGTTGTTTCTGTGCCTGAGTTCAAATCTTTTCGATATACTCTTGGCAAACCAGATCTATAACTCGTGAAGAGTATGCTTTTTGAGTCAGGTGAAAACATGGGCTTCAAGACAATATGCTTACCGTCTGTTAAAAACTTAACATTTGCTCCATCCTGGTCCATCAACGCTATTCGTTTTACCCTCTTATTTTTAGGTCCACTTTCTGCGACAAAAACCAACTTTGAGTCAAAATATGGACCTTCTCCCGTAACCCTATTGTAAATTTCGTCAGCCACCTTGTGAGCTACTCTTCTCCAGTTTGATATTTTGGCCTCAAATTTAAGACCTTTACCTAACTTATTTTGAGATACAATATCCCAAATTCGAAATTTAATTTCAAAATCTATAGGACTTTTTTGCTCTAATTCGCCAGTCAAAAGAACAGACGCGTTAATTAGAGACCAATCAGAATACTGAACTGGAGCATCAAATTCTGATATCTTACTTAGATAAGCACTTTTATTGATCTTTTTAAACAATCCAGTATTCTCTAAATCATTTTCTAGCACTACCATAAAATCAGTCATGAAATTGCTATCTATCCCAGAGCTTAAGATGAAATCTGGTAGAGCGATCTTTATCGGTTCAAAAATTCCCCCGCTTACACTACCCTCTAATGTAATAATGTTATCTTGAGCCAGACCAACATTTGGCACAATAGTCAAAAAAAAGGATGCTAGAGTGAATTTTAGAGATCTTAACAAGTTTTAACTCCTATTCTTAATCGTAACCTACACCTAAAGTGGGTGTAAAATTTAATATTATATTTATACCAGATGGATAGTTTTCACTAGAAATATAATTGGCTTTGTCTGAAAGCGCTTTTATTATTGCGTTTTTAGCATATTTTAAATTAAGCAAATGTCTATCTGTAGGGTTTTTGGGCTCTAACAACTTTATACTATTTCTATTAACTCCTTTAGAGCTCACAAAAAATTTTACTCGCACTTTGTACTGCTCTGGGTCTGCTAGTCCTAACAGCGCAGCTGTATTATAGAAAGATGCCACACTTTGTTCCACTTTATGAAGTATGTAATTATCGGAGGCCTGACTGTCCTTACGTAAAGATGAGCTACTGCCTTCTTCTAATACATCATCCAAAGCTGCAGAAATTAATCCCTCATAGTTCACAGGACTAACGTTTTCTGTATCTAATATCTCTATATTTGATGGCCTTTTAGGTGGCAGTTTAGCTATTTTAGGAGCAGCATTTAAAATGGCTTCCACATCTTGACCTTCTAGAGAGATCTCCACTGAACTCTTTTCATTCGCGTTACCTTCTTTTTCCTTTGCTAAAATAACGGCATCTTTTTGAATGACAGAAGTCAAACTTGGTTCCAACAAGTTACTTTGAAGCTCTGACAAATTACTCGCAACATTAGCAATTTTTTGGCTGTTGCGAGGTGGAGGCCTTTCGTTCGATATAACTACAATATCAAGTTTTTCTTCGTTACCTACTGATTTTAAATCAGTAATATTCTTTTTTTCCTCGTTAAAATCCTCTAATTCTCCTACCTGCGGTGCTTTATCTAATTCCATTTTTTCTTCAACAAACTGTGGTAAATTCCCAAGCTTAGGATTTTCTGAATCGATGTTATCTAAAGCAAATTTACTATCAATCTCCTGCTCCAAACTAATTAGTGGATTGATCACTTTTGAGCTCTCAGGAGTAAAACAGGAGTTTGTTGATATTTCACAGTACTCTTCCAAACTAATTACCTCTGGTCCAGAATTTTGCTTTATGTCCTCTAAGATTTCGTCTTGCAATTGAAATCCTGCCATGTAACTTATCATCAATCCATGAATAGCAGCCGAAATAGTTGCAGCAATCTTCAAAATTCTTCAGCCTTCCCAGAGTTTGGAAGATGTACCAATATATATTTTTTTAAAAAAGAAGCATTATCCAACTCACCTAAAATTTTTGAAATGCGACCATAAGAGTTTCGTCCATCAGCTTTTACATATAAAACTTTATCCTTCCGTTGGTTGGCAATTAGTTCCAACTTTCTCATTAATTGCTTATCATCTACGGGTGTTTGGTTTATGAATACTTTACCAGAACTATCAACATATAACTCAAATGGGACCTGTTCACTATCCGCCCCAGTGACAGATTTTGCACTTGTTTCTGGAATTTCAATCTCAATACCAACTGTAAGCATGGGTGCTGTGATCATAAAAATAATAAGCAAAACTAGCATTACGTCAACGAAGGGTGTTACATTTATTTCTGACATCAATTCAGAACCTTGCCTAAAAGCACGAAGTCTGTTTGTTTTAAATTTTTGATTAGATCCTAAACTTTTCATTTAATACTCATGCCGGTTACTCTATTTGACAAAATTTTGCTTGCTCTTTAAAATCTCGTTAAAATAGAGCAATTCTCTTAAAAACCTATCAAGAAAAATTTCTTGGTACGACAACAGTCTTTCAGAGTCTTTTGAAAGCTTATTATAAAAAATTACAGCTGGAATTGCTGCTAGCAACCCCAATGCGGTTGCTAAAAGAGCTTCGGCAATGCCAGGTGCAACAATCGCCAGGTTGGTATTTTGCTGAGATGCAATTTCTTCAAAAGAATTCTTTATACCCCAAACCGTACCAAAAAGACCAATGAATGGTGCCACTGACCCAACAGTTGCCAACAAATATAGGCCCGATCTATATTTGTCGCCAACTTTCATTAAAGTCAAATCTAATATTCGCTCTATTCTTGATATACCTGTATCACTCAAATCACTTGTTTTGGTCTCTCTGCTCAATTCACGCATTCCCTCAAAGAATAGAAGTTCAGTCATGTTGAGTTCTTTATTTCTAGTTACTTTTTGGTTTAACTCTTCCTGTCTTTTGTCCCACTCGTGTGTGGCAAAAATCTTTGTAACAGTCCTATCTATCCGTCTCCTTTCAAGAGGGAAATAGATCAACTTCTCAATAATTACCGTCCACGACCAAATGGAGGCCAAAACAAGAATAATCATTACAATTTTTACTGTAAAAGTAGCCTGATCAAAATATGCAATACCAATTTCCATAATTTTAGCTTTCAAAAGGTTAATATTTAACTTTACCATGTTAGAGGAGTTATTAAAACGATAAGTAAGCCTTTAACTTAAATTAACAACAAACTATTCCTTACATTTTCTGGCAACCTGATAGGTTTTCCTGAGTGATTTATGGAGGCTAGCGTAACAGAAGAAGAAAAGATTAAAGTTTCTTCTCTGAAAATTTTTTGCCCCAGAATAACACTAGCTGCCCCCAAATGTATTAAGCTTGTTTTGGTGACTAGAATGTCATCATAAATCGCACTTTTTAAAAACTGAGAATTTATCTTTGATACTACAAAAGATAGATCACTCTCGGTTTTTAATTTTCTTTGGCTAATCCCAACTTCTCTTATTGCTTCTGACCGAGCCCTCTCTATAAACCTAAAGTAATTAGCATAATATACGACTCCTAAAAAATCAGTATCTTCATGATAAACCCTGTTCAAAAACTCTTTAGGCATTAGATTAACTTACTTGAAAGGTAAAACATTTAAATAATTCCATTTGACCACTATTCTTTAAAAATATTTCCCTGCTTTTCTCTTTCAAACCTAGTAATTTCTGGAATTTCAATAGCTAAATGATCCCAAGCAATTTTACTAAGAACTCTTCCCCTTGGTGTCCTCTGGACTAATCCAACTTGCAATAGGTAAGGTTCAATTACATCTTCAATCGCATCTCTGGACTCTGATAAAGCTGCACAGATAGTTTCTACACCCACTGGACCACCTTGATAATTTTCAGCGAGTTGAAGTAAATATCTACGGTCTGAAATATCTAAACCCAGTGAGTCAACTCCTAATTTTGTTAAAGAAGATTGGGCTATATTGACCGAAATAAATCCATCACCTTCAACTTGAGCAAAATCGATAACCCTTCTTAGAAGTCTACCAGCCACTCTCGGTGTGCCTCTAGATCTTTTGGCTATCTCAATTGCACCATCAAAATCTATTTCTGCATTTAGTAATTGAGCTGCCCTTGTTATAATTTTTACCAAGTCATCTACTTTATAAAAGTCAAGATGAGTTGGGATGCCAAATCTATCTCTTAAAGGGTTTGTTAATAATCCTAATCTTGTAGTAGCTCCTACAAGAGTGAAAGGTTGCAACTCAATCCTTACTGATCTTGCTGATGGTCCTTCACCTACCATAATATCAAGTCCATGGTCTTCCATTGCAGGATAAAGAATTTCTTCAACTGCTGGGGTTAAACGGTGAATTTCATCTATGAACAAAACATCTCTTTCATCCAAATTAGTCAAAATGGCCGCCAAATCACCAGCTTTAGCTAAAATTGGGCCAGAGGTCATCTTAAAATTTACGCCCAATTCACGAGAAATAATTTGTGCAAGGGTAGTCTTACCTAAACCCGGTGGACCGTAGAAGAGAACATGATCCATTGCCTTTGATCTGTTCTTTGCTGCTTCAATAAAAACAGATAGGTTTGATCTTGCCTCATTCTGTCCAACAAAATCTTGCAAAAGCTGTGGTCTCAAAGCTTTATCTGGATCATTAGATTGAAATTTACTATCCAATGTGAATTTATCAAAATCCGACATCAATCACCAGAAATTTGTTGTAGCGATAGTCGAATTAAGTCTGATATCTCAAGCTTTTCATTTTCACTATAGATTTTTACCACAACTCTTGTTGCGGCCATTCTTTCGTAACCAAGTTTTATAAGTGCTAAAATAGCTTCCTGCTCTACATTAGAGCCTTCAGAACCTATTTGGCTCTCACCTTCATGAGATGATACAGTATTTTCTTCAAAAACTTCATTGGTATCAAAACTCTTGTGTGATGGATCCAAGTCCTGATTATTTTCTATCAAAAGTGCTTTTTGGGCTAATTCCAAAAGAATTCTTTTTGCAATTTTGGGACCCACTCCGGGTGCCGAGATAATATATTCAGGGTTGCCTGATATTATAGAACGAGATAACTGCTTCAAAGGAACTGCTCCTAATATTGCTAAAGCGGCTTTAGCTCCCACTCCTTGTACTGATATCAACAATCTGAACCAATCCTTTTCCATACATGACGCAAAACCAACTAGTTGTATTGAGTCCTCTCGGACCATCATTTCAGTGAATAATGAAACTTCTTCACCAACTGCCGATAACGAATTTTTTGTGATGGAAGATACATTTATTATATATCCAATACCTCCAACATCTACTAAAACAGTATCAGTTCCAATGGTTTCAACCATTCCTTTTATCTTACCAATCATTACTATTACCTAGCCGCTGAAATTGCATGTTTAAGTCTATCTTGGTTCTTGTACTGATAAGCATGACAGAGTGCTATTGACAAAGCATCAACAGAGTCTTGGCCATTAAATTTTGCTTTTGGTAACTGTATTTTCACCATAGCTTTGACCTGTAATTTATCGGCATGCCCAACCCCAACAACAGCTTTTTTGATAGTGTTAGGGGCATATTCAAAAACCTGTACCTTCAAACTAGCAGGCACCAACAAAGCAATAGCTCTAGCCTGACCCAACTTTAGAGCACCAGCTGAATCTTTATTGACAAACGTGTTCTCAATAGCGGCTACATCGGGTTTAGCAAATTGAAAAACTTCAACCAGATTATTATAGATCTCCAGTAAACGACAAGCTAAATCCTTCCTTCCATTCGACTCGATGGTTCCATTAGAAATATGACCAATAACATTACCCCGTATCTCTACCACACCCCACCCGGTCTTTCTAAGACCTGGATCAATTCCTATAATTTTCATTATTCTCCCAAAATTAAAGATGAGGTTAACTAATATGGCTGCAAAAATTAAAATAAAGTCGCTACGTACGTGTATTTTATCTATCATAAATTATTTTTTTTTCTAGATCGACAGAAATTTTTCATTATTAGACAAACCCATTCTCCCAATTCTATTTTCTTAACTCGTAAGTAGCCATTGCAAAAATATATTGTCTCAACCAAATTTGCTTGCCTTTTCAGGATACCCGACAATACAATGAAACCTCCTGCTTTGCTGTTGCGTTTGATAGGGAGAACCAATCTTTTCAATGGAACTGCAAGAATATTTGCAAAAATCAGATCAAATGGTCTTGTGAGATTAATACTATAATGATTGAAAGCATTCGCTTTATAAACCTTAACGCTCCCACCCAAACCGTTTGCCATAATATTTTTCTTAGCTGTTTTAACTGCTATACAATCAATATCAGAAGCAATGGTCTGTCCTCGAAAGAGTTTAGAAGCGGCTATGGATAGAATACCCGTTCCACAACCGATGTCTGCTATGCATTTGGGTCCATAGTTTATTCTGTCTAATAACCCTACTGCCCTCAAGCAAAGAAGTGTAGTTGGATGGTGTCCTGTTCCAAACGCCATTGCAGCCTCAACTAGGACCGATATTTTATTTAGTGGAATATTATCAGCGTAATAACCACTAGAAACGACAAAAGGCTCCTCTCTGACCGGTTTTAAATCTCGCTGTACCTTATTTACCCAGTTCTCTTCAGGTATTTTTGTTATAATAAACTTTACTGAAAAGCATGCCTCAAGTAAGTCCAATTGAAGACTGTTCGGCTGTTCTAAAAAAAAACCACTAACCTCCCAGTCGCCTGAAATTTCATCAACCTCAAAGATACCAACTCCGTTGGGTGCCGGTGTAAGCTTTTCTAAAGCTTTACCTAAAACACTAGCATCATCTTTATTTGAAACTAGAGCAATTGCAGAAAATGTAACCACAGCACCCAACAAACTAAAATTAAATAGCTAAAAGAACTAGGTAATCT
Organism: uncultured Alphaproteobacteria bacterium; assembly: GCA_902600895.1. Classification (GTDB taxonomy): domain Bacteria; phylum Pseudomonadota; class Alphaproteobacteria; order Rhodobacterales; family Rhodobacteraceae; genus CACKLF01. Next base: position 102,532 of record CACKLF010000001.1, on the reverse strand, counting down.
CATCAGTTACCTATAGAGAAATACCCAAACCACCTAGACCGCAATAACCCCCTGGGTTCTTTGCTAAATATTGCTGATGATAATCCTCAGCATAATAAAAGCTATCTGCTGATTTTATTTCAGTTGTAATTGATCCAAATCCACTTTTTGATAGCTTCTCAGAATATTTCTCTCTCGATGACATCGCTTCGCTATATTGATTTGGATCAAAAGTATAAATACCGCTTCTATATTGTGTTCCAATATCATTCCCTTGCCTATTCCCCTGAGTAGGATTATGGCCCTCCCAAAATAGTTTTAATAAATCCGGGTAAGAAAGCAATTTAGGATCATATTTTATAAAGACAACTTCGTTATGGTTAGTTCGACCTGAGCATACTTCCTGATAGGTTGGGTTTTCAGTATCTCCACCACTATAACCAACCGCCGTGACCCAAACACCCTTCCTAGTCCAGAAAACCTTTTCTACTCCCCAAAAACAACCCATTCCAAACATTGCTGACTCAAGGCCAGTTGGGAATGGGCCTTTCAAATTTCTACCATTAACAAAATGACATTCACTCTGTGAATATGTAGGTTTAGTCATAAAATTTAAATTTATTCCCATTAAGCACCTCCAAAAATCAATTCTATTAAGGTATGTTTTAATTAAATTTTATTCAAGTTCAATCACTTGCCCATTACAAAAAGAATAGTTTCTCTTCCTGGTGCAGGGTGGCGAGGTATTAGAATAGAAGCCATGAATGATAGTACTGCTAATGTCGCTGCAACTTGAAAGACCATACTGGGGTAAATAATCCATAAATACCCTAGAAGTGCTGGTAAGAAAACGGCAGCTATGTGATTTATGGTGAACGCCACTGCTGCTTGAGGTGCTATATCTTCTGGATCAGCTATTTTTTGGAAATATGTTTTCATTGCTATCGATAAAGCAAAAAACAAATGATCAATAATAAATAAAGCTATTGCCACCTCAACTCCCCAGCTCCAAAAATAAATACCAGCGTACGCTAGAAAAACGAAACTTAAGCCAATATATTCTACGGCCAACGATATTCTTTCTCCAAAAAATTGAACAACCTTACCCATCAGGGGAGCAAAGATGATATTCAATAAGTAATTTGCTAAAAACAGGGCTGTCAATTCGTGTACATGAAGGTGAAATTTTTCAACCATCATGAAAGCTGCAAACACCACAAAAATTTGCCTACGCGCACCGGCAAAAAATTGAAGCAAGTAATAGAGCCAATATTTAGCCTTTACTTCTAATTTAATATTTTGTTTGACTGAATTCTCAAATACTGGAAAAAAAATATAGCAGGCTAAGGCGATAAAAATCGTAGTAAGACCTGCTGCAAAATAAACACCTTTAAAAGAAAAATCAAAATATTGCCAACCAAAAGCTACTACAGAATAAGCTAGTAGTGATGCCCCAGAGCCCGAAGCAATTAACAAACCAATTATCCAGGGAGCATTTTCTTTAGGGATCCATTGTAACTGGAGGGATTGATTCACTGTCTCAAAGTAATGGAAGCCAAAGGATCCAATGATTGTTGTAATTAGCAGACCAGAAAAGGAAGGGAAAAATCCTGTAGCTGCTGTAGCAGTGCCTAGAGCAATAAGCGCCAATATCGCTAAGTTTTGCTCTCGGAACCAAAACAAAATTAAAATAACTCCCACTGCTAAAAAGCCAGGTATTTCTCTTACAGTTTGAAGCCAACCAATCTCCACTCCCGAGAAGTTTGATACTTCAACGACAAAATTATTCAATAGGGCAGCCCAAATTGCGAACGATATAGGCATTGCAGTGGAAAACAAAAATAAAAGAAAGATCTGTCTCGAAAAATGAGTACTAGCATATTTAGACAACAAACGGTTCTGCTTTCCTGTTCCTTAGAGTAAATTTAGTTTACCAACGCCAGTAACATAATCTATTTTAAGTTATTCCTAAATGACTGAAGGAATTAGTTCTTTGAGTAAAATTCAACAACAAGGTTCGGCTCCATCATTACGGGATAAGGTATATCACCTAGTTCTGGCACTCTAACATACTCTACCATCATCTTGGAGTTATCAATTTTTAAATATTCAGGCACATCTCGCTCTGGAAGAGACATGGATTCCAAAACGGTAGCTAATTGCTTGGACTTTTCACGAACCTGAATAATGTCTCCCACTTTGACTCTAAAGGACGGTATATTAACTTTTTTTCCATTCACTTTTACATGCCCGTGGTTTACAAACTGCCTTGCAGCAAAAATTGTTTGAACAAACTTAGCTCGATATACTATGGCATCAAGGCGAGATTCTAAAAGACCAACAAGTTTTTCACCTGTATCCCCTCTTAACCTTTCTGCTTCAGCGAATATTCTTCGAAATTGTTTTTCCGTAAGATCGCCATAGTAACCCTTAAGTTTTTGTTTTGCTCGTAACTGAACACCAAAGTCAGATAATTTTGCTTTTCGCCTTTGACCATGCTGTCCAGGGCCATATTCTCTTCTATTCACTGGCGATTTGGGCCTTCCCCAAATGTTCTCACCCATCCTACGATCTATTTTATGCTTGGCAGCGGTGCGTTTTGTCACGACTGATTCCTTTCATTTTGTTTGAAAGGTGTTTTCCTTTCTCTATTTTGAGCGACAGACATTCCTTTGCAGGAGCCACAAACACCAAAAAAAATTATCTCGCCCTCTTAATGATATAAATCAAGAGTGTCAATATATCAGCTTACAATGTATACAAAAATGTCAAACGAAAGCTAGAATTTTTCTTAAAAAATTATTATGTAAAAAAAAAATTAATGGATAATATTCTCTTAAAAACTTAATGCCTTTAGAAAAAATAAATATAATTAAAATTTGCGTGGGGGCAAAAGGCGTGCATGACCTATGGGTTTGGCAAAAAGAAAAGCAAGCAACTGACATAAACTCAAAAATAATACATGTAACTAGAATGCGCCCTCAGCGAGAACATGAATTACTTAACGGTGGATCGATATACTGGGTATTTAAAGGACTTATTTTAGCTCGCCAGGAAATTATATCTCTCCAGGAGCTTAGGAGTGCTGATGGCATTTTAAAATGCGGATTAGTATTAAGCCCGGAGCTGTATTTAACATATCCTGTTCGAAAACGACCCTTTCAAGGCTGGAGATATTTAAAGACTTCGGATGCTCCAAAAGATTTGGAAAAATATAGTCCAGGAAATGATGACCTACCCAAAGATCTAAAGATGGCTATGTCAGAATTAGGGTTAGTTTAAAAAGATATGATATGTTTGATAATATCCAGCGCATTAAAATTTATCATAAACAGTGTCATAGAGGCTTTATACTTCAATACGACTTTTTATTACTTCAACCAAATCTAGTAAGTTAACTTCAAACTGTGATGGATGCTCCTTCCACTCATCGTTAGTATCAATTTTTTGTGCAAATTTCGAACCTAAAATTAAATCCTTGACCTGAACGGTACCTTTTTCAGCCTCCAAAGAGCCTTGAATTATCGCAAATGGGCTTTCACGCTGATCGGCATATTTTAGTTGCCTACCAAGATCCTTAGGATTGCCCAAAAAGATTTCGGCCCTTAATCCACCTTTTCTTAACATTGAAACTATTTTTTGATAATCCTCATACCGCTCCTTATCCATCACAGTAACGATTATCGGACCTCTATTACTTTGCTTAATTTTACCTTCGATTTTCGATATCGCTAAAAGTCTATCAATTCCTATAGATATTCCCGTGGCAGGAACATCCTGACCTGTAAACCTCCTGACTAATCCATCATATCTACCACCACCAGCTATGGATCCGATGGCATACTCTTTCCCTCTTCGATCAATCATCTTTCTGTTAAGCTCTACTTCATATACAGGGCCAGTATAATAACCCAGCCCTCGAACAACTGTAGGATCAAACGAGAATACACTTTCAGAATACCCTTCTGCTAAAAATATATCCGCCATTTTCTCCAATTCATCCAAACCCTCATTACCTTTAGAAGAGCCCTTCAGGACAGCTCTGAGATCAGAAAAGAAATTTGTTCGAGAGTCCTTTTTTGTCAGCAAAGCTGAGAAAAAATCAATCTGACTTGGGCACAAATTTAATCCACGGGTAAAATCCCCACTTTTATCTTCTCTTCCTGGACCCAGTAACTTCTTAACAGCTTCAATGCCTAATCTATCTAATTTATCTATCACTCTACATATATTGAAAAATAGATCTTCTGCTTCCTCTGGGTGTTCCTTATCTGTTATTTTAGCTTTTTCTACTATTCCTGATAAAATTTTACGATTATTTATCCGTAGTCTGTATTCATTATAGTGTATGCCAATTGACCCCAGAGAGTCACACAACATCATGCACATTTCTGCATCTGACCCTATTTGTTTAGATCCAACTGTATCCGCATCCATTTGGTAGAATTGACGAAAACGATCTGGACCAGGCTTTTCATTTCGCCATACTGGACCGTAAGAGTATCGTCTGAAGGGATTGGGCAAAGAATTAATGTTTTCAGCGTAAAATCTCGCAAGGGGAGCTGTATGATCATATCTAAGCGCCAGCCAAGTTTCGTCATCATCTTTCCATGCAAACACGCCTTCGTTCGGTCTATCTGTATCAGGCAGGAATTTTCCCAATGACTCTACTGTTTCAATTGCCGAAGTTTCAAGGAAATCGAAGCCATATTTCTCGTAAACAGCAGAAATATTTTTGATGATATGGGTTCTTGAACGATAGATATCGGTGGTAACATCCTTAAAACCTCGAGGAGCTTTGGGAATAGGCCTATTGTGCTTTCGATTTTTTTGCTCACTCATAGTACATTCTTTCTAGTTCGTTTTTCTTATCCCCCTAATGGGAGCATCTCAAGCTTTGTGCTAAGAAAAGCCATTTGACTCAGACGAACATTTATTAGAATATTTCTGCATCAATTACCCCTGGTACTAACTTGATTGCTTTTGTAAGCAAATGATCTACTCTATAATTTTCCGATAACTTAATTTTTACATCCTTGTCAAGCTTTGGGTCAATCACAATAAATTCTACGGGTCCCTCTTTATTATTTTTTCCCCTTAAATTTACCTCTAGCTGTTCTCTAATATTTTTTGCTGCATCCTTATTATCTATAAAAACCCTGAGCCCTAAACCAGGTGTTTTATGTATCACACTTTCTAAAGGCTCTATACTTTTAGCTAATAACTTTAATTGGTGACCATCAATAGTTGCTTCAGCATTTACTACAATATTGGAGCCTTTGAACAAATAGTCCCTTGAACTCTCCAAAATTTGAGAAAATAGAGTAATTTCAAATGTGCCAGTGGGGTCGTCCATCTGAACAAAAGCAAACTTATTTCCTTTAGCTGATTTCCTTTCTTGAACTCCTTGAACTTGTCCACAAATTCTACCTATGAAAGCACCTGAAAAGGCCTTTTTATGAGCTTCATCTTTAGTTAATATACCTATCTTTGATAAAGAAATAAAATTTTCATCTAATGGATGTCCTGAAAAATAAAAATCATACGCGGTATGTTCTTCTTTCAGTTTTTGGTGATCCAACCATTCATCATCATCAGAAACAATTGGGGAAGATATTTCCCCAATATCTTCCCCAAATAAATTCGTTTGCTTTGAATTTCTTTCATCAAAACATGTCGATGAAAAAGAAACTAAACTGTCTAATGAGGAGAAAAGTTGGCATCTGTTTGGATGCAAACTGTCAAATGCTCCTGCCTTAGTAAGAGTTTCCAACGGTCTTTTCCCAATTTTTTTCAAGTCAAGTCTTCTACCCAAATCAATAAGGTCTTTAAATACTCCCTGTTCTTCGCGCTCCACTTGAACCCGCTGCATTGCGTCGATCCCAACGTTTTTAAGTGCGCCCAAAGCGTAGTAGATTTTATTGCCTTCCACGCTAAATAGACTTTGAGATCGGTTAATGCAAGCTGGACGCAAGTCAATACCCATAGATGTCAATTCCGATTTGTACTTTCTCAATTTTTCTGTGTTGTTTATATCACTATTCATCGTCGCAGCCATGAACTCCACAGGATAATTTGCTTTTAACCAAGCAGTTTGGTAACTCACTACTGCGTATGCTGCAGCATGAGACTTATTGAAACCATAGTTTGCAAACTTTTCAAGCAAATCCCAAACAAAGTTAGCCGTTTTTTCGTCAATATTGTTTTTTTGTGATCCCAATAAAAATCTAGGTCTTTCAGCATCCATGGCTGACTTAATCTTCTTCCCCATAGCACGCCTCAGGAGATCTGCCTCCCCCAATGAATACCCTGCCATTCTTCGCGCTATTTCCATAACTTGTTCCTGGTAAACAATTATGCCTTGCGTTTCATCCAGCAGATCATCGATTGACTCATGTATAAAAGCTCTTTCTACACGTTCATTTTTTACGTCACAAAACTTTGGAATATTTTCCATCGGACCAGGTCTATATAGAGCTACCAGTGCGATAATATCTTCAATGCAGTTAGGCTTTAATCTTCGAAGTGCATCTTTCATTCCAGTACTCTCAACCTGAAATACTCCCACAGTTTTCTGCTCGGCATAAAGTTGAAAGGTTGCCTGATCATTAAGCGAAATATCCTCGATTTTTATTTCAACACCTCGTTCCTTCAAAAGATCCAAGGCATTTTTAATTACAGTCAGTGTTTTCAGACCCAGAAAATCAAACTTTACTAAACCTGACTCTTCGGCCCACTTCATGCTAAATTGAGTAGCTGGCATCTGAGCTCGAGAGTCTAGATATACTGGTACTAATTCATCTAATGGCCTATCTGCAATTACTACACCTGCAGCATGTGTAGCTGCATTTCTGTATAGTCCTTCGAGTTTCTGTGAGTAATTAAGTAGTCTGCCAATTACTTCATCCTTTTGAGCTTCTTCATTTAAACGAGGTTCTTCCTTAAGCGACCGCTCTATTGATAGTGGTTTAACTCCTTCACTAGGTATCATTTTTGCCAGTCTATCTACTTGGCCATATGGTATTTGCAAAACTCTACCTACGTCCCTTATTGCCATCTTAGACAGCATGGCACCAAAAGTAATAATTTGAGCAACTCTATCTTTGCCATATTTTTGCTGGACATAGGCAATGACCTCATCTCGTCGATCCATACAAAAATCGATATCAAAGTCAGGCATTGAAACTCGATCAGGATTTAGAAACCTCTCAAAAAGTAGTTTATACCTTAGGGGATCCAAATCTGTTATAGTCAAGGCATATGCGACTAATGAACCTGCCCCAGAACCTCTTCCTGGTCCTACCGGAATACCTCTTTCCTTTGCCCATTTTATGAAATCAGCAACTATTAAGAAATATCCAGGGTAACCCATTTTCTCAATTACTGATAATTCATAATTTAGTCTCTCAAAATATTCAGAACTTTCTGCTGCTAGTTCAATTCTTTTCATTCTTTGTGCCAAACCCTTATGGGCCTGGTTTTTCAATTCTTCCACCTCATTTAATGCGAATTTTGGAAGAATAGGCTTACGCTTTCCAACTTTGAATGCACATCTCTTAGCAATTTCTACAGTATTTTCTATAGCCTCTGGTAAATCTGCAAAAATGCCAATCATTTCCTCTTGGGATGCAAAGTGATGGTTTCTAGTTAATTTCCTGTCCTCTTCCCTGCCATCAACGTAATCACCACTGGCTATACACATTAGTGCATCATGAGCATCAAACATTGATTTATCAGAGAAATATACATCATTAGTTGCAACAATAGGAATATCATTATCATAGGCTACTCTAAGAAATTCTGGCTCAGTAAATACCTCCTTACGCATGTAGACTCCGTCATCATTTAAGTGCCTTTGAATTTCAATATAAAATCTGTTCCCAAATAGGGCCCTCATATCTTTTGCTAATTGCTCGGCCTTAAGATTTTTTTTATCAAGGAATAACTTACCGATTGGCCCATCCGGCCCTCCTGACAATAATATCAAATCGTCAGAATATTTCTTAAGAGACTCTAAGTTTATGTGTGGCACGTCGTCTCCTGCCCTAAGAAAACTCAATGAAGAGAGTTTCATAAGATTTTTATAGCCAGACTCAGATTTTGCGATCAGTGATATGTACGCTTTTATGCTATTCTGAGAGTCAAAATAATGTGAGTAATCTAGATTCAACTGACATCCAATTATTGGCTGCACACTCTTTTCTGAGAGTGCCTCACAAACCTCAAGAGCTCCAAATAGATTACCTTTGTCAGTTATACCAACTGCTGGATAACGTAGCTGAGAACATAGCTCAGCTAATTTGGAGACTGTTATAGCACCCTCCAATAGAGAATATGCAGTCCTTACACACAAATGTACAAATTTAACTCGCTCAACCAAAAATCAAATTTCCGTTTACAGTTCACATATTAGAAAACTCACCACTGCTTATATTCTGACTGTTTTCTAATTTACCATTTATATGTACAGTCAATCATCTAATTCAGAAATATTCAAATAATATTTACCTTTGTCTTGTCCTGAATAGAAAGAAAGGATAAGAAATTATAAATAACTTTTAATACCCATGCCATGTCTGAAAATTTTAAAAAATATGAGGCTTATAAGCCTATAAAAATGAGAAACCGAAAATGGCCTGACTCATCTATCTGTAAGGCCCCAATCTGGTGTTCAGTAGATTTAAGAGATGGCAATCAAGCTTTGGTTGAGCCAATGGACTCGGCAAGAAAGATGAGAATGTTCAAAGCCTTGGTTAACATCGGCTTTAAGGAGATAGAGGTGGGTTTTCCTTCTGCCTCAGAAACCGACTACAACTTTTTAAGGGAGCTAATTACTGGAAACCACATTCCTGATGATGTGGTGATCCAAGTGCTAACACAAGCAAGAGAAACTTTAATAATTAAAACCATCGAAAGTTTAAAAGGTTCAAAAAATGCTATTATTCATTTATACAATTCTACAAGTACACTGCAGAGACGCGTGGTTTTTCGCGAAACTATGGCAGGAGTAAAAAAAATTGCTACTGACGGTGCAAAAATAATTAATGAACAATTAGGACAACTAAAAAATACAAATTTAACTCTTCAATATTCACCAGAAAGTTTTACTGGAACTGAGCTTGATTATGCTTTGGAAGTTTGTGAGGCGGTACTGGACACCTGGAATGCATCTCCCCAAAAACCTGTAATTATAAATTTGCCAGCAACAGTAGAAATGTCTTCTCCCAATATTTATGCTGATCAAATTGAATGGATGCATGAAAATTTTTCTCAACGCAATCGAGTTATTCTCTCGCTGCATCCACACAATGATAGAGGTACTGGGGTTGGAGCCACAGAGTTAGCTTTGATGGCCGGGGCTGATAGAGTGGAAGGTACCCTATTCGGAAACGGAGAAAGAACAGGAAATGTGGATATTATTACGCTAGGTTTAAATCTCTTTACACAAGGAGTCGATCCATGCTTAGACTTTGGCAATATAAATGAATTAATCGCAACCGCAGAATATTGTACTCGAATACCAGTTCACGAGAGACACCCTTACGCAGGAAGTCTCGTTCATACTGCCTTTTCTGGAAGTCATCAAGATGCTATACGCAAAGGAATGGACGCAATTTCCAAATCTAATTCTTCAAAATGGGAAGTACCATACCTACCAATAGACCCCTCAGACATAGGCAGAACTTATGAAGCGATAATAAGAGTGAATAGCCAATCTGGGAAGGGTGGAACCGCATGGTTGCTAGAAGCAGATCATCATATCCGTCTACCCAGGGGTGCTGAGATTGAATTATCTAAATATGTTCAAAAACTTGCAGACTCTTCAGGCAAGGAAATAACAAGTGAAATGATATGGGAAATATTCTTGACAGAATATATTATAGAAACTCCGTTTAAACTAATTGATTTCAAAACAAGCCCAGCAAGCAGAAAGACCGACAAAGAGAAGATCACTGCTTCGATAGAGTTTCAAGGTAGAGCGAGAAAACTTTCAGCACAGGGCAATGGTCCAATTTCCGCATTTATCGAAGGAATAAGAAAAGAGTTTGGATTGAAATTTAGTTTGGAAGATTTTGGACAAAATACCAGAAGCGCAACTTCGAAAGCTGAGGCAAGCGCTTATGTTGAGCTTAAGCTTCATGACGGCAGATCAGTTTATGGATGTGGAATTGATACTAGCATTACAGTTGCACCAATAAAAGCTGTTATAAGTGCTATAAACAAGATAAAAAAATAAAAAATTTGTATTGCTATTGTGAGCGCCTAAATGACAATGCCTACCCAAAAGTCCATGGCTATAAATTTCTTATTGTTCTCAACCTTAGGGATAAGCTTCGGAGGTTTGATAATGAGGCAGTTTGAGACTGCTGATGCGTGGCAAATTACTTTCTATAGAAATTTGGCTTTTTTTATTGTGATTTTTGCATTCACCTTGCTCAACTATAGGTCAGGATCTTTTAAGATGATTATAAATCTGGGTATGCCCAGTCTAATAGCAGCAAGTTTTTTAGCTATAGCAAACATATGCTTTATTCATAGCCTCAAAAATACATCTGTAGCAAACACCTTATTCACACTTAGCACAATCCCATTCGTCACAGCCGCCCTAGCCTATTTTTTACTCAATGAAGTGATCACGAAAAGAACATTTTTAATCATGTTTTGTGCTTTTTTGGGTATAAGCCTGATGGTTTCAGAGGGACTACGTGCCAATCAATCTGTTGGAATATTATTAGCATTTTGTACTGCCCTGAGTTTTTCTAGTTTCGCTATTATTCTTAGAAAGTATAGATATTTGGATATGATACCCTGTCTTTTAATATCAGCAATACTTGTGATGGGAACCACATTTTTTGCTAGGTCAGGCAATGTCATCATTCCGTTAAATGAAATCGCCTACTGCTTTTTTTGGGGAGGAATTTTATCAGGACTTGTTAATTCTGCTTTCATTTTTGCGACAAGATACCTTTATGCTTCAGAGGTTACACTCTTCATGTTACTAGAATTTTCGCTGGGTCCAATTTGGGTGTGGTTTTTTTTGAACGAGACAATTTCAACTCAGACACTAATTGGTGGGATAATAGTTATATCTAGTGTAACAGTTTATAGCTTTTTTCAGCTCAGAGAACCCACTAAGGTCAGAACTTTTTCTGAATAAATCAAACTATCCCTTTATATATTTTATCGCTGGTGAAAAGAATAAATCAAAGTTCAATCTGGTTTCGCTTTCAAAAACTTTCATTTGCTGTGTTGCGGAAGCAATAGTTTCACCTTCCTGATATAAATCACATCTACCAAAAACGATATTCCTTCCCTCTTTTTCAAGTTGAGAATGGACATCTACGCGACCTGGCTTACCAATATTAAAGAATTGTATATTTAAACCTAAACTTAAACCCGAATTTTTATTTTCGCTCAAGGCAGCTAGTAATATAAACATTGATGTATCTAAAATAAACGATACCGTACCCCCATGAATTATCGTACCTTTTGTGTGACAAAATTTTTGAGGTACTTTCCAAGTACCCTTTAAAGTCCGTTTAATAAAATTTACCTCTGTGATGTAAGGACTTAATTCCTCAACTACCCTACAATGATACACACTTTCCGGCATTGTAATGATCTCCAACCTTTCCAATTTACTACATGAATTAATTTTATTTTGTAAGTGTGATATTTTATTCTTGCAAAAAGGGATCATAATTCACATATCTCAATCGCAACACTGATTGAAAGGAAAAATAGGTGAAATTCTTCTTTAAAATCATAATGGCCCTTGTATTTACATTTAACTTCGCCCATTCAAAACAATTAGAAATTACCATAGAGCAGATGGTAAAATTATTATCAGATGATGCCATATTAATTGATATTAGAAGAGAAGAAGAATGGAAAGAGACTGGTATAATTGAAGGCAGTATTACTTCTACCTTATTTAACAAAAATGGCACGGCTAATTTAATAAAATTTCTAAGTGACGTAAAAAAGAATGCTACGGTAGATCAACCCATACTACTAATTTGTAGAACTGGCAGACGGACAAAAGTAGCTGCGCAGTACATGTTAGAAAATACGAATTTTAAAAATGTTTTCAGCGTAAATGGAGGAATAACCAAATGGAGAGACAAGGGGTTTAAGACAGTAGATTATCAGTGACTATTCATGTCTTTTCTCAAGGCTGATCTCTGAAGGTCAGCAATTACAAGAATTGAAAGACTTCTGAATCACCGGGGGCAAAGTCAAAATTATATAATTCAGATCTGGTAACCCAAGTACTGTTTTCATGCTCTTTTAAATATATTGTCCCAACACTCGTGCAGAGAAAATAATGTAGAAATATTTCAAAGTCTTTTTGCTTATATCTGAGTTCTGTAATTTTATGCTTGATTTTAATTTGTATGCAAAGCTCTTCCATGATCTCTCTTTTCAATGCCTCCTCTAATGACTCGTTAGGTTCAACCTTGCCTCCTGGAAATTCCCATTTAAAACTGAAATCTTTGTCTCTGTTTCTCTGTGCAATAAAAAAACGATTTTTGCACTTCAAAACTGCTGCAACTACATTTTTCATTCAATTTTCACTGTAGGTTAACATTTGTTAATTAATTATCAGGTATGAGCCTTTTACCAAAAACCTTGATGTCATTCTGCTCTTGATAGAGTAATTTACTGTAAAAATCACTCACAATATGATTATCTGATCTCACAAGCAAATTTATCTTTGGGCAACCTCTCCTGATTAATTCGGCTTCCACATACTCCATGATTATCCTCCCAAATCCTTTTTTTTGATAGTTTGGATGAACAGCCAAATAATTTACAATACCTCTATGACCATCATAGGCAGCCATCACACTTCCAAAAATATTTTTATTAATTTCCAACACTAAAAACAAATCACTTTGGACATCTAACTTCCTTTGAATATCTTTTTCAGGACTGTTCCACGGTCTTATCAGTTTACATATTTTCCACAAATCTATCAGTGCTACTTGGTCAGATAACTTGAATGGTCTAATTTTGTACTCATAACGACTCATTAAGTTCGACCTCAAATTTCATTACATGCTTTTCAACATACTTGATTATAATAACTGCTTTGTGATGATCAAACCAGTAAGTGCACTACCTATCACTTTATATATAACATATAATAAGTCGTATCAAATACTATTCCTTAATCAGAATTCAATTTAATTGGCTCCTTACTGCGGCTATTGCAGTGACCATTGACAGACCCAGCAAACTGAAATTTTTGAGATTTCATCAATTCATATCTTTCGAAAAGTTCAGATAATTTAGATAAGAACCCTATCATGAACTCACTAGCAGAACCTTCATCAGTTTTTGGGAAATAGTCCTATGAAATTCCCTATTTTCTACAAAAAAAAATATAATTAATTCTTAACTCTTTGTATTTTAGCTCATGGGTATTCACTTCATGAAAAAAAGGTGAAGTTAAAAACGACAAACTTGAAGTTAATACTTTTTAAGTATCATTAATTTCACATTCACTAACTGCCAGATAATCTATTCCAAAATAGTGGTGGCGATTCTGAAAAGCATTTGTCCAAAAAATAACCAAACAAAATTTGATTTAATGCTCTAACCACAGAAAAATTGAAATATATCACTCTTTATAAAAAAAAGAATCGCTTTCAGAGTATATTTTTGTCTTAATGAAATTATAAAAAAAAACGGAGAATAAAAAATGCCAAAACTTTTTATGAATCGAAGAGAATTCACAGTTGGAGTAACAGCAGCGACTGCTGCCTTAACAGCCTTACCAGCAATTGCTGGATCAAAAATAAAAGTAGCCGGAATTTATACAGTTCCAATACAGCAAAAATGGGTTGCGAGATTACATCTAGCACTCGATGCTGCCGCAAAAAGGGGTGAAATTGAATATGTTTACTCGGAAAGTACAGCAAATACAGACTACGTCCGAGTGATGAGAGAGTACTGTGACAGTGGTATGCAATTCATTGTCGGAGAAGCTTTTGGAATAAGCAAGGAAGCAAGAAAAGTAGCAGACGATTATCCAGAGATTGCATTTTTAATGGGAGACCCGTTTAAACCACATGGAAATAATTTTTCAGTCTTTGATAACTATATCCATGAACCTTGTTATCTAATGGGAATAATTGCTGGCCATATGACAAAAGCAAACAAGATCGGAATGGTAGGTGGATATGCGATTGGAGAAGTAAATCGATTATTCCATGCATTCATGAACGGAGCACGATCCGTTAAACCAGACATACAATTTAAGGTAACCTTTATTGGATCTTGGTATGATCCACCAAAGGCAAAAGAAGCCGCATTTGCACAAATAGAGGCCGGTGTTGATATTATGTACGCCGAAAGAGCAGGTGTTGTGGATGCATGTAGAGAAAAAGGTATCCTCGCTTTTGGAAATGTGAATGACATGAATAAAGAAGAAAATGGCGAAAATGTTGTTGTGACATCAGCCCTTTGGCATATGGAAAATGCCATTAACCACGCCATAGGCCTTGTGAAAAGTGGCAACTTCAAGGCTGAGGAGTATCATAGCTGGACAATGATGGCCGGTGGCGGCGCTTCACTAGCACCATATTATGAGTTTGAAAACAAAATATCTGGTGATGTGAAAGAGCAGGTAGCAAAACTCGCGGATGATATTTTAGCAGGGAAATTTGTCGTAGAAATTAACGACGAAGAACCGACATCAACATTTTAACGTTTACGAGCCAAGCTTGTCCCCGCAGTAACTATTTGCGGGGACATTTTTTAAATGACTGATCTCCTAGAAATAAAAAATATAACCAAAAGATTCGGCAACTTGACCGCTAACGATAATATTAGCTTTAGTCAAAAAGAGGGCGAAGTATTGGCAATATTGGGAGAAAATGGAGCAGGTAAGACCACGCTTATGAATATTTTATTTGGTCATTATAAAGCGGATTATGGAGAGATAATATTTAAGGGATCAGAATTACCAAGTGGAAAACCAGAAAGCGCTATAGCTGCTGGTATCGGTATGGTACATCAGCACTTCACTTTGGCAGATAACTTGACTGTTCTAGAGAATATTATCATAGGGGAGCGTTCATTATTTAGCCCATCATTGCCACAAAAATCTGCTAGAGAGAAATTAAGAAATTTAAGTGACATATTTGGTTTACCGATTGAGCCGGATACTTTGGTCATTAACTTGTCAGTAAGTGAGAAACAGAGGCTAGAAATTCTTAAAACGCTTTATCGTGACTGTACTCTATTAATTCTAGATGAACCCACAGCTGCACTCACACCTCAAGAAACAGATTCTTTATTTTCTACAATCAAACAAATGGTTTCAAAAGGGTTATCAGTCATTTTAATATCCCATAAACTTAATGAAATTCTTTCAGTAAGTGATCGGATAGTTGTGCTCAGGCAAGGAAGGTCTGTCGGAGAGGTTTGTACTAAAAACGCTGACCGAAAAAAATTAGCAGAGATGATTGTTGGAGGTACTGTTGACTATCCAAAAAAACAAGCTGTCAAAAAAGGTTCTGAAGTAATACGGCTCCAGAATATTTCTTGTGACGCAATTAATGATTCCAGTAAAGGCTTAAATGAAATAAACATAAGTCTTTTTGAAGGAGAAATCCTTGGTATAGCAGGAGTAACGGGAAATGGACAAATTCCTTTGGCAAAAATGATGGCAGGCCATCTGAAACCTAAAAATGGCGAGATGTTTTTTTTGGGAAAAAAAATTACTTCATATACCCCAAAACAATTTATGGATCTTGGAGTGGCATATATACCAGAGGATCGTAATATTGATGGATTGATAGGGGATATGTCAGTCTGGGAAAATTCAATAATGACAGAGACAAATGATCTACAAGTAAGGTCTCCATTAGGCTGGTTAAATCGTGATAATTGTAAGAATTCTGCGCATTTACTTTGTAGTACTTATGATGTTCGAACCCAATCTCTGCAACAGCCTGCCAGACTGTTATCAGGAGGAAACGTTCAAAAACTTTTATTAGGACGTTGGTTGAGTAGACGTCCAAAACTTCTAATTGCTTGTCAACCAACACGCGGACTTGATGAAGGTGCAATTGCCTCCATACAGAAAATAATTTTGGAAGTCAGAAAAAAGGGAAACGCTGTGCTCTTAATTACAGAGGATTTGGACGAACTACTTATGCTTTCTGACAAAATTGCAGTGTTATTTAACGGTAGCCTCTCAAATAGTTTTGGTGCAGAAAAATTAAATCGTTCTAAAATTGGTTTGATGATGGCAGGGGAAAGCTTTGATGGCTGATTTTAGATTGGAGCAAAGAGATTTCATATCTCGGAGGTTGGCATTTTTTGCCCCTATGGGAGCTGTTATATTCTCCTTCCTTGTAGCCAGTGTTTTAATATTACTGGCTGGAGTGAGTCCTCTCGAGTCATACTACAAACTATTTATAGGAGCCTTTGGCTCTAAAAATGCCATTGCCGAAACTCTAGCTAGGGCAACACCAATTATTCTTACAGGCTTAGCAGCAGCCATAGCCTTTCGAGCGAAATTTTGGAATATAGG
Source organism: uncultured Alphaproteobacteria bacterium (assembly GCA_902600895.1). Taxonomy (GTDB): domain Bacteria; phylum Pseudomonadota; class Alphaproteobacteria; order Rhodobacterales; family Rhodobacteraceae; genus CACKLF01. Next base: position 86,004 of record CACKLF010000001.1, on the reverse strand, counting down.
GGCTGAAGGTCAACTCTATGCTGGAGCACTCGCTGTGACTTTTTTTGGAACTGGTCTTATACAGTTGCCAAATTTTCTGATGATACCATTTTTGTTTTTAGTTGGTGCACTCGCTGGAGGTTTGCTGCTTCTCCCTCTTGTCTTGCTTCGTAATTATTATAAGGTTGATGAAGTAGTTACCACACTACTAACAAATTTTATTGTTGTACTGCTTGTTGGCTACCTCCTTGAAGGTCCCTGGAAAGACCCTATGTCCCTTGGATGGCCCCAAGGAGCATCAGTAATTGATGAAGGGGTATTACCTCAAATTTTACCCAGAACAAGATTACACCTTGGTTTTATAATATCAATTTTCACTGCTATAACAATATGGCTCATAATGTCCCGTACTATATTAGGATACAAAATTAAGGCTGTTGGCATAAACCCTTCAGCGTCCCACCATGCTGGTATACCTGTAATACGGACAATAATTATAGTGGCACTTCTGAGTGGTGGAATGGCAGGAATGGCTGGAGTAACAGAAACAGCTGGTTTAAAAGGTTATTTAACCTTGGATTTGTCACCAGGCTTTGGATACGCTGGTATAGCGGTTGCGATGCTTGCTAACCTCAATCCTATAGGAATTATTGTCTCTGGTACCTTTTTAGCGTCAATCTATGTTGGTGCAGACGCTATGAGCAGAGCAATGAATGTTCCAACCTATTTAGCAGATGTTATCGTGGCTCTGACAGTATTATTTGTCCTTCTAAGTATAGTTATAATCCAGTATAGAATAGTGTTTGGAGAAAAGAGGTCATGATCTTTGACTTTATTGAAATACTTTTTACAGCAGGATTTTGGGCAGCAACAATAAGAATCGCATGCCCACTTATTTTCGCTACTCTGGGTGAATTGATTTGTGAACGTTCAGGGGTACTTAACCTTGGAATTGAAGGGATAATGTCCATTGGTGCTATGGTTGGCTGGATGGCAGTGTACCAAGGGGCTGGGCTGTATTCTGGCATTCTGGCCGCCGCTTTTGTAGGTGCAATATTTGGATTAATACATGCAATTTTCTCAGTATATTTGGGCGCCTCTCAGCATGTAACCGGAATAGGTGTAACAATGCTAGCATCTTCATTAGGTTTTTTCTCTTTTAAACTAATCTTACCATATTCTACCACCCCACCGAAGATAGAACCTTTTCAGCCCCTTGATATACCTTTACTCTCAGATATTCCCTTTTTTGGCGAAGCTCTTTTTCAACATACACCTTTCACCTATTTAGCACTTGCATCCGTAATAATTATTTTTTGGTTGATAAATTCCACTCCCTTTGGATTATCAATTAAAATGGCTGGGGAAAATCCGATGGCACTTGAAGCACAGGGTATTGATGTTTTATTTGTAAGATCAGTAGCAGTAATTTTAGGAAGTGCTTTAATGGCAGTTGGAGGAGCGTATTTAACCATGTCTGCCTTCGACGCTTTTTATTTTGGAATGGTAAATGGAAGAGGTTGGATAGCGATAGCACTTGTTATTTTTGCTACCTGGAAACCAGAACGGGCCCTTCTAGGAGCACTTTTATTTGCAGGTCTTGATGCCTATCAAGTACGAGCTCAACAATTGGCGGGTGCGGTTGTACCTTACCAATTCTTCCTAATGATGCCTTTTTTCTTGAGCATAATTGCTATGATTATTGCAGCAAAAAAAACAAGATACCCAAAAGCTCTCTTAATTCCTTTTAGAAGGGGTGAGAGGCACTAGTATGTGAGGAAATTATGAATGATTTAGTAATTAGAAACTGCTTGGACTTTAATCAGGAAAAAATTGATATTTTAATTAAAAATGGAAAAATTGCTGAGTTATCGAAAAATATTCAAATATCTAATATACCAGAAATTAACGCTGAAGAGCATTTTGTGACATCACCTTTTATAGATTGTCATTTTCATATGGATGCCACTTTGAGCTATGGCTTACCACGCATTAACGAAAGTGGCACTCTATTGGAAGGCATTAATCTTTGGGGAGAATTAAAAAAAGATTTAACTCCTGATGCTGTTAAAAATCGAGCTAGAAAACTATGTAAATGGTCAATAGCAAGAGGCACCTTAGGTATCCGCACCCATGTAGATGTTTCAGGTGATAGCCTGATGGCTGTTGAAGCTTTAATCGATGTTAAAAATGAAATGAAAGAGTTCTTGGACATCCAACTTGTTGCTTTTCCTCAAGATGGGTTGTATAGAGCCAACTGTTTAAAAAACCTTGAGACCTCATTAAAAATGGGCGTAGAAGTTGTTGGTGGAATACCACATTTTGAAAGAACTATGCTTGATGGGGCGTCTTCAGTAAAAACACTTTGTGAGCTTGCTGCAAAAAAAGACCTTTTGGTAGACATGCATTGTGATGAGAGCGACGACCCCCTATCAAGACATGTTGAAACACTAGCATTTGAAACAACTCGCCTAGGTCTTGAAGGTCGCGTAGCTGGTTCTCACCTTACCTCAATGCATTCAATGGATAATTATTACTTTTCTAAACTGATGGAACTACTCTTAGAAGCAGATCTGCATATAATTCCTAACCCCTTGATTAATATCACTATACAGGGACGGCACGATACATATCCAAAAAGAAGAGGCCTGACTAGAGTACCAGAGCAAATTAAGGCTGGATTAAATGTTGCTTTTGGTCATGACTGTGTCATGGACCCATGGTATCCTCTGGGATCTCACGATATGCTTGAAGTTGCTCATATGGCTTTGCATGTTGCCCAAATGACTGGGGTAAAAGACATGGAGGAATGTTTCAAAGCTGTTACAATAAACCCTGCAAAGACAATGCACATTGATAATTATGGCCTTAAAAAAGGTTGTGATGGAGATTTAGTTATTTTGCAGTGCAAAAACCCTTTAGAGGCGTTAAGGCTCAAACCCCCTAGACTTTATGTTATTAGAAAAGGAAGAGTAATTAGTTCTACCAATCCAGTCAAATATAAAGTTAATACTGGAAAAGATGAGCTTATTGATCTTATTTTTTGAAGTTGCCAACTAAATGGGCTGCCATCTTATTAGAGATATTTGGTACTTTAGAACATTTCGAGACCTATTTATTGCAGGTCTGCTGACCAGTATCGCGAGATGGTTTGAAGTCTTAGCATTCTCACTGATTGCTTGGAAATATACTGAAGATGCTAGTTTAGCTGCGCTTTTTGTAACTTGTCGATTACTTTTTGTAGGCGTAGCAGGAATCATTTTTTTTTTCGTTGGTCCACTCGTATCAGGACAGGTCATTATGATTATTTCAACAGGCTCCATTTTCATTACCTGTATGTTTTTTTCTTTTTTAATTGGTCAAGATTTTTCCACTGACGTCTCAGGTTTGATTTTAATATCTTGTTTAAGTGGAATACTTTGGAGTGTCGATTTTTCATTCCGTAGAAGAATGCTGGGTGACGGGCTGCCCGAGAGGCTCGCCCCTACTGGTATCTCTATTGATGTCCTATCAACCCATGCTACGCGAGTAATTGGACCAGTTATAGGCGGATTAACACTAGCCTACCTAAGCAACCAGTACACCTTATTGACGTTGGGTTTTCTTTATTTTCTATCAACCTGTTTACTATTTGCACATAAGGACAGAAAAAATGGACAATTTGTGGACCGTAATATGGCATATACGGTGCAAAAGGTCCTGAAAGTGTCTTTCAAAAATAAACATATTTTTACTGTTTTAACACTAACACCAGTGTTTAATATTTTTGGCCTTCCATTTGTTGCTTTGATTGGTATTTTGCTTGTTGAAAATTTTGGTATTGGATCCCTAGGAATTGGTTTTCTCACATCAATTGAGGGCATTGGCGCCTTTATAGGCGGTATTTTTATTGCAGCTTTTTCTCCAGATAATAAGACTTTCTGGTTTAAATTAATGTTAGCACTTCTTTTGGTAGGAGTAATTGTATCAGCTGGAGCACAAACTTTGGTTTTATTTATTTTTGGTATTGTAACTTTCGGAGTTTCTACTGCAGCATATTCAGCAATGCAAAGCACAATTATTTACCAGGAAGCTCCCGAAGAACTTAGATCATCTATTTTTAGTCTATTAACTTTAGCAATTGGAACCGGCGCAATTGGGTCAGCCAATATCCAATTAATGTCTAAAAATATTTCAACTTCTCAAGTTGCAATAATAATGGGATGTGAAGGATTATTGCTGATCACTATCTTCGTCTCAATTATGTTTTTTTCCCAAAGAAGTAGATCCTAATAGTTATCCTTAAGAACTACCCCACGGTTTGCAAAATTTTTGACTGGCGAGTTGGCCTTTATGTCACTTTCCTCCTTCGTCCATATTTCCTGACAGCTTTTGTATGCTGCTTCGTCTTTATACTCAAATAAGTAACCAAGTCTAAATATACCATCCTTGTTCCATATTCGTAAAATAGAAAACCTCAAAAGACCTATAGCTTTAAGCATTGGCATTAGAGTATCTCTTTTTTCTCTCCACTTATAGAATGATAATTCCATATCAGCTTTTAACTATAATCTGCTGTAGAATAGTTTATAAGCTTGGAATCTTCGATGAAAATTTCCTTTCAAGTAGGTTTTGTCACTTTGAAACTTTTTCGTGAACTTCAATAATATTACCATCAGGATCATAAAAGAAGATCTGCTTCCAGCCGGAAACTGCAGTTTCTTCCCAATCTGCAAATCTAATTTTGTGATACTTTAAATGCTCCTTAAACTTATCTAAATCATCAGTCCTATATGCAATATGACCTTTTTCAACAGGATTGATGAAGTGACCTGTTTTGAAATTAACTTCTAAATCTTTTTCCGCTATGTGTGTCTGGATATTTCCATCTCCAACAAAACTAACATTGCCGGAATAACCCTTTTTCTTTTCGAGCTCTGGAAGATCATCATAAATATCATCTAAAAATAAAATATTTTTGTAAAACTTTTTCATTTTTTCAACATTATTTGTTGATAAGTTTATATGATGCAAATTGACCTTCATGTTAATTCCTCTATGTGGCAAATATGTGATCTAAAAAATCTAAGTCAGAAATAAATTTTTTAAAAGCTTCTTTACCAAACCCAATATTTTTGTCCCAATTATTAGGTGAAAAACTATCTGCATCATCCGAAATATATTTAAAACACATAAAATCAATACCACTTAACCAACAGACCTTGGCAATAGCATAGGCTTCCATATCAACTAAGTCAGTTTTTAATGATGGTGGTGAAATAACAAAGTTATCGCCAGTACTGCATGACAAACCAGTTCTGCCAAAGTCAATTTCTGTAATATTATCAAAAGGTGTTTCACCAATCTTAAAACCTAATGGAGTTGCGTCCATATCACGTTGTAAAAATTTAGAAACCTCATACAAGCCTTTTAAGTCTCTTCTTAAAGATCCAGCCGTTCCGTAGTTTATGATCAAATCAGGATTGTCGTTCTTTACTACTTCTAATGTCTTATGTGTTGCATTTATTTTTCCAACGCCACAATACTCAATTTTAAAGTTTGGCAACTCTATTTGAGGTAATTCAACCTCTAAAGCGACAATCAATACAATTTTCTTCACAATATTGTATCGTCCCCTAGCAACACAAAAACTAATAAAGAAACATCTTTTAATGGGCTTTTATAATCTAACATAGTGACATCACACCATAACGCTTTTTTTGAGTTTTGTCCCGTAAAATAGCTTTCGAAAACAAATTACTTTCCATTTTAACGAATATGCTGTACGACTACTTCACCAGTTAGCCTGAAATCCTCCTCAAAAAGCTCGCTCAACTTTCCTAATATATGAGTTTCTGCAAGTCTTCTAGATTTATCTCGACTTTCGACATCAGGGTAGACAGAAATGCCTAAACAGTTTGTGTCAGTGATCTTAACCATCATTAATATTTTCGCTTCAGGAAATAATTGTGGACTTTTATTATTATACATCGTGAGAAACTGATTCATCGCTTCTTTATTTTTAAAGGTTAATGAAACCACATTAGTCGCATTCATTAGATTTATCTCCCAAATTTAGTTGCCAAAACAGATGTTTTTTTCAATTTATATTATATTTATTACTGGCATGAAAATGCTTTGCCAATATCTTTTGATTTCTTATAAAAAACTATTTCCTAGCTTTTTAAAAAACTTTATTTTTTAAAACCTAAAAAATGTTGCTTTCAATTGAAATTAGAATTTTGGTTGCGTTTAACGATTATTTTAAGTCTAATCTATACTAATTAATACGAAATAAGTGAGACAAATTCTATGATATATAAAGGCAGATGCTATTGCAAAGAGGTAGAATTCGAGTTTGATGATCCAATACATTCTCAAATTCTTTGCCACTGCCGGGAGTGTCGGTATTTATCAGGTGGTGAGCCCAACGCTTCAATAATTATTTCTGAAGATAAATTTAGAGTTACAAGAGGAAAGTTAAAAACTTTTGCGAGGGAAGACTTACACAAACCTAGAATTAGGTATTTTTGTGCTAATTGTGGAACTCATATTTGTGTTAAAAGTCCACCGCGACCAGGTATGTTGGTGGTCAAAGTGGGAACCCTAGACGATCATTCTTGGTTTAAACCTCAAACGGCAATATATTGCATTGACAAACAACCTTTTCATCAAATACCTGAAGGTGTAAGCACTTTTGACACAACACCCCCTAGGAAATAGCTTCTACTTATTTTTAAACTGGTATATTTACAAATAATTTACTTCTAATAAACCTGTGAAATGCTTTATTTCACATTTTTCTAAGATTTTTTTTATCTTATTTTTATATCGTCTCTAACTCTGTCTAGCCATGATACCATTTGTTTTCCAGACTTTGCTCTTATCTTTAACTTACTCTTCTAAGTCTTGGGCTGTGTCAACCTTGTTAGCATTTTTGCATAAGTTCTTTTTTGCATTACGCTATGTAAGTTACTTAAATTTCATACTATTCAAATGTAAAATAAATTTCATTTCTTAGTTTTGGAAGAGGTTGCAGATGTGAAGCTTTCAAAAAACTGTTGCTTTTAATTTCTCTAAAATGTCATTCTCATAACCAGTATTTTCCCAAGGTGAAATTGAAGATCAGTACAAACAAATGTGTGTTATTGTAGGTCTTACAAAATTATGCTTTGGGACAAAAGAACTTGAAACCACACTTTTTTAACAGATAGGTAGTGTTTTTTATAACAGCCCACATTGGTTCGAGTAATATTTAAGCTCTTATATCTATGCTTTGAATCCTACGAAATTGCGAAAAGTGATCAGGTTGTCTGGAATGGGTCCCAACAAGCATATAGCTCTACTCCTTTTTGATTGTTCAGAGGAAAACAAAAACCTGATAAGATCCTTTGAAAAGCAGTTGATGGTTGGATTATTACAATAAAAAAGGCTTCCATTTTTCATAGCATTTCATTTTAAGTATTTATCATATGCTGCGTAAAGCAAATTTTTTTTAAAATGCTTTGAACTTTTTATGGCTATCTTCTTCTTATGATTTCAAGGTAGACTTAAAAAAATAGCTATGAAATAGTTATTAATGTTAAAAATAACATTCTAAAAAGTTAATAAGGAGAACCTTAATGAAATTTCTTTCGACTTTTAAAATAACTAAAGGTTTTGATACCTGGTTGAAAATGTACAAGGAAATTGAACCTGACTTAAATGAACTTGGGATAAAAATTCTATGGGCTGGAACAAACTCGGATGAAACCAAGGTATTTGACATCACTGAAGTACAAAACCCTGCAAACTTTGAGATTTTAGTTAAACGTGAAGATATTACAAAAAAAAGAGCAGATGCTGGAGTTGAATTGGAAAGCCAGGAAGTAATTGAAACTATATCAAAAGAATATTGGTCTTGACCCTAAAACTCATTAAAGCTGATAAATAACTGGAATTCATAATTTTGATCGCTAGATAGACATTTAGACCTAAATGTGTGTGCAAGAACTGTTTTTTTAGGCTTAAAAAGTATTGTCAGAATATTTCTAGAGATATGTATTTTTTTTAGTAAAGAAAAGACTGAAAGATGAAAAGTTAGAAAAAGAAATCTAGAGGTTTGATCTGACTTTGGTTTAGCGGTGATTGATAAAACTTGGTCTACATGTTCAAAAATTGCCTAGATTGTTTGCTAATGTGACTCCGCAATTCTAATCAATCTTTGCAATACTGACTTTGCTACCCTAGATAGTTCTAGTTCCCTGATATCTTTTAGATTATGAAAGTCATTCCCTACAACCACTAAACCTAGCATACCCATATGACCGTGTGGGGTACATTGATACAAATAAAGTCCAGGTAAATCAAAAGTTACAGCGTAGAAAGCATTTAATACAGACTTTTTTGGCAAAGCGTTAACATTTGGACCTATAAGAAACTCTACATTGTGCCCCTCGTTTTTGGGTAACCACTCAATGGTATCAGCAACATCGACATGTGCAACTTCGATGCTGTAGGAGTCATCTTTAGTGAAAGCAATTTGAATAGTTTTACCATATAGAGCATTCGAAAATACAAACAAAAAAATTACAGATACTATATTGTGCAATAAATGCATCTAACTTAATCTTTCCATATATGAGTCATCTTTATAAATTATTTCATTTTAAATTTAAATTAAGACATACAAATAAAAAATTTGCATACCCATAGCACTATTCCATAGTGACGGACTTTGTTGCAAAGGACGCACTTAAGACCATTAGTATTTATTCTCTTCATCAATAGAGGGTTGAACTGCCCAATATAGTAATAGCAAAATACCAATACCAGTTAGCGATATTAATAACCACCAACCACTTCTTTTAACATCATGTAACCTTCTTACTGTCACTGCAAGACCAGGCAAAAAAGTTGCCAAAGCGAATATCAAATTTATTGGTTGGGTTTCCATGTTTCCTAAAATAAAACCATCAGCAATAAGTGTGCATAAACTTCCAATAAAAACGAATAAACACCAATACCAATATTCAGAACGCGATGCTCGCCCTGAAAGGGTAACATAATTTGAAAAACAACTTGAAACGGCTTGACCAAAATTCATATTTTTCTCCTATAAGTGTGTCCTTTGAAACTTACTCCACAGTGAACGATTTGTGGGGTTGTGTGGGTTTTTCTTAGCATGGTATTCCCTCATCAACTCTCCTCTTTTTTATTTGATTTTCATCAAGGTTTAACTTTTTCACTACAGGGTGTTTTTCATTAACAACTCTCCAGTAAGGGAAAGTTACATCATCTTTATGCTGTTCAATTGCCATCCTCAGAAATATCCCCGTTGTTACTGGACAAGTATTATCTGCTCCTGCTTTTAATGCTAGTCCACGCCTAAGTTCTTTAATGCTTAAATAAGAACCCTTGGGTATGTTAAAAATAAAATCTGAAATTTTTTCTGGCGAAGAAATCAGCATTTTCTCGCCAGCAGAGATATCGGAAAACCCTTTATCTAGAATTTTTACAATATTTCTACTCAATGATTATCTCCTAAAATCCACACAACCCCATCATTCAACCGTCACTGAGTGTTTTAGAGAGGTGAATACAGTAATCATGATATCATTAAGGCAGTTTCCATTTTTAAATTGAAATATAAAGTATACCGTATAAACTTGCTTGTATCAATCTTAACGGAGGTTTTCCTGCAGATATGCGAATGATCAATAGAGTAATCACTAGTTTAATATTTAGTTTATTTTTTTTGGCAATTCCAATTAAGGGATCAGCGATTAATTCACTCGATTATGCACAGTTCAATAGTAGTCCATTTAATATAACCAAAGTACTAGGACTTGTAGTACGCTCTGAAACATTCTCACCTGTTGAAATGGCGTCCTTATATGCAAATGTTTTAGAATGTGCTGATTTTATCGATCCAATAACGAATACAAATTATGTGGAAAACTTTTCAGAACTCAATACCTCAAAACTTGAAGAGTTACAAAAAATCCCCTTGTTCTCAGAAACCTTTATGAAAGGATCTAACAGAACAGCAAACAGTTCAAGTGAAGAATTAGATGCGATTTGTGGTGATGCTTTTGCTTTCTCTGAGGGAGTTTTACACGGAGAAATTATTGAACGTAATTATGAAAATATTGCAACTGATTCACATGAATTAACAATAGTAATTGTAGCGCTATTAAGCGCCAATTTCTCTAGTTGCGAGCAATGGTTAACAGAATCTTTAGGTTCTACAGCAGTCGGAAACTATACAAGTCTTATGAGAAATACATTTAATTTTCTTCAGCAGATTGACGGTTTCATAGATATTTATCAAGAGAGGTTCGATGAAAATAATAGTTTGCCTGATGATCTGTTTTTTGAACGCTGCCAAACAACAAAAGGATATATTATAGGATTTAACCTTGGTTTACGTGACTTAGCAGATATCAAAGACGAGATAGTAAGAGTAGCAGAAGAAAAAAGAGCAGAGGACGAAGAAAAGAGAAGACTGGAAGAAGAGAGACTCGCAAGAAGGATAGAAGGTTTTAATGACGAGCAAAGTGGTTTCATACACGATGCCCTAGCGCCACATTATGCAAATTATAGGAACTTTAAAGCAATTTGTCTAAAGGAAGGTGCTGCTCCCTATGCGGACGAAGTAAAAAAACTATTTGCTGTGATGAAGAAGGCAGTTGACCAAGGTGAGGTTGAATTCCCTTCCCAAACAAGTTGGGATGAAATAACGGATGCCGCGTGGGAAGTATCAACCCCCGAGCATCAAAAGTGGTTAGACGAAAATGGAATGCTTATAGCGATGTATGACTCTCTGACAGACCGGCAAAGGATAAATAAGTGTGTTGAGGAGGTTTTACCAGAATCCTTACAATTTATCAGAATGATAACTAAGCAATTTGAAAAACAGTTAGTAAAGACAGATATCACAAAGGAAGAGAAAGATTTTTGATATACTGAGAAGCAAGATTTAGGGGTAAGTTAATAACCGGTATTGGAATAGAAAAATCATAGTAGTTTATAAATAGATGAAAATTCATTAAATTTTTTCGACAGATATACAATTCGGGTATTTTAATCATTAAAATTTTGAAATTTGATTTTTTTAAACCAAAAGAAAGTGAGGTTATTATGCAACCACTAACTACCGAAAAAGCAATATTAATTGGTTTAGTACTTATCGCTCTATCAATTGCTTCCATTCCGTATTCTTCGAACATAATCGCACCGGCGCTTGCAACAAATGGGGTGACCAAAATTACTATTTGTGACAATAGTGGTTTTAACTGTGTGGGTATAAAACGGAATGCTTTTCAGATCTCAAATCCATAATTCTCTAATAGTTAAAACTTTAGAGGTTAATTTATGTAAACAATTTATAATCAGGCATATTCCAACCACATTTTTGACCAAACTGGTTCGTATTTGGTTGTTGCGATTTGTTGTCGGAACATCTTCTCTTCATATCTCTTTAGAACAGAATAGACTTGAGTATTCTTCCAAACATTACCCTTCGCAGTCTTAATACCCTTCTCATTCAAGTGCTGTGCAATCTTACGATAACGCAGACCACCATCATGAAGAGACTTGATAAGGTCGTGAGTCTCTTGTTGTTCCTCAGACCAGTTTCTTGGATTGTAGGGAATGATTAGGTCGTTAAATCTTTGGGTAATTTGGAAACGGAGGAAGTAGGCAAATTCACCTCTCAAAATCACTCCACGGTGGATAAGAAGCGTTGTGGGTATGCACTTTTCCCTGCTGACGCATTCTTTTGCTTCACCATAACCGTTCGTCACCCTGCTCTTAATGTTCCTCAGTATTCACAATACCAATTCTTCCTTTATGAGACAATCACTGAAAAAAGAAAAAAAGGAAAGACCTTTGACCAAATTGCAGAATGTTTAAACATGAATGGATATCTATCAGTTCGTGGAAAGAAGTTCAGAGGTGCTCATGTTCATTCCATAGTGAAGAAGAAAAGACTGAAAGATGAGAAGTTAGAAAGAGAGTATCCAGAGCAATGGTCTGATTTTAGTCTAGAGGTGGTTGATAAGACTTTGGTAAATATGTTTTAAAATTAGTTAATTATTTTATTTTGAAGATTTATTACTTTTCATTTTATCAATTATCTCTTTGACACGTGGAGAGACTTTGTTGGGATCGTTTTCTACTGCTACGCTTGTATTTGAAATAGTTTTCCCACTAAAAATACTTTCTATAATTCCTTTATGTTTTATATAAAACTTTTCCTCATTTGGTTTTTGTGCATAGGTTTGAGTAGGAAAATATTTTTTTAAAGAAATGCCCAAATTTTTAACTATCTCATCTTCACCAAAAAAGTTTGGAGGAATAATTTCTTTTGGAATTAGATGGTCGTTAGGGTCAAAAACCAAATGTCTTGTATATTTAATACCCGTATTTTCCCATATAATTTTATCCAAAAAAAGATATTTGTTTGTTAAATTTCTGAATCTCCCTAATGCCCCACTATTTTCAAAAATAATATCAATTGTTCCATTTTTTTTTAAATCACAAGCATGAATGAAATTTATCCAGTCACCACCCCAACTGGATGTTATGAGTTTATCTAATGAAATGGTTTCTATTAATTCTTTTCCACTAAAAGTAAGTTTATCCAAAGAATATCCAAAATAAGGTGCAGATTTTTTATCAATGCCATTGCTTGATACAATGATAACATCTGTTTTTCCATTTTCTTTTTTGTGAAAAACAGCATCTTGTAGAAGATCAAATGAATTTAATTGAGAAAATTCAATACCACTATTTTTAAACCTACCATTACCCAAACCCCATAAAATCGTAACTGTTTCATCATGTCCATCAAAGATCAGATCAAGATTTCCATCTTGATCTATATCCCATGTTTTAACATTATAATTTCGACCAAAACCTTTAATATTTCTTACAGAGAATTTTCCAAAACCATTGTTAAGAAGAATTTTTATTTCGTTATTTGAACCTGGTGTAGTGACTATATCTATATCACCATCATTATCAAAATCTCCTGCAGCACCACCATGATATAAACTTTTTCCACCTGGTAGGTAAAAAGTTTTATATCCTTTTTTATGACTTAAAAGAATTTCATTTCTATATGGAACATAGGGAGCAAAATCTGGTCCGTGCTGGATAAAGACAACATCATCTTTGCCATCCCCATTAAAATCCTGAGTAAGCATAGTTCTTGCCGCTAGGAACTTTGTACCAGATGGGTGAACAAATTTTGGATCTGTACTGTAAAAACCATATTGATAAGTAGTACGTGCCCAAACACCTCCTCTTTTAGAATATTCATGTTCATAACCTGCTATTATTTCAGGAATTTTATCTTGATTTAAATCAGCATAACCTTGAATCGAACTCACCCATACATTTTCTTTCTCACTGAATTTGGGTTTTATTCCGTCCTGTGTGGTTATCATACAACCATATTTATCTCTTATATAACGGTCTGTTGTTTTATTTATGTCTGAAAAGGCAGCACCATTAATGAGAAAAGGAATAATCAATAAATTAAAGAACTTAAAATATAATTTCATAATGACCTGAATCAATTTTTTATAAAATATTAAAAAAAAAGAAAAAATATTCAATCATTCACCAACTGAAATCTTTTATCAGAAACCCACCCTGATTTATTAAATGACTTCCAAAAGAAATAGGTCTGAAGTTTTACAATGAATTAACAAATAAACTAGGTGAAAATTATTGAATAAAATCGATAATTTATATCACCTGTGTATATTTTATAAATTCTATAATCAGTTAGATTTAAAGATAATTTGTATATCTTCACTAATTAATCTCACACTATCTTTTGTATATCTTTCTAATCGTTTTCTATATTTCTTCAAACCACCCCAAACATCTTTTGGTGTGTAATTTTTATTCGTTCGAACTGTTTTAATATTATTCAGTTTAAAGAATTCACTTATTTGCTTTGAAGAATATCCATTTTTGGATAGAAAATTCATCAAATCTAACCTTTTAAATCGTTCATCACTTAAACGAAATATTCCTAACTTAGAACTTTGTACTGAAAATTTGATGTTATGAATGTAATGTTGACCATAATAGTTCATTCTAAAACTATTCCACAGTGAACGATTTGTGGGGTTGTGTGGGTTTTTCTTAGCATGGTATTCCCTCATCAACTCTCCTCTTTTTTATTTGATTTTCATCAAGGTTTAACTTTTTCACTACAGGGTGTTTTTCATTAACAACTCTCCAGTAAGGGAAAGTTACATCATCTTTATGCTGTTCAATTGCCATCCTCAGAAATATCCCCGTTGTTACTGGACAAGTATTATCTGCTCCTGCTTTTAATGCTAGTCCACGCCTAAGTTCTTTAATGCTTAAATAAGAACCCTTGGGTATGTTAAAAATAAAATCTGAAATTTTTTCTGGCGAAGAAATCAGCATTTTCTCGCCAGCAGAGATATCGGAAAACCCTTTATCTAGAATTTTTACAATATTTCTACTCAATGATTATCTCCTAAAATCCACACAACCCCATCATTCAACCGTCACTGATTTAGCCAGATTTCTAGGCTGATCTACGTCCGTACCTTTTTCTATAGCTGAATAATATGCAAGTAATTGGGCGGGCAATGCGTAGAGTATGGGTAGAATGAAAGGTTCAGAAAAAGGCATCTCAAAAGACTTCCAAACGTCTCCTTTAAAATCACTTAAACCCCCTTTATCTGATACTAAAATAACCTTTCCACCCCTTGCGATAACTTCATGTATATTGCTTGTCGTCTTGTCATAAAGAATATTACTTGGGGCGAAACATATTATGGGGACACTGCTATCGACCAATGCGATGGGCCCATGCTTTAGCTCACCCGCAGCATAACCTTCGGCATGTATGTAACTTATCTCTTTAAGTTTTAAAGCCCCTTCTAAAGCGAGTGGATAAAGAGGACCTCTTGCAATAAAAAGAATATCTTGAGCATTTGCGAGCTCCGAACATATATTTATTATTTCATTTTCTCTAGAAAGAACCTCATTTATTAACCTTGGTATTGCAAATAATTGGTTAATAAACTCTTCTTCTTGTTTTGGGCTGATCTTTTTTCTCTGTCGAGCCGCTTCAATGACCAGTGCAGCCAACACTAATAATTGAGAGGTAAAAGCCTTTGTAGAGGCAACACCTACCTCAACACCAGCCTTTATTGGCATGATAATATCTGACTCTCTGGCCATTGTACTATTTTCTGAATTTACTACTACAATTGTCTCAATTGAGTTGGATTTTGCCATCCGCAACGCAGCTAATGTATCAGCTGTTTCACCCGATTGGCTAACGAAGATAGCACCAGTTTTTTTGGATATTATGGGCTCTCTATATCGAAATTCAGATGCTATATCTATGTCAGATGGTAGACCAGAAATTTTTTCAAACCAATACTTTGCGACATGACCGGCCAAGAATGCAGTACCGCAGGCAGAGATAATTAGACGATCCATCTTTGCAAAACTTGGTATTTGGTTAGGTAAAAGTATTCTTTTTCTATCAAAACTTGTGTAGGAACCAAGAGCATAAGATATTACTGAAGCTTGCTCATTAATTTCTTTATGCATGAAATGTCTATAACCACTTTTTGTAACCAGTACACTTTCAGAATTGACAAATACCTTTTTTGAAGGTTGCTCTTTTCCCTCAAAGTTAAAAAATTTTGCCTCTTTTCTTGAAATTACCACGTAATTTTCTTCTTCTACATAAGTCAATTGGTTAGTCAAATGAGCCAACGCAATAGCATCTGACCCAACAAACATTTCCTCAACACCCCACCCAACGACTAAAGGACTTCCTTTTCTGGCCGCAATTATTAGATCTTCATTGCCCTCAAAGATAAAACATAGTGCATAAGCACCTTTCAGTTGGCCCAAAGTAGAAGAAACAGCCTCCTCTGGGCTCATACCAGACTCTAAAAACATATTACAAAAAGCAGCAACAACTTCAGTATCTGTCTCACTCACCATTATACCACCTTCACTTATAATCTGTGCCTTTAGCTCATTGTAATTTTCAATTATCCCATTATGAACTAATGCTACTTTTCCAACTTGATGAGGATGAGCATTATCTATTGAAGGAGCACCATGAGTGGCCCAACGGGTGTGCCCAATACCAATCTTCCCGAGAACAGGGGCATTGGATAATTCATTTTTTAGACATGAAAGTTTTCCTACCGATCTTCTACAAAGGATTTCATTTTCTGAAATTGTTGCAATGCCTGCACTATCATACCCACGATATTCAAGCTTTTCCAGAGCTTCAATAATTGAGGATTGAACTGAGGTTGATCCTATTATTCCAACAATTCCGCACAAATTTACGTATCCCAAATAAAAATTATGGCAGATTTAATTAATAGGGAAAAATTATTAATAGCGCAAATTATAAACTTCAATTTTTTGCACTAGAAATTAAGAAGCTAGATTGATAATATTCTTGCATTATTCTCTATTACAGGGAATTCTTATGGAAAAGAAAGATACATTATGAAGGCAGCGGTTTGTAGAGATTATAAATCACCTTTAATTATTGAAAATGTAAGCCTTGATGATCCTATGGAAAACGAAATTGAGGTGACCTTAAAGGCAAGTGCAATCTGTCACTCAGACATATCCTCTATGGACGGTATTTGGCAAGATAAATTACCAGCAATATATGGCCATGAGGCCTCAGGCTACATAACAAAAATTGGCACAAAGGTTAACAATTTGAAATTAGGAGACAAAGTCCTCGTGACATTAATTAGAAGCTGCAGTGTATGCTCCTCATGCATTAACTTAGATCCTACTTCCTGTAATTTTAAGTGGGATGATGAATATACACCCCTGTCAAACAAAATTGGGGAAAAATTTGTCCGTGGAATAAAAGTAGGAGCCTTCGCAGAAAAAGTCGTTGTTCAAGAAAGCCAGTGTGTTAAATTGCCGGATGATATCCCTTTTGACGTAGCCTCGTTATTAGCATGTGGTGTAATAACTGGCTTTGGCTCAGTTAAAAATACAGCTAGGCTTTCTCAGGGCCAAACCGCAATGATATTTGGTTGTGGTGGAGTTGGGTTGAATGCTTTACAAGGAGCAAAACACAATTTAGCCTCAAAAATAATAGCAGTTGATATTTCAAAAAAAAAATTAGCCATAGCTAAAATGTTTGGCGCCACCCACTGCATAAATGGCAATTCAACTAATTTAAAAGATCAAGTCATGGAACTTACATTTGGAGAGGGTGTTGATTACGTATTTATAACGGTAGGAGTAGGAAGGTTATTCGAAGACGCACTGAAATATTTAAAAAAAGGAGGAACGGCTGTCTTGGTTGGTATGCCCCCATCTCAAGATTCCCTTATACCATATGATGTTCTAGATATGGCTGGAAATAATTTAAGTATAATGGGTTCCAAAATGGGTCAAACTGTCATAGGTGAAGACATACCCCTGATAATCGATTTATGGCGGAAAGGAAATTATCGCCTTGATGAGCTAATTAGTGGTAGATATTCATTAGAGAATATAAATGATGCTATAGACGAAACTAGACGTGGAGATGCCAAACGAAATGTCATAGTTTTTTGACTAAGATTTTGGTGAGGTAAAATGGCAGTCTTAGCAGATTTAGAGGTTTTTATTGTTGGAAATAAACCTCCTTACATTGGTGGAAAATATTTTCAGTTTGTTAAACTTACCACAAAGTGTGGAATAATTGGCTATGGAGAATGTTACGCATCGTCGGTAAGTCCTGAAGCAATGAAAGGTATTATTTTCGATGTGTTCGAGAGGTACCTTTACGATGAAGATCCACGTAATATTGAATTGATGTTTCGAAAGGTATACTCTTCCGGATTTTCCCAACGCCCAGACCCCACAATAATTGGTGCATTCTCTGGTATGGAAATAGCGTGCTGGGATATCATTGGTAAAATGTATGGCGAGCCAGTTTACAAACTTCTGGGTGGTAAAGTAAATAGTCGTCTGAGAAGCTATTCTTATTTATATCCGAATGATAATGAAAACCCAGATACTTTTTATGCTGACCCTGTAGCATCAGCTTCAGTAGCTGAAAAATATATTAAGTTAGGTTTTACTGCAGTCAAATTTGATCCTGCTGGACCCTATACTATTTTTGACGGTCATCAACCAAGTATGTCTGATTTGGAAAGAACTGAAGATTTCTGCAGGGAAATCAGAAAGGCTATAGGTAATAAAGCTGACATTCTGTTTGGCACTCATGGCCAATTCACAACCTCAGGGGCATGTCGATTAGCAAGGAAAATTGAACTCTACGACCCCTTATGGTTTGAAGAACCTATACCACCAGACAACCCTGAAGAAATGGCAAAGGTTGCAAAATCTACCACAATACCAATAGCAACTGGGGAGAGGCTCACAACGAAACAGGAATTTAGTCAGGTACTAAAGTTTGGTGCGGCGAACATTTTGCAGCCCGCGTTAGGTAGAGTGGGTGGAATTTGGGAAGCAAAAAAAATTTCTGTATTAGCTGAAACATATAATGCATCAATTGCACCACATCTGTATGCAGGCCCAATAGAGTGGATAGCAAATATTCATTTAGGAACAAGTATCCCAAATTTACTAATTTTAGAAACTATTAAAACTGGCAAAGGTTTTCAAAGAGAACTTATTTCAAAAGACATAATCTGGGACACTGGATTTATTGTGCCCCCTGAAGAGCCTGGACTAGGTATAGAGCTTAATGAGAAAATAGCTAGAGAAAACCCCTACTCTCTTAATAATCTTCATCTTGAAATGAGTGATAATATGATATCTTATGATACAGAAATTTAGCTTTTTGATGGTTGATTTTATTGAATTAAGACAAAAATGTTTGTCTTGACGAATAATATAATGAAGGTTAGAAGTTTTCAGAAAATTAAGGTAAGTGATAAATTATGTCTAGAAAGTGTGAATTAACAGGCAAGACTGTTCAAGTTGGTAATAATGTAAGCCATGCAAAAAATAGAACTAAGAGAAGATTTCTTCCTAATTTAAGCAATGTTACTCTTAGCTCAGAATTATTAGGTAAGTCTTTTAAGTTTAAAGTTGCTGCTTCCACTTTACGCACTGTGGATGCCAAAGGCGGTCTTGATCCATTCTTACTGAAAGCAAAAGATCATTTATTATCTTCCAACGCCTTAAAAGTTAAGAGACAAATTACTTCAACCAAGTCCCCCTCTTGATGAAAATTTAGGACTGAAGAGCTGAAAAACTTATATGCAATAACTAAATTTTAACCTCCAGAGAATTTGGTAAGGTCAAAAATTATGGTTGATTTAAAAAAAATACGAAATTTCTCAATAGTTGCCCACATTGATCACGGTAAATCAACTCTAGCTGACAGATTGATTGAAGAAACTCATACTGTTTCTGGCAGAGACATGAGAGCCCAAATATTAGACTCAATGGATATAGAGAGAGAGCGGGGAATAACAATTAAAGCTAACACTGTGAGATTGAATTATAAATCTGAAAATGGAGAATCATTTATTTTGAACTTAATCGATACCCCTGGCCATGTGGATTTTGCTTATGAGGTCTCAAGATCCATGAAAGCCGTTGAGGGCTCTTTACTTGTAGTAGACGCATCGCAAGGTGTTGAAGCACAAACTTTAGCAAATGTTTACACCGCAATAGACGCAGACCATGAGATAGTCCCAATACTGAACAAGATTGATTTACCAGCCGCTGATTGTAAAAGAGTTAAAACCCAAATTGAAGATGTTATTGGAATAGATGCTAGTGGGGCTGTAGAGATCTCTGCAAAGACTGGAATGGGTGTTAGAAATGTTCTCGAAACTATAGTGAATGAACTTCCCCATCCTGAGGGAGACTTAGAAGCTCCACTCAAAGCAATGTTAGTGGATAGTTGGTATGATGCTTATCTTGGTGTGGTAGTACTCATTAGAATTATAGACGGATCAATAAAAAAAGGTGACAAAATAAGAATGATAAAAACGGGTGCTACCTATAATGTAGATAAATTGGCAGTATTGACACCTGAAATGGAAGACATCCCAATTTTAGGGCCTGGAGAAATTGGGGTTATGACCGCATCAATCAAGCAAGTTAGAGATACAAGAGTTGGCGATACAATCACTCATGAAAAGAGTCCATGCACAACTCCATTGCCTGGTTATAAACCATCTCAACCCGTTGTTTTTTGCGGTTTGTTCCCCGTTGACACCTCAGATTTTGAAAATTTGAGAGATGCGATTGATAAACTGGCTCTAAATGATGCCTCATTCTCTTATGAAATGGAGACTTCAGCCGCTCTTGGCTTTGGATTTCGTTGCGGCTTCCTGGGATTGCTCCATTTAGAGGTAGTGCGTGATAGAATAGAGAGGGAATATAATATCGAGCTTATAACAACTGCGCCAAGCGTTATCTATCAAATATACATTACCGATGGGTCTATGCAACCACTTCATAATCCTGCAGATATGCCTGATCCCGTAAAGATTAGCCACATAGAGGAACCACGAATAAAGGCTACCATTTTGGTACCCGATGAATATTTAGGGGATGTATTGAAACTTTGTCAAGATAGACGCGGAATCCAGTTAGACCTAACCTATGCCGGCTCAAGAGCTATGGTCGTGTATGATTTGCCTTTAAACGAAGTAGTTTTTGATTTTTATGACAAGCTTAAGTCAGTCACGAAAGGCTATGCAAGCTTCGACTATCAAATGGATAAATACTCACAAGATGATTTGGTAAAAATGCAAATATTAGTTAATGAGGAGCCAGTAGACGCACTATCGATAATGGTACACAGAGCTCGATCTGAATCTAGAGGAAGAGCTATGTGTGAAAAGCTTAAAAATTTAATACCTCAGCATATGTTTAAAGTTCCTATTCAGGCAGCTATTGGTGGAAGAGTCATAGCAAGAGAAACAATATCAGCACTTCGTAAAGATGTAACCGCAAAATGCTATGGGGGTGACGTGACAAGAAAGCGAAAGCTCTTAGAAAAGCAAAAGGCTGGTAAGAAGAAGATGCGCCAGTTTGGGCGCGTGGAAATACCTCAAGAGGCATTTATAACTGCACTAAAGATGGATAATTGAAGTAGTTACAGTGCTGACTTACTTTTTTAGTAAAACGAAAGATAAGATACATCTAGCTTAGCTTTATGGTTTTTCCCATAGGCAACTATTCCAATCGTTCTTATTTTATCTCCAGTTACTTTTTTACTGATCCAAGAGCTGGATCGCTCAAAATCAACAAAAGGCAACTTTATTTCACTCCAATTTTTAGAGGTAGGAAAACTCATTTGGTAATATTGCCAGGGCAGAACTGTACTACCAGTCCTCAGATGAATATAATAGTTTTCACCATTTCCTTTTGCCTTTATTATTATACCTTTTGTATCTTTTTTTGCGGCACTTATATCTGCTCTAATTTGTATAAAGCCTCCATTATTAGCCGTACTGACAGATCCTTCAAGCCTTACATAATTCTCATTACCATCTGATATAATATTTGCATTTCCCTCTGATACTCCACCCATCACCTGATCTGTAAAGAACTGCCACTTATTTTTGGGTTTTTTGGAAAAATTATCTATCAGCATGTTTTCTCCCATGACTACAGAAGGCAAAATAGTCAAATACATTATAGACAGAACATATAAAAAATATTTTTTCATATACTAATCCAACTTGCCATTAACAACATAAGATAGAATTTGAATTACTTGCTCTGTACTTGAAGCGACTGCGAGTGCAGCTGCGTCAACCTCTTTCAAGGCGTGTTGATATTCCTCTGAGTGAAGTATAATTAAAGACTTACCTAGTGCTGAAGCATAACCTGCTTCAAATGCAGCATTCCATTGCTTATACTTATCACCGAATCTAACTACTACAATATCAGCACTCATTAGGAGTTTTCTGGTTCTGATACAATTTATTCCAGCACCCTTTCGATCATGCCAAAATTTTTTATCCTCTTTTCCAAGAATTGAAGTGCCACAGTCGTCTGATGCCTCGTGGTCGGTAACAGGGCTGGTGAATATAACGTCTAAATGATTACAGCCACTAATAATTTCGTCTCGCCAATCCGAATGAATCTCACCAGATAAATATGTATTCCAGACCAACTTTTATCCTATTTCTATTTTTTTTTTTAGAACTAATAGATTTAGTATTATACTTCCTTTATACCAGAAAATAATTTTAAGTGAAAAAAATATTTCTTTTATTTAGAGTATTGTAAATGGACGCAAAAACACTTCGAGAATTATATGGACTTCCATCTGAGAGAGCATCACAAAAAATTTTACCCAGTTTAGATAAACATAGTAAGAGATTTATAAAAAATTCTTCGTTTTTGATCTTGGGAACTTCGAATAATGAGTCTCTTGATCTTTCACCAAAAGGTGATCCAAACGGTTTCGTGAAAATACTTGACAAAAATACAATTGAAATACCTGATCGACCTGGAAACAATAGAATAGATGGTTTACTCAATATTCTAATTAACCCTAGAGTAGCTCTTTTATTTTTTATACCAAACGTAAATGAAACCCTTCGGGTTCAAGGTTTTGCTGAAATATCAAGAGATAAAAAGACTCTTGATCGTCATAAAATTAGAAACCGGGTGCCAAAAACAGTGACAAAAATAAAGATTGAGACTGTGGGCCTTCACTGTGGGAAAGCTCTGATACGATCATCACTTTGGCAACCTGAAAATTGGCCAAAGGAACGACCACTTGAAAGTTTGTACAATATTCTAGAAGACCAAACTGGCCTAAAATCGCTAGCAGCTGACGAAGAGCAAGTTAACAAAATTTATAAAAACACTTTATATTAAATCACTCAATTAACTCAAAATTTTTTGTTTCAGGGTTGTACTGCTCCAAATCTCCAGATGAAATATTATGCCACAACCCATAAATTGAAAGTGTATTATTTTCAAACGCCTTCCGCGCAAAAGGATAGGTTAGCACGTTATCTAAGGAAGTTACTATAGACAACTTTTCAAGTTCTGAAATAGCTTCTTCAGAGGGCAAATTTTTGTTTAGGTTTTTTATGGTGGGCAATAAAAGTTTTAGCCATTTTTGTAAAAAAATATTTTTTTTATCACCACCCAAAATATTTTTTTTATGCAACTCGTATGCTCCCCGTATTCCACCACAGCTCGAATGACCAAGAATAATTAAATGTGAAATCTTTAAATTTTCTATAGCGTATTCTAGTGTCGCTGAGGTTCCACTATGATCATTATCAATTTCACAAGGAGGTACGAGGTTAGCTATATTTCGATGAATAAAGAATTGACCAATATTTGCATCAAAAATTGATGTTGGATTGACACGGCTGTCACAGCAAGAGACTATCATCGCTTCTGGACTTTGGCCCTCTTCGGAAAGCTTTTTATGCAGGTATTTGTATTCTTCAAATTGAGTAGATTTCCACTTCTGAAATTGTTTGAGTAGTGTTTCTGGAAGAGGCTTTGAGGGCTTGTTGTCCATTTAAAAACTTATTTGTTAAAAAAAGTCGATGATCAGAGAATATACCTTGTATTTTATAAATATTTTTCAGAGGATTGAAAAGAGAAATAGGGAGATATTTATGGTTAAGGGAATTATCATTAATGAGCATGGGGGACCAGAGGTTATGCGCTGGGGAAATATTAGTTTAGAAGAAATGGGTCCCAATGACGTACATATCGAGCAATCCGTGGTAGGATTGAATTTTATAGATATTTACCATCGCTCTGGCAGTTATCCACTAGCACTTCCCACAGGAATAGGTATGGAGGCTGTAGGTAAAATTATAGATCTGGGTCAAAACGTACAAAACTTCAAATTGGGAGACCGAGTAGGTTATGTTATGGGTCAGCCGGGATCATATGTTGAACAACGTACCTTCCCATCGGAGCGTCTAATAAAGCTCCCAGAAAATATTTCAGACGAAACTGCAGCAGGCATGCTTTTAAAGGGGTTGACCGTCTCATATCTGATTAATCGAACATACCAGGTAAAAACCGAAGACACAGTCTTGTTTCATGCTATTGCAGGTGGAGTTGGTCTATTGGCGTGTCAGTGGCTCAAGCAAATGGGAGTAACTGTAATTGGTACAGTGAGTAATCAAGAAAAAGCAGAAATTGCTAAAAAATTTGGATGCGACCACATAATAAATTATAAAGAACAGGACTTTTCAACGGGTGTCTTAGAAATCACTGACGGCAAGGGTGTTCCTGTAGTTTATGATGGCGTTGGAAAAGATACTTTTGAAAGATCCCTTAAATGCCTTTCAGACTTCGGAATATTAGCTTCATTCGGTGCAGCCTCTGGAACACCCCCTCCATGCCCAATCTCCTTATTAGCACCCAAATCACTTTATCTTACAAGACCAGGCCTGGGTCCACACACAGCGAACAGGAAATTAATTGAGGGAATCGCTTCACCACTTTTCCAAGCAATAGAAAATGGGTTATCTATTCCTATAAATCAACATTACCAATTAAAAGATGCAGCCAAAGCACATGAAGATTTAGCAGCACGGAGAACTATTGGCTGCTCAGTACTAAAAGTTTAATACAAGGAAATTCAATGCCACATAAAGAAGAAATACTCAAATCGCGTGAATTAAATTGGAGATGCATAGGCCCGCCAAGAGGTGGAAGAGTAGTTGCAGTTGCAGGAGATTATTCGGATCCCATGACCTTTTATTTTGGTGCATGCGCTGGAGGAGTATGGAAAACTACTGATGGAGGAACTTATTGGGAGTGCATTTCTGATGGATTTTTCAATACTGCAACTATTGGGGCCTTAGCGGTAGCTCCATCCGACTCTAACGTCATATATGCTGGAACCGGAGAAACAACTATTAGAGTTGATGTTTCATACGGGGATGGGATTTACAAGTCGGAAGATGCTGGGAGAACTTGGCATCACATTGGCCTACAAAATACAAAGCATATAGGGGAAATTAGAGTACATCCACAAAACCCAAATATAGTTTTTGTGGCAGCTTTTGGAGATGCTTTTGGGCCAAATAAAGATAGAGGCGTTTATAGAAGTCTTGATGGTGGAAAAAGTTGGGAAAAAGTTTTATTCATAAATGAGGATGCTGGAGCAATTGATATTTCAATGGATATGAGCAATCCAAGGATCCTCTTTGCATCAACCTGGCAAGCTAGAAGACAGTTTTGGCATTTATCATCTGGTGGTGAGGGAAGCGGTCTCTATAGATCAATGGATAGCGGAGATACTTGGCAAGAAGTGTCTTCCAATACGGGATTTGCAAAAGGATTACTTGGAAAAATTGGAGTTTCAATTTCTTCTGCAAAGCAAGGAAGAATCTACTGCCTTGTCGAAGCAGATGATAGTAATACAGGTTTGTATGCTTCTCAAAACTATGGGGAAAGTTGGGAACTTGTCTGCCCAAACCGGGACCTAATCCATAGACCCTGGTACTATACTCATATTTTTTCAGATCCATTGAATGCTGATATAGTTTACGTTACAAACTTTCAGATGTGGAAATCTATCGACGGTGGTCGAAACTTCTTTGAAATTACGACACCACATGGAGACAACCACGATCTGTGGATTGACCCGGACAATCCATTAAGAATGATAGAGGGAAATGATGGAGGTGCCTGTGTTTCTTTCAATGGTGGAGAAACATGGTCTACAATCTACAACCAAAATACAGCGCAGTTTTACCGTATGGATGTTGACAATCAATACCCATACAGAGTTTATGCAACACAACAAGACAACACATCAATATCAGTTCCCAGTCAAGCAGAATGGGGTATGATAACTATGGCAGATAACATTTTGCCCGGTACGGGAGAAAGCGGTTTCATTGCTGTAAGCCCTAAAAATCCAAATATCACTTATGTTGGTGCTGTTGGGTCTAGTCCAGGAGGTAATGGTGCACTTCAGCGGTATGATCACGAAACTCGTCAAATGCAATTAATAAATGTCTGGCCCGAGGAACAAACTGGTTTTGCCCCAAAAGATCTGAAATATCGTTTTGCATGGACTTTTCCAATTCTCTTTTCACCTCATGATTCAAATATAATATACGTTGGAGGCAATCATGTTTTTAAATCGCAAAACGAAGGTATGAGTTGGGAAAAAATTTCTCCTGATCTGAGTCGCCAAGATCAGTCGAAGTTAGATTTTTCCGGCGGACCTTTGACTGGTGATAGTGCTGGAGCAGAACAATATGCTACATGCTCTTCTGTTGTAGAATCTAGTCATAATAAAGGTGAAATTTGGGCAGCCACAGATGATGGGCTTGTTCACATCACGCGGAATGGTGGTGAAAATTGGCAAGAGGTTACTCCAAAATATATGCCCGAGTGGGCATATATTGGAAATATAGAAATCTCTGCTCATGATCCAAACACTATTTATCTAGCAGCAACCAGATACAAATTATCCGATTACAAGCCTTATTTGTTCAAAACATCAGATGGTGGAGAAACGTGGGACCAGCTCAATAAAAATTTTCCTAAAAACGAAATAACAAGAGTGATTAGATCCGATACAAAAGTCCCAGGACTCTTGTTTGTTGGAACTGAGACAGGTATTTACATTTCAACAGATGACGGGGGGCAGTGGGATAGGCTTTCTGGAAAATTTCCAGTTGTACCAGTTTATGATTTAAAGGTCAAAGGCTCTGACCTTGTTGTAGCTACGCACGGCAGATCTTTTTGGATTCTTGATAATATAGAAGTTTTACGCAAAAAGATAAGTACTAAATCCAAATTTGAGCTTTTCCCTGTACCACAAACGGTGAGACAAAATATTCACTGGAGTTCGGGAATTTTTAATGGTGATGGTAAAGACTATAGTCCAGCATTTGGGGTATCTGGTGCATCATATATTCATAAATTACCTAACGGAAAAAAAGAAAGAAAATACTTAGATACCGGAGAAAACCCTCCAAACGGAGCAATTATATACTTTTGGCTAGATAGTAAAGCTAACCAAAGCAAAGTAGCAATTATTATTAAGGACCCTTCGGGAAAAGAGATAATAAGATTTAACAATGACGATGAAAGTAAAAATGAATTAGATATTGTGCCAGGTCTAAATAAGTTTGTCTGGGATTTATGCCAGCAGGGACCCACTCGGCAAGATGAGTCTCTAATTACTAGAAAATATGAACCATTTTCTAAAAATTCAAAATTAGCTGGCGGAGGAGGTGTTAAAGTTTTGCCTGGAATTTACACTATTGAACTGAATGTTAATGGTTTGTCTCAAAATACGTCCTTCGAGGTGATAAAAGACCCTAGAATAAACACATCAAAAAGTGATCTCAGAAAGCAATACAGTTTGGCTGTCAAAATAGTTGATAAACTTTCAGAATTAAATATTGCGATTAATCGCAGTCGTTTAATGAGAAAACAATTAGATCACATGTTAAAAGTTACACCAAAAAAGAAAGAAATAATTGATGACCTTCTTTCAAGTCTTGAAATTATTGAAGGGCGATTGATAAGTTCAAAAAGAGAAACACCTAGTGATGTTTTACGACATCCGGCGGGTTTGGACGATACTCTTAAAGACTTACTCTCACTTATTAATATTGCTGACGCCAAACCACCCACACAATCAGAAGAAGTAGCCAAAGACATTTTTTTAAAAATTGATAATGTCTTGGGTGATTTCGATAAACTTGTAAATATAAAGATTAAACAATTTAATTCTGATATTGGAAAGTTAAAACCTCCAGTCATTACCGCACAAACCGTTTTTGCTCCCAAGACAGGTTGGTAAAACCCTCAGGCATTCAGTGGATATGGCCTACAAAAAGAATCTTTTTCTCCTATTCTCTTCTGATTTTATCTTAAGGTATGGTTATCAGATTGGAAAAATGCCGCTACTTCCCTATTTTGCAATTACTTTAGGTGCATCAGAGATGCTAGTTGGTACTATTTTATCAATTTCGACAATTACTGGGATGATTTTGAAACCCTTTGTAGGCTTTTTGTCTGATAATTTTGGAAGGAAGATCTGGTTACTCGTTGCATGCATATTTTTCACAATATTCCCGTTCCTGTATGTCTTTATCTCTAGTCCTGGAGAACTGACAATTATTAGATTGTTTCATGGGGTGGCGACAGCAATTCTTGGCCCCGTTTCACTAGCTTTAGTGGCTGACCTTTCTCATAATTACCCGAGTACTAGAATGGGTACTTTTGGGATGGCAAGGTCAGCAGCATATCTTTGCGCACCAGTATCCGCAGGCCTCGTACTCAGTTACTTTTCAATAGAAATTGTATTTTATATAATCGGCATTATCTCAATAATTGGGGCCATGCCAATATTATTCCTTTCCTCTGATTATGACAAACTAGAGAATGTTAACTTTAGACAAAGGAATTACATGCATAAGTTTAGGGCATCCCTTTTGACCTCATTTAAAATAGGATTATTTAATAAAAGAGTTTGGCAAGCAGGTCTGCTGGAGTTTCTGATTCATCTAGTAGTATATTCTGTAAAGGTATTTCTACCTCTGCAAATTTTGATATCTGACAGCGGTACATTTTTAAAAGCCGGTGCTTACCTCACAATACAAGAGCTTTGCCACTTTCTAATAAGACCGCTGGGCGGGAAACTTGGTGATACTTTTGGAGGTGAGAGGGTTATACTCTCAGGACTAATTTTAATGATATTGAGTCTCTTAAATCTCTCACTTAATGAGCGCTATGAATTAATATTTATGAGTGCTGCTCTGTTTGGATTTGGTCAGGCCTTTTCACTTCCTTCTAGTTTGTCTCTGATAATAACAGATAAAAATAAAAGTGACTTTGGAGTAAAAATGGGAATGGTTGGTGCTATCAGAAATTCTGGAAAAATTATAGGGCCAATATTTTCAGGTTTTCTATTACATTTTATTAGTTATAGTATGTTATTCTTACTTCTAGCTATGATCTGCGCAAGCTATGTTACCTTTCAGATTTTTAAAAGAAATAGCATGTATGTGTAATTTAGATATAGATATGTCCTTCGCACAAACACCTTTCTTGCTATACTATCTACATATAATTCGCAATTAAAGTACTTAAGGGCTATGAAAAAAAAGTTTGATTATTTAGTTCTAGGTGGTGGCTCCGCCGGATGCACTTTAGCCAGCCGCCTCAGCGAAAATACTAATGTTAATGTGGCTCTTATCGAAGCTGGCGGTGGCGGCAGAAATCTTTTTATCAAAATGCCAGCTGGAAATGGTTTCGTTTTTGGAAATCCCAAATTAGACTGGGGATATAACTCAATCCCTCAAAAAACCCTATTTGGGCGACAAATATATCTCCCTAGAGGTAAGGGATTAGGTGGAAGCTCAAACATGAATGGAATGATTTACATGCGAGGCGTCAAAAGAGATTATGATAATTGGGCAGAAATGGGCTTAAAGGGCTGGGGTTACAATGATCTGCTTCGCTATTTTAAGAAATCAGAAAGCTCTAAATACCGGAGAGACCAATGGCATGGGAGTTTTGGACCTTTGGCGACAGAACCCTCAAGAAACTTTGGCACGCTTGAAAAAGCATTTATCGATGCCTCAATTAAAGCAGGGCATATTTTTATAGACGACTTTAATGGCCCGTACAGAACTGGAGTAGGGCGCACTGACAGCATGATAAAAAATGGAATTAGACAATCCTCCAATATAGCTTACCTTTCCAGTAAACCTCAAAATCTTACATTATTGAAGAATTGCCATGTGAAACGCATTTTGATTCAGAAAGATAATGCCATAGGAATAGAAACAGCAGAAGGAGTTAAAATATATTCTGAAAGAGAGGTTATTCTTTGCCAAGGTGCTTTTGGAACTCCTCAAACCTTATTGCTTTCGGGGATTGGTCCAGAGTCTCATCTGAAAGATTTAAATATTCCAGTCTATGTTGATTTACCAGGTGTTGGAGAAAATTTAGCTGATCATGTCGACGTGTCCATACAATATGGCTCAACCAGAAAAGATCTTAGCCTAGCCAGGTTTCAACGTCTTGATAAAGCCATTTCTCTTTTGACAAGGTGGTTAATTTTTAAAGATGGCCCAGGAAGTGGCGCTTTTTTTTCAGCTGTCCTATTTCATGCACTTAAAGACATATCTCTTCCAGAGCTTCAAATTTATATGACGCCTATGATTATTGATGAAAATCTAACTAACCATGCTATAGAAACTACTCCCCTTTTTGAAAGGTTTGGAAAGAAAATCTTTGCCAGAGGAAGAAAGGTTGCTAAGCCAGGAATACAAATAGATATTAACCAGATGAGGCCAAAATCATTAGGGTCTGTTCGCTTAAAAAGCAATAATCCGTTGGACCACCCCCTTATCGATCTCAACTATTATAAAAATAAGTCTGACCTTAAAGAACTAACAGAAGGTGTAAAAGTAGTGCGAGATGTGATGTCAAAAAATGAGATAGCAAAATACCACTCAGGAGAATTACCACCGTTTCATAATGCTACATCGGATCCTGAAATTGAAGCGGCTATATATCAAAATACCTTTTCTGGGCACCACCCATGCTCAACAGCACGGATGGGTCCTGATACTGATCAACTTGCCGTATTGGATAGTAATTTAAAAGTAAGAGGAATTAATAACCTGAGAGTTTGCGATGCTTCAGCTTTTCCGACACAGATTACTGGAAATCTAAATGCAACAGTAATAGCTTTTGCCGAAAAAGTAGCGGAAATAATTCTAGAAGGAAATTAGTTTATGTTACAAAGTAGCCATTTTAAGAAATTAGTGAAGTGGAATGATTAATACAAAAATCCCTTCAAATCCAGCCATTGCCATTATTGGTGCGGGGGCCGCAGGGTTATCAGCAGCACGTGAACTCTCCAGGCTAGGAATATCCTTCGTAATAATAGAAGCCGCAAATCGTGTAGGCGGTCGAGCGTACACAGAAAGCGTATCCTTTATGCAACCAGTTGATCATGGTTGCTCTTGGATTACCGGATCGGATCGCAACTTTTTCAAAAAATTTGGGATAAAGGAAGGCTTTACTTTATTAGATCACACCAACTCTTCAGCAGATACCTTTGAAAAGGATGGAATTAGATCTTCTATACATTCTATAGAAAGCTATGCCTCGGCTGAAAAAGCTATCGAAAAAGCTATCAATGATACAGGCAAGGCTGGCAAAGATATCCCGGCATCTCAAGTGATTTCACACATCAGTAATGGTGAAATTTTCCAAAACTGGGAAGGCGCGTTAAACTTCGCAGTTGACATGGAAGATATTTCCACGCTTGACTATTATAACTCAAGGCATGGCCAGCCCAGCCATATCGTTAAAGAAGGGCTGGGATCTCTAGTCTCAAGACTCAATAACAATTTTCCAATTAAATTTAACACTACAGTCAAGGAAATCAATCATTCAGGACAGCAAGTTGAGTTGATTACAACTGAAGGAACACTCAAGGCTAAATACTGCATATGCACTGTATCCATAGGAGTCTTGAAGGCAGAAAAAATAAAATTTACTCCATCACTTACACTTCAAAAACAGGAGGCAATAAATGATCTCCAGATGGGTTTATTAATCAAAATACCCCTTCTTTTTGATGGAAATCGTCTCGGATTAGGAGAAAACAACAGAGTAGAATATGACCTTGCCCGCAAGGATATTGGAACTGGATGTTATTTTCTTGCTTGGCCCACAGGGCATAATTATTTAATGGGATTCATTGGTGGGAAATTTGGCTGGGACCTTTATGAACATGGGCATGAAGCGGTTGTAGACTATGCTATTGAAAAATTGATTTTCCTAGTCGGAAGTAAAGCAAAAAAGCATTTTATAAAAGGCTTTGCATCGGACTGGGCAGACAATCCTTTAACACTTGGGTCATATGCAGCAGCAAAACCAGGAGGTAGCAAATCACGTGAAAAGTTACGAGGATTAGAATCTGGTAAAATATTATTCGTGGGAGAGGCTCTTGAACCAGAAATTTACGGTCTAGTCAACGGAGCATTTGAGAATGGTAAGAAAGCAGCTTTTTCACTGGCCAAAAAAATAAAAGGCCATTTAGAGTGAAATTTTTCTTCCTTTATTTATAATACCCTAATTAAAGCAGGGTTTGTCCATCCTAAATTAATGTGCTACTGCCCAGCTTTTACCTTCTCCTGAGTCCACAATTAAAGGGACTGATAATTTAACTGATGGCTCACATGCATTTGCCATGATTAAACTTATTTCCTTTGAAGCCCCCTTCAGGTCTTCTTCTTTTACCTCAAAAATTAATTCATCATGAACCTGTAAAATCATCTTTGCATCTAAAACAGATCCTTGCAAAAAATTTGCAGTCTTTATCATTGCTCTTTTAATTATATCTGCAGCTGTGCCTTGAATTGGTGCATTGACAGCCGCTCTCCAGGCAAAACCACCAGCCGAGCCTTTTGAGTTAATTTCTGGTGTGTGTATCTTTCTACCAAATAAGGTCGAAACATAACCATCTACCTTAGCAGCTCGTACCGTATTATCCATATACTCTTTAATTCCCGGATAGCGAATGAAATAGGCATCTATAAAGCTCTTAGCTTCCTCTCTTTTAATTCGCAAGTTGTTAGCAAGACCAAATGCTGAAATTCCGTAAATCACTCCAAAATTTATTGCTTTTGCTCTTCTTCTCACATCCGGTGTCATTTGATCCAAGGGCACATTAAATATTTCTGATGCTGTCAAAGCATGAATATCTAAGTTATCCCGAAAAGCTTTTTTGAGGCTATCTATTTCAGCTATATGTGCAAGGATTCTTAACTCAATTTGACTATAATCAAGGCTTAACATCTTATAGCCATCTTTTGATACAAAAGCCTCTCGTATTCTCCGACCTTCCTCTGCACGGATAGGAATATTTTGAAGGTTTGGGTCAGAAGAAGACAGCCGTCCAGTAGAGGCTCCTGAACTTATATATGACGTGTGCACGCGCTCAGATTGTGAGTCAATATGGTCCTGCAATGCATCAGTATAAGTAGACTTAAGCTTGGACATTTGACGATAATCCAAAACATTTTGCGCCAAATCATAGCCATCTACAGATAGTGTCATTAAAACATCAGCACTGGTAGCATATGCACCGGTTTTTCCTTTCTTACCACCTGGTATTCCTAATGTTTCAAACAAGACTTCTCCTAACTGCTTAGGTGATCCAACATTGAACTTCAAACCAGCTTGCCGGTGAATATCCTCTTCTAACTCTGCCATTTTTTTTGCTAATTTATTTGACATATCTTTTAAATGAGTACGATCAACTAAAACACCAGTCTCCTCCATTTCTTGAAGAACAGGAATTAGTGGCCTTTCTAAGCTTTCATAAACCGAAGTGACTTTACTTTTTACCAAAAGAGGCTTGAAAGTTAACCATAGCCGTAAAGTTATGTCTGCATCCTCACAAGCGTAAATGGCAGCTTTTTCAACAGGAACTTTATCGAATGTTATAGCAGTTTTTCCACTACCAATTAAATCTTTTATTGGAATAGGATCGTGCTTTAGATAACGAGAAGATAGAGCATTCATTCCATGACCATGCCTTCCCCCATTTATACAAAATGACATTAGCATAGTATCATCAACAGCAATTATGTTAACCCCATACTTCTTTAATACCTTTGAGTCATATTTTATGTTCTGACCTATTTTGAGGATAGAGGGATCTTCTAATAATGGCTTTAACTCAGCAATAATAGTATCTATAGACAATTGTCTTTCATCTAAATTTGGGTCTGAAAACAATGTCCCTTCATCTATACAATCCGAGTTTTTCTTATGACCGACCGGTATATAAAATGCTTTTCCAACTTCTATAGATACTGATATACCAACTAGATCTGCTTCTCTTTCATTTAACGATGTTGTTTCTGTATCTAAAGCAAAAAAGCCTTCATTCCTGATTTGCTTCAAAATATCTTGAAAACCACCTTTATCCAGAATTAGTTTGTATTCGACATCAATAAAATTAGATAAATCTTCTATTTCAATTTCTCTCTTTGCATAATCTTCATATCTGTAAAACTCTGAACTCTCTTCTTCGTTTGCCTTTTTTGGCTCCTCAAGATTATCTATACCTACCTTTTTAGAAAATCTCTTTAATAATGTCCTTAACTCCATTTTTTCTAAAAACTCCACCAGGATGTCAGGGTCTGGTGAATTTATTGTAAATTCCTTAAGTTCATACGGTGAAGTGACATCAACTCTTAACGTTACCAAACTTCGAGAAATGAGAATATTTTTCTTATTATTTATTAAAGTTTCTCGCCTTTTTGGCTGCTTTATTTTTTCTGCACTATCTAATAGGTTATCTAGACTACCAAATTCTGTTATGAGTTGAGCCGCCGTCTTAATTCCTATACCGGGCGCACCTGGAACGTTATCTACACTATCTCCAGCAAGTGCTTGAACATCTATAACATCCTTTGGCATTACACCAAATTTTTCTAATACTGATTTTTCATCAATTCTTTTATTTTTCATGGCGTCATAAAGTGTAATCTTATGATCTACCAGCTGCATTAAATCCTTATCTGATGAAACTATAGTCACTTTTCCACCAAGTCGTTTTGCCTTCATCGCAAAAGTTGCGATGATATCATCAGCTTCAAATCCAGGCAATTCGATACAAGGGACTCCAAATGCCTTTGTTGCCTCTCTGATTAAGCTAAACTGAGGGATTAAATCCTCTGGGGGAGACGGTCTATTAGCTTTATATTCTGGAAAGATATCTGACCTGAAAGTTTTCCCCTTGTGGTCAAAAATTACTGCTAAATGAGTAGGTGCTTCAGGACCAGAACTGGTATCCTCTAACATTTTGAATAACATGTTACAAAAACCGGAAACTGCTCCCACTGGCGTGCCATCACTTTTTATCAGTGGTGGTAGTGCGTGATAAGCTCTAAAAATAAATCCAGAACCATCAATTAAGTGAATATGATCATTTGGACCAAATTCTTGTATCGCCATTTCTCAGCCTTACCTCTAAAAACTTTAATTTAAACGAAAGAATTCTTATATCTATTTTATCAATTCAAATTTTTTTTCACAATATGGGCATACAACAAATTTTTTTGTTTGAGGAATTTGCAACCAAACTCTCGGGTGCCCACCTGAACCTCCATCACATTTTACCTTAATTTCTGTGACTTTTTCTACTTCGACAGCTTTTGAACACATATTCCTAACTCCAAGCATTAAAATAAATGATATACAATTCCAAATAATGAACTAAATTTTAGTAATGATAGCAACCGATTTTTAACCTAGCAAGGGTGTAGATTATTCTAGCAAACAGCAAATTATCAGAAAAAAATTAACAATAGAAAGGAAGTGTACTTAAACTCGATTTAAAAATCTTCTCAATGTTTCAATACTGTAAAAATGCATACGTAAATGATTTATTTACAACCTTTTAAAACAGAACTGATCATGTGATAGCACTTTTAGACAATATTTATTTTTCCGGCAAAACCATAGGTCCCAAAAACCTCCCTGAAATAATATGCACATGCAAGTGTGGAACCTCTTGGAAACCATGGTCCCCTGCATTTGAAATGATTCTGTAACCAAAGCCATCTGTCGAGGGAGCTGCACCTATTATTTTTATTACGTCGTTAATCATACTATTAAAATCTAAAATTTCATCTGATGACGCTTCAGATATAAAATGGTCAAAATTAACATAAGGTCCTTTTGGGATCACTAAAACATGGTTGGGAGCGACAGGATTTATATCCTTGAAAGACAAACTATGTTTTGTCTCCAAAACTGTTTCATTGGGTATTTCTCTTCTTAATATCTTAGAAAAGATATTTTCATTGTCATATTGATAGTCCATGATCCTAATCCTTGAAACTTGATCTAATGCCAGTGAATTTTAGCACAGATTCTCCTTAAATTAATTTTTCTAATCTGAAAAGCTCCAATAAATCCTCTTGCGATCTTGGCCCTATATGACTAATTATTTCACCTGCAGCTGTATTGCCGCATCTAGCGGCAGTGTTTATATCTCGCTCAGTACATAAACCATAAAGAAATCCAGCTGCAAAAAGATCACCTGCTCCAGTCGAGTCGACTACCTTCTTCTTTGACGTAGGTATTAAAGTTGCACCTCCCTCAAAACATACATACGAACCCTTGTCTGCTAATGTACAAGCTAATATTTCCACATCTTTTGATACCTGGGTCAGAGCCTGCTTTAGATCATTCGAACCATGCAACACCTTTAATTCCTCTTCGTTACAAAAAAGAATATCTACACTTTCTTTAATCAAACTCGTAAAAGCCTGACTATGTCTTGCGACACAAAATGGATCCGACAATGTGAGGGCTATAGAAACATCATTTGAGCTAGCTATTTGAACAGCTTTTTCGAAAGCCATCACACTATCAGGACCATCGAATCTATAGCCTTCGAGATAAACGTATTGAGAAGAACTAATTAATTCAGGATCTATGTCTTTAGCTGACAGAAATTCAGTAGCACCGAGGTAGGTATTCATAGACCTTTCTCCATCTGGAGTAATCATTACTATACACCTACCTGTCTCATGGTTTATACTATAATCAGCAAATGGTGTTTTAAAAACTGCTCCTATTTTTTCTAAATCTTTTATAAATACTTTGCCAAAATCATCATCCTTAACCTTACCTATATATGCTGTATCTAATCCTAGTTGAGCCAATCCCGCTATCGTGTTTGCTGCTGATCCACCTGATGTTTGCTTTATATTTTGAAGACTATTTAATAATGATTTTGAACGTTCAATATCTATTAACTGCATAACTCCCTTTCCAATATCCAAATCTTCCAAGGTTTTTTCAGTGACATTTCCCAAAATATCTACTATTGCATTGCCAATACCAACTACGTTATACTTTTTACTCATAACAGCCTTTCAAAAATTAAAATAGACCAAAGCTTTGAAATTACATTTATTATTTTTCCAAGACTAATAATTTTACAGTTTTGACATTAATTTCCATTAGCTTAACAAAAAATGACAGACAGACCAGAAAAACAAATAATATATTCTCATACTGAGGAAAAGAATATCAAATTCATACATGATATCATTGAAAAAGAAAATCTTTCATCCTTTCGCATGAAAAATAAAAAGTACTCGCATAATAAATGTAACTTTAAGGTGAATAATAAATTCACAATAGCAAAGAGAAGGGGAAAATTGGAACAAGGAGAAAAGATATACTGGGGTCTGATCTCCTCAATATTTGGCAATATGATTATGACTGCAACTTCAGAAGGTTTGTGTGGGCTCGCATTTTGTAAAAATAGCAGTAGTCATGATACCTTACATAAACTTTCAAAACCATGGAAGAGTGAACTTGTAGAGGATAGAGTATTTATTACAGATATAGCAAAAAGAGTTTTTTTAGTATCACAAGGTGTACAGCTGCATCTATTAGGGACTGATATGCAGATGCAAATTTGGCAAAAATTACTGGAGATACCTTATGCAACAATCAAAAGTTACTCTTACCTTGCAGAAAAGATTGGAAGACCCAATGCAGTTCGAGCAGTGGCCAACGCGGTTGGGGCAAATCCAATTGCTTGGGTTATTCCTTGTCATAGAGTACTTTCTAAAAGAAATAAACTTTCTGGATATAGATGGGGTCAAAATCTAAAGGTAGACCTTCTTTCACATGAAATGGGACTATCTTCAGAAAGGCTTTTCAATTTACAATACAGTTGCCTAAGATGAAGTAGTCTACTAAATAAGTAGAAAGGCAAAAAGTACATACTTGCGGAGATTAGTAAATGAAAATTAAAAAAATACTTGGATTAACCTTGGCAACTTCAGTGATCTTTGGCTGCGTTTCCGAACAAAATGACAGAACAGCTGCAACTCTAATAGGTGCAGGTGTAGGAGCTATGCTTGGTAAATCATTATCAAACGATAAAAATAAAGGTGCTGCAGTTGGTGCAATGGTTGGAATGGTTGCGGGAAATATTTATGCCGAAGCGCTTGAGAAACAGGAAAAGTCACTTAGAACTGATTTGGCAGGCTCTGGGGCTCTTATTTACAACACTGGCAAACAAATAATTATCACTTTACCTGAGGGAATAACCTTTGATACCGATAGCGCAGTAATAAAACCTCAATTCTTTAGCTACTTAAATAGTCTTGCAAGAAACTTACTTAACCACCCTTCGACAACAGTCGATGTGATTGGACATACTGACAACACCGGTACCCCAGATTACAATTTAGAGTTATCTATTTTAAGAGCGGAAACTGTGACCAGTAATCTTGTTGCCTTGGGCATTAAAGGCACTCGAATAAGAGCTCATGGTGTGGGTGAAGCATATCCAATTGGAGACAATTCGACTAATCTTGGGCGATTGCAAAACAGAAGGGTTGAAATTTACATTATACCAGTAACAGGGTAAATTAAATTTTCAGTTTTCCAACTTCTTTTGATAATGAACTAATTGACGTGTCTAACAAACCCTCTTGGTCTTTTTTTGAGACGGCTTCTGAAAGATATTTTTCAGCTACTTTAACAGCTATCTGAGCCGACTCATGAATAATCTTTTTAACTGCAGCATTCTCAACCATTTTTATTTGCTCCTCTGAAGCACTTAGTTTACGACTAATCATGCTAGATATTTGAATTTCAATTTGATCCAAATCATGCTTTGAATTTTCTCTAGCATCAGAAACTATTTTAGCGGCTTTTTCTCTTGCCTTAGTTTGCTGCCTTTTAATAGAAGCCAAAAGCTCGACACTTTCATCTTTGACAGCGATTGCCTTTTGGATTTGCCCATCTACCACTTCTATTCGGGTGTCTAAAGCGCTAGCCACTAACTGGGGAACTCTCAAATATATCAAAAGCGCAATAAAAAGAGTGAAGGCTATTAAAACAACAGTATTCGTATTATTTAGGTCAAAAAAACCGACGTCCTTCGAAGCAGCATACAGGCCTTTAGAAAATAATCCAAAAGCACCTAGGCTAAATAAAATTTCCTTAATCATAGCTGTTCCCTTTAATTTGATCCCCCACCATTTTGCTAACATCATTTTCTTTTATCGTGTTATCACTGAACCTAGCGATTAAATCCATGCAAAGCTCCGTGGCAATCTTCTGAACGTCCTCTTTAGATTTTTTTTCTATCTGATTTATTCTTTTTTCTGACTCTAAGGTTTGTTTTTGAACGGTTTCTTGGATTTCTTTCATTGCAGATTCAACTTTATCATTTACTTGCATCTTTGTACTTGAAGTAATATTAAGCGCCTCTGTATTAGCGTCTGCCATGGTTTTTTCTATTTCCTCCTCTATCTGCCGCGCCTCTTTGTTAAACTCTTCAGCTTGCTGAATATCTGCATTAATTAAATCTTGCCGCGAAGACATAATGTCTTCTAATCGTGGAATAATAATGTACCTAACAACTAGATAAAACAACAGTACGAATATCAAAATCCAGAATATTTGATTTGGAAATGTAGTAAAATCAAGTTGAGGCATTCCTGCTGATGTCTCAACTTTATTTTCAGTAGCCATGGCTATACCTACTCCCTACCATCTACATAAACATTAATAGTAGTGCTACCAAGAAGCTAAATATACCCAGTGCTTCTGCAAAAGCTATCCCTATAAACATTGTAGCTGTTTGTCCAGCTGAAGCCGATGGATTTCTCAATGCACCTGACAAAAAATTTCCGACCACGAGGCCAACACCGATCGCTGCTCCCCCCATGCCAGTACACGCCAAACCAGCGCCAATATACTTGCCCATTGTAATTAGTTCATCTCCTCTAACTAAAAGTTCCGTAGAATCTGCCATAATAATCTCCTTAAAAAATTTTCAATTTAATGACCTGGATGCAACGCATCATTAAGATAGACGCAGGTCAATATGGTAAATACATAAGCCTGGATCACTACAACAAGCATTTCCAGACCATAAACGGCCATTATCGCAATTACTGGAGCAATTGCACCAAGACCCATAGCTCCTGCAAAACCTGCAAAAACTTTTATGACGGCATGGCCAGCCATCATGTTTCCCGCGAGTCGTATGGAGTGACTTACGGGGCGAACAAAATATGAAATAACCTCAATTAACAATAGAACTGGTCTAAGTGCTAAAGGCGCACTCGAAATCCAAAACAAGCTGAGAAATTTAAACCCATTTTTTATAAATCCCAAAAAAGTCACGGATACAAAAACTATTAGAGCAAGGCATCCCGTAATTGCGATGTGACTTGTAAAAGTAAAGCTGTAAGGCAGAAGACCTAAAACGTTGCCTGCCAATATTAATAAAAATAATGAAAAAATAAAAGGGAAATACTTTAACCCTTCTCTTCCTGCGATATCAACCACCATTGAGTGAACAAAAGAATATAACATTTCTACTGCCACCTGAAATCGGTCCGGTACCAGGGCCTTATGTCTTGTTCCTAAGACGAAAAACAATGTTACTGAAATAAAGCATAGTGTCATCCAAAAAGCTTGGTTTGTAAAGGTATACCAGGCTAAATCACCTCCACCAGAGAATGGTTTTATTATAAACTGATCCATTGGGTGTATGTTAAATTGATTTTCGGTTTGTTCAGCCAAATGTATTACTCCTATCTGTTTAAGCTACCATTTTATTCTTTATCAGCATTGATTTGGTTTGCGGTTTGTAACATCACTCTTATGCCAGCAAAAAAACCCAAGAGACTAAA
Organism: uncultured Alphaproteobacteria bacterium; assembly: GCA_902600895.1. Classification (GTDB taxonomy): domain Bacteria; phylum Pseudomonadota; class Alphaproteobacteria; order Rhodobacterales; family Rhodobacteraceae; genus CACKLF01. Next base: position 45,346 of record CACKLF010000001.1, on the reverse strand, counting down.
CATGATAAGAAAAATGGGAAAGGTGTCAAATAGGTAGTCAAGTCCGTAACCGACTCCTACTCCAAATACTACACCCACTACCAATTCAACCATCATCCTATAAGCTAAATTACCGTGCTGAAGTTTCTTTACAGTACTACTAGTAGATCTAGACGTCTCCTCTTTTACAAGAGCCTTAATTTGCTCTGAATTTTTTTTTATTTCATCAGAAAGCTCTTTGCTCATCACATTTGATCTAGCCATAAAATCCCACGAGATAAAATTATTTGAGACACATTAAAAATCCCAAGAGATTAAGTCAAGAACATTATGAAATATATTGTACTCCTAACATGCTGTTTTTATTGTAGAAAAAATTTTTTTTATAATTTTTCACATTTGAAAATTTTTCTGTTATCAAAAAGTATTAAAATACTTTATTTAGCTAAATGGCTAAATATGATAAAAGGAATGTTGATGCGATTTAAATACAAGAGAGTTGCCTTAGACGAAATTTTTTTTGCACTATCAGACCCCACCCGACGGAGAATACTAGAGCTTCTACTCAAAAAGGGTATGTATGCATCCCAAATTAGCAATCAGTTCGCATTTACGATGCCAACAATTTCACGACATTTAAAAACATTGTCTGACTGCAGATTAATTTCAAAGAAGAAGGAAGCACAAAAAATAAAATATTTCATTCAGGCAGAAAGTTTAACTCAAGCGCAAATATGGATTGAAACCTTAGGTGGGGCTACATCAATTGATTATGATAAATTAGAGAAACTTTTATGCTCTCTACAACGCTAAAGCAAGAAAAACACTTTAAAAAAATTGTTAAAATTGGCGAATTTAACTTTTTTAAAGACCCCAGTCATAAGCAGTTTTTTAACTGCCTACCATAGCGAGATGCAGTATCAGCTGTTCTTTTTGCAACTGCCTTCAGGGCACTACTCTTTTTATATTTTCCAGATTTAAATCCTCTATGACCCTGATGATATGCCAAGTACTGGTGGTAGACATCAGTTTTAGAAATACGATTAATAATATATGTTTGATTTACATACCAACCAATGAAGTCTACCGAGTCAGAAAACTTAGTTCTTCGTGCAAATCTTCTATTTGTTGCTTTTTCATAGCGTTCCCATGTCCCATCTAGTACTTGAGCATAGCCATAAGCTGAAGAAATACGCCCTGTTGGAACTAAGCCAAGAAAATACTTCCTCTGAGTCCGAGCACGAGGTCTGAAATTAGACTCAGTCTTTATAAAAGAGAGAACTAGAGCTGGCTCCACTTTCCATTTTTTTTCAGTTCTTAAAAGGTACCTTTTCCAGGACCTCTTTTCAGATAGAATTGAACATGCATTTTCCTGATCAGCTGGAATACGTGATCCTACTGAACACGAGGAAACAAAAACGAATACCATTAGTGCCAGGCATCTAATCATTTTACTAGTATTCTGCTCAACATAAAAAATTATTTTTTACCACCATACACACCTTGACTAAAAATTGCAAAATTTCTATGACTGTATAAAACTAATGTGTCTTCGGAAAGCTTGTTCTGATTCACTCACCTGACAGGAAAAAAAATGCAACTCAAGGCTAAATTTTCGATTGGAGAAGTTGTGAAACACCGAATGCACCCATTTCGGGGTGTTATTTTCGATGTGGACCCCACTTTTGATAATACTGAGGAGTGGTGGCAGTCTATTCCTGAACAAAGTAGACCCAGAAAAGATCAGCCATTTTATCATTTATTGGCTGAAAATGATACAAGTTACTACATCGCTTATGTTTCTGAACAAAATTTACTTCATGACGATAGCGGAGAACCTATTGGCCATCCCGAAGTTAAAGCTTTTTTTGGTACTCATAAAGATGGAAAATATAACTCAAACGATCGACTTCACTGAACTTTAGAAACCTAAAGCACATCCGTCTTTTCTTGGGTCGGAGCCACCAATCAACAGTCCTGAAGCAGGATCACGCCTAATTACCTGACCCCCACCTATGGGTTTGTCTGGCCGCACCACATTATGACCTAAACTTGATAATATTTTTTCAATTTTGCCAGAATATCCATGCTCCAACTGTAAAACTCCTTCATTTGCAAAACTTCTGGGGAATGAAAGTGCCTCTTGTACATCCATATTAAAGTCGATTAAATTACTTATAACTCTGGCATGACCATTTGCTTGATACTGACCTCCCATAACTCCAAAAGTCATGAAAAAGTTTCCATCTTTTTTAAGCATTCCGGGAATTATTGTATGTAGAGGCCTCTTACCCGCCTTTGCCTCGTTTGGATGACCAGGTTCAAGGGTAAACCCTGATCCCCTATTCTGAAATAAAATTCCATACCTTTGCGATGCTAAACCAGTTCCAAAAGAATCAAATATAGAAAATATCAAAGAGACGGCCATTCCCTCAGAATCAATAGCGGTTAAATATACAGTATCTTTATGGGGATTATGCGAAGTGATCAAATTATGCTCATTTACTCTTTCAATATCAATGGAATCTAACAGCTGGCTAACGAATAACTGAGAATAGAAGCTTTCTACATCAATATCTTCTATCTTGGGGTCACCTATAATTTTATCCCTTGCAGAATAGGCTAGCTTGCTAATTTCTGCTTCCAAATGAATTCTCTCAGCACCTTCGGGGTCCATACTAGACAAATCGAATCTTTCTAGAAGCTTAAGCATCAGTAATGCTGTAGCTCCTTGCCCGTTTGGTGGTAACTCCACCACTTCGTACCCTCTGTAAGTTTCGCTTATTGGCGCTACATACTCTGCAGTCACTTCATAAAGATCTTCGTAATCATGCGGACCACCCAACTCCTTTAAAGAAGAAATAAAATCTTTGGCCACTACACCATCATAGAAACCTTTAGCACCATGGTCAGAAATATATCTTAATACTTCCCCCTGCATTGGTGCCCTAAAAATTTGTCCTGTTTTCGGTATTTTGCCATTTAGCAAGTAAAACTGCTGTGCAACCCCAGAGAGATTACTGCCCTCCAAGTTCCAATCTAAAGCTACACGCGGGTGAATTGGCACTCCTTCCTCGGAGTACTTTATCGCCGGCTTACATGCCTCAGATAAACCCCATTTACTAAAATCGTTAGCAATCAATTCAAATGCAGAAACTGCACCTGGCATTGTAACTGACAAGGCTTCATTTTTTGGCATAGTTGAATAACCGGCTTCTCTTAATTTATCAGCTGAAAAAGCTTTTGGTGCTTTACCTGAACCGTTGATCCCGATTATATCATTGCTTCCACTTTTCTTTACTAAAGCGAAAGAATCTCCAAACAAACCAGTGCTTTGGGGTTCGCAAATGGGAAGTACTAGAGCCATTGCTAATGCAGCATCCGCTGCATTACCTCCATTTTTAAGAACTGTCATTCCAACAGATGATGCTATCGGGTGCGATGTTGCCACCATGCCCGATTTTGAGAAAACAGGAGACCTATCTGGTAAGTGAAAATTTCTCATTTTTATTCCCTTAGTAATTAAAACCTACATTTGCTTGCAATGTTTCCATGCCAGGGTTTGCTCCAGTCAAACGAGCATTCGACCGATGATCATAAGAGACGGAAGCACTGATTCTTTCTGTAAACCTGTATCCCAAGCCCAATTTTGCCCTGAAAAAAGGTTGCTCACCAAGATAAACTTCTTCATTCTTCACGTATAAACCCGGTAAAAAACTTGACTCTAAAAATATTTTTTCTGAAATATTATATTCGTATCCAAAGCCTACACCAAACATTAAGCCGCTATTTTCAGTACTCGAAATTCCATAAAAGGGTTGAAGAGGTCCGTAAACAAAAGGTTGATATAAAGAATACTGCAATTCATAACCCTTGCTCTCATTATCGACGTAAACTTCTCCAACCGAAAAAACATGCCTTCCAGGAACTGATTTACGTTCCAAACCATCTAGAATTGAGTTGCTTGGATCAATCGTAACCAAAGTCCAAAAGACCCATGCTAACAGTGGTTCCATAAATCATCCCTTCAACAAAACAAGTTTAAAGCATACCAAAGATCTTATATACTAACCTACTTAAATCATATCTGATTTAATAGCTTAAAAGTATCATTTTTCAAAAAAATAATATGAAAGTAAACTGTCATAACATGAATCAAAATTTTATTAAATTACCAAGCTAAATTAGTTGAGAATACATCTTGGTTTATATCACGTTTGATTAAGAGGATTCTAATCAATATAAAAAGTTTCCTCAATCTACCTAAATAGATCGCAGAGATTATAATGTTCGTCTTAGTTTCAACTTACTGAGCACTATTCACTTTTATCCATAGAAAAAAAGTGAAATTAAGATGTTTTATAAAGCTTTATGAGTTTTCTAGAAAAAATTGATAGAATGATTTCCAGGTCATTTGCTCTCCTTAATATGGCTCCATCTACGCCTATAATTGAAAACTTGCCGTTTCTTTTCACATATTTCGGTCTTTTCTCTATAGTGTATAAAGCACTTTCACCATAGCCTTTATAAATTGAAAAAATTGCATAATCTCTAAAAAGAGAAATGCCATAATCTCGCCATTCGCCTAGCGACACCATTCTCCCATAGACATTGAGTATTTTATTTAGTTCTCTTTTTTCAAAACATACTTTCTCATATGACGAAAATTTTACTTGCGAAATAACTGGATGATTGAATACCATAAATCAACAATGGGGCATTCTGAAATAAAAAATCAAGGCTTTATTTCATTTTGCTAAAACGAAATAGACTAAACATCGAGGTTTACCTATGACTTTGGAAGAGCAAAATGAAATAATCAGACAAATATTAACTTCTGTAGACGCCATCTGCAAAAAATATCCTGAGAGTTACTGGCTAAAGTTAGATAAAGATCAATCCTATCCAACAGAATTCGTTAAAGCTTTAACTAAAAGTGGTCACCTGAGTATTTTGATACCCAATAAATATGGTGGTGCAGGCCTAAATCTTTTTTGCGCCACAAAAATTCTTGAGAAAATTCATGAAAATGGGTGTAATGCAGCAGCAGCTCATGCACAAATGTATACAATGGGTGCAATATTACAATATGGCTCTAACTATCAAAAAGAAAAATGGCTACCTAAGATTGCTAAGGGTGAGATACGTCTACAGGCCTTTGGTGTAACAGAACCCGATGCAGGAACAGATACTTCGTCAATATCAACAACTGCCATAAAAAAAGGTTCAAAATATATTATAAATGGGAAGAAAATCTGGACCTCTCGAGCCATGCATACAGATCTAATGCTACTGCTTGCACGTACCAAATCAAAAAAAAACATACTATCTAAAACTGACGGGCTATCACTATTCCTTATTGATATAAGAGAGGCTCAAAAACAAGGAATGACCATTAGATCAATCGATACAATGATTAATCATGCAACTACTGAAATATTTTTTGATAACCTTGAAATAGAAAATGGTGATTTGCTAGGAAAAGAAAATGAGGGATTCAAACAGGTTTTAAATTCACTAAACTCAGAAAGAATATTGATAGCCGCAGAATGTGTGGGGGATAGTAAATGGTTTATAAAAAAGGCGGTAAATTATGCCAATAACAGAGTAGTTTTTGGGAAAAAAATTGGAGAAAACCAGGGAGTACAATTTCCGATATCAAGATCTTTTGCCGAAACCGAGGCAGCTAGACTGACTGTTTATAATGCAGCAAATAAATATGATAATGGTGAAAGTTGTGGCACAGAGGCAAATATTTCAAAATTTTTAGCTGCAGAAGCTTCATGGAATGCCGCGAATATGTGCCTCCAAACCCATGGTGGTTTTGGCTTTGCTAGAGAATATCACATTGAGCGAAAATTTCGAGAAACCCGACTCTATCAAGTCGCTCCTATCTCCACCAACTTTATTTTGTCTTACATTGCAGAACACACTTTAGGTCTACCGAGGTCATTTTAGGTAAAACTATTTTAAAGTGATATTTTAATACTTAAGAGCCTTAGTAAATCTGCCTAATTGGCGTGAAATTAGCATGGGCAATATACCTACCAATATGGATATAAAATAAAAAACAAATCTTTCAGATGGATTCATATCGTTCAAAAATGGGTAAGGGAGTCCATTAGTAAAGCTTCCAATTGGCTCAGAGTTTAGTGGCCTAATGACTAATTCAATCCAGAAGCAATAAGCAAAGCATATGGTAATATTAAACTTTATCATTTGCATAAGGTTTTCTAAGGCTTTCTTTAAGAACACTGCATCCACCCATAAAATTAAAGGACCAGCCAAGTGTAAATAATACTCTCTTATCCAGACTGGTTTATGATCACCATTCACTAATTCTGGATCAATAAAAAATAAGCCCCAATACATTATTACCACATATAAGCCAAGCGCTGCCGCCATGGCTACTAGTCCATCATTTACCTTGTAATTTTTGTTAATGGACGATAGCAATAACCCATAGCCAATTAAAACATGAGCTACCAACGCCCAGATTGTTAGGTATCTAAACTGCCAGCCAAAACCTTCACCCAAATCTCCAGTATAAAGGCTATGTCCAAAACCAAACAACTGCTCTATGAGGTATACTGAAGCTAATGTGAAAGAAATTATTCGATAAATTAAAACTTGATCCAAACTATATACCTCTACCTAGCATTACTCTATTTTAAATCTGATGATATAGCATTGATTTCTTCATCTGAAAAACCGATATCCGATAATATTTTCTTATTACTTTCACCTGGTCCAATCGGCGCTTTTGGAAAACTTGCAGGTGTCCTTTCAAACCTTGGAGCTGGAGATGGTTGCAATACATCCTCTATTCTAATATAGGATTTTCTTTTTTTATTATGGTTGTTGTCTGAAACTTCAGACATAGAAATAATTGGTACGACACAAGCATCTGAGTTTTTAAAAATATCAGACCATTCCACAAGTGTTTTCTTTCTAAAAGCATTCTCCAATAATTTGTGCTGATTACCCCAAAGTTCTTTAACATTTTGCTGCTGCACAATTTCATTCGGTAGCCCAACCAAATTTACAAATTCAGAAAAAAATTTTTTTTCAATTGGACCAACAGATAAATATTTGCCATCTAAAGTTTCATAGCAACGATAATAAGGGGCCCCGCCATCTAACATATTAGACGCTCTTATATTAGAATGGTCTCCCCTAGCATTTGCAGAATGAAAAACCGACATCATAGAAGATACTCCGTCTACCATTGCAACATCAATTACCTGACCCAAACCGGAACCGACTCTCTCATACAGAGCAGCCAAAATACCAAAAATCAGGAACATTGACCCACCCCCATAGTCTGCCACTAGGTTAAGTGGCGGTATGGGTGGTCCTTCTTTTGGTCCAATTGCGTGCAGAGCTCCAGTTATTGATAAATAGTTAATATCATGACCGGCTAAATTAGAAAGCGGACCAGTTTGTCCCCAACCTGTCATTCGAGCAAATATAAGCTTAGGATTTGATTTCTTAAATTTTTCAGGCCCTAACTGAAGCTTCTCCATGACACCAGGACGGAAACCTTCAATTAAAACATCTGCTGAATTGATCAAGTTTTTTGCAGCTTTTTTACCTAACATGGTTTTCAGATTTAGTGCTACAGATTTTTTATTTCTCCTATGAATATCTGTTTTGTCAGCTTCACCAAACTTCCTATCGATAATTATAACTTCAGCACCCAAGTCAGCCAAGAGCTGCCCAGCCAGTGGAGCAGGCCCTAAGCCAAGCATCTCAATTACTTTTAAACCTTCAAGTGGTCCGCTCATGGTAGTCTTATTGCTCCGTCTATTCTAACCGTTTCCCCGTTCATGTATTCCGACTGAACTATAAAAAGAGCTAATTGCGCAAATTCATAAGGTTGACCTAACCGTTTGGGGAATACCACCTGATTTGCCAACTCACTTTGAGCCTCCTTCGGCAAACCTGCTAGCATTGGCGTAAGGAAAAGACCTGGAGCTATTGCATTTACTCGGATCCCTGAAGATGCCATATCACGCGCTAATGGAAGAGTTGATGCTGCTACCCCTCCTTTAGAGGCGGCGTAGGCTGCCTGACCTTTCTGACCATCAAAAGCTGCTACAGAAGCCGTATTTATTATACAGCCTCTTTCTCCAGTAGTACTTTTACTATTTCTTTCCATTATAATCGCTGTAAGGCGAACCATATTAAATGTACCTACCAAATTCACATCTATTACTTTCTTATATAATTCCAACGGATGAGCGCCATCTTTACTCGTTGTTTTTCTAGCTATTGCAATACCAGCACAATTAACCAAAACGTTAATTGTCTCAAATCTTTCAATCGCAAGTTTTAACCCTTTTTCTACTGAGTAAGTGTCTGTCACATCGACATCTACGAAGATAAGTCTGCCTTCAAACTTACTCTCTAATTCACTAAAAATGCCTTCGGGTGCACTTTTTTTTAGGTCAAAAATGGCAACACTTGCACCATTTTCCAAAAATTTTTGTGCAGTTGCGTAACCTAATCCTGATGCGCCTCCAGTTATTATAGCTTTTACTTGATCTAGTTCCAAATCTACCCTCCCCTCCCATTACGTTTAAAAACAAATTTGATTCATTGCAGTTAGAAAATTTAACACTTCTTCTTTAGAATTATAATGACATATAGAAACCCTAACACAAGAACTTAAGCCAAGAGGTTTTAAAATTGTACCAGAATAATGATCATCTTTTCTGACATGAACTCGTATTCTCTTTTCTCTTAGCAAGCGAACAATTTCAAAAGAGTCTAAATTATCACTATAAATTGAAATTAGGCCTGCCCGACTCTCATTTTCAAAACCTCCAATTGCTTTCAGATTGGGTAAATATCTTAGCCCTTTTAAATCTTTAGTTCCCTCTACCATCAAATTGATTAGTTGCTTCTCGAACTCTTTAATTTTTTCATATGCTATTTTGATTCTGATACGTGGATCATTTTCTGATGATAAAGTTGATCCTAACCAAGAAAAATATTTTACCACCTCTGAAAAAGTGGCGTATGAACCTGCATCACGGGTTCCAAGTTCCCAAGAATTCTCTGGTCCTCCTATTAAATGATCATGATCTACCTTACTTAATCTTTCTGATAACCATGCCACACCGTATCCATGCCTAGAAAATAATTTGTAAGGGGAAATGATATAAGCATCAGCATTATAACTGTCCACATCGATAATTCCATGGGATGCGTGCTGGATTCCATCTATTATAATGAAACAGTTTGGAGATAATCTTCTAATGGTTTGAGAAATTTTGGCTACTTTTGTTGTTATACCAGTAACGGGTGAACTATGAATTATTGTAGCTACTCTAGTGTTTTTATTAATGTATTTTTCATAGTCTTGAGGCGTTACAGTACCATCAGCATTACAGTGAGGAATGGACATATACTTTTTATTAAAGATTTTTGACCATCTTATTGCAGCGCTACGCGTTGCGGGATGCTCAAGGGTTGAACCAACAACATTGCCACCTTCTTCAGAAGAAACTATCGCGTCACGAATAATTCTAAAGATGAGCTCTGTGCCACTTTCACCAATAAAAACTCTGCCAGATTTGGCATTAAATAAAAGCCTAATATCCTCCTTTCCTCTTTGTATCTTTGACATAGCATATTCAGAAGCCACATTACTTCTACCCTGATTGTCAGGAAAACTGGTAAATTCATTTGATGCTTCCAAGACGCCCTTTAGGGTTAACGCTCCACCAGCATTTTCAAAAAAAATTCTCTTGCCGGAAACTGGGCAATTATCTACATTCAAAAACTTATTACGAATTTGGGTAACGAGTTGGGGATTGTTTTCTACCATTTTAGCACTCTTTCTCAGCTTAATTTTTATTGTTATTTATTTAAATAGGTTTATTCTGCTCCAAGTGGATAAAAACGGAAATAAAATCATTTGGCAACCCGGAGAGCTTATTTATTCATCAGGGGATGAACCAAACGGAGCTTTTCTTGTAATGTCTGGTCATGTGGATTTATATACAAGTGAAGGTTTGAAATTAAATCGCATTGGTGAAAGTGAAATTTTTGGAGAGGCTTCTATTATTTTGCGTCGCCGTCGAACAGTTACCGCCAGAGCTGGCGAGTACGAAGTTTCAGCAATTCACTTTACACCCGATCATATTCGTACTTTGATAAGGCGCAGTAAGGCTCTAGGGGCAATAATCAAAAAAACCCAGATACGGCTTATAGATTCAAATAAGCAGAGTCAGGAGCTCTCAGAGGATCTTGAGGCTTTGATAAAAATCATAGAATCTGGTAAGGAGGCCAACTCACAAATAATATCTATGGTTAAAAAAATGAGACAAAACTTAAAAAGATTGAGTTTAGAAGACTAATGGTTTCTATTTTTCTGGAAGCCCTGCTTTTTTCATTCCCTCCATCAATATTTCCTTTACAATAGTTGGAGCAACCTTCTCATAATCATCTAAATTTTTGACTTGTGGTCGTTGATTCAAATAGACTTTCAGTAAGTCTTTGGCTGAGTCAACATCTCCTTTGTGGGCCAAGCAAGCTACTTTAAAGCCAATTTGCCCTACACCCCCTCTACCCTCTTTTGCCATTTCATCAATTAAATCTATAGCTCTATCAAACTGTTTTAAGCCTATACTAGTCATAACAACCATGTAGTCTGTTCCTTTTTTCTCAACAGGATTTAATTCAATTGATCTTTCAATACATTCCATGGCCTCTTCGAATCTACCAAACGAAGTAATGGCCAAAGCATAATCAAATAATGCGCCTGAATGGTGGGGGTTTAACTCGAGAGCCTTTTCAGCTAATTCAAGTCTTTTTTCATAATTTCTTTTTAAATTATAAGATCGACTTAACGCGACCACAGCTTCTGGATTATTATTGTCAAGATCATAAGCTTTCTGGCAATAACTATGGTATTTACCCTCATTCTTATTTCTTTCACTAGCTTTATCTAAATTATAAATATTATTCATAATTGCCTTACATGCTAATACATAGGGATCAGATAAGTCACCCTGCATCTCTATTGATTTTTCGCACATTTTAATAACTTCATCAGAGTCGGTTAGTGAAGTGGCTCCACTGCTATTATTATACAACGCCAATGCTCTCAAATAATAGTCCCAGGCCGTTGCATCAACCTTCTTTTTACTAGAAAGTTTAATTTGCTCCTGGCCTTTTACGGCAGGAGAAACCATCGCTGCAATAGACGCAGAAACCTCATCCTGTACTTCGAATACATCATCCAAAGACTTATCCCAGCGTTTTGACCAAAGATGTTTATCAGAACTGGCATCTATTAACTGAGCCGTTATTCTAACTTTGCTTCCACCTTTCCTTACACTCCCTTCAACAATATAACCTACATTAAGGTCTTCAGCTATCTTAGAAGCTCGGACAGAGGTACCCTTGTAACTAAAACTAGAATTCCTAGAAATTACTGGAAATGTTTTCCACGATGAAAGATTTGAAATTATATCTTCGGTAATTCCATCAGCAAAATATTCCTGTTCTTCATCACCACTCATATTAACAAACGGCAGAACAGCTATCGCCGGTGGATGCGAAGTACCCACGGCTGAAACTGATTGGTCAACATCAGTATTAGTTTTACCACGCCTCTTCATCTCTGGAGATGTAACAATATCGAACGCATGTACATTTGTATTTTTAATTTTTTGCTCGCCTAAATCATCAAAAAGAAAATCTGTTTTTTTATTTACAAAGTCATAAATGCTTTTTGACAAAGATACCCCATTCGGTTGGGCTAGAGCCTCGAGTCTCGAAGCAACATTTACTCCATCTCCGTATAAATTTTCCCCTTCGACAATAACATCACCCATATTTAAACCCACACGAAATTCCATTTTTCCATTGGATGGTAAGGATTGACTATTGTTACGCTCAAGGATGAGTTTCTGAAACTCTGATGCACAAATTACTGCGGAGACAGCACTAGAAAATTCAGCTAATATAGAATCTCCAGCAGTATTAAATATGCGTCCACCATGCTCAGAAAAAAGGTCTTCCAATATTTTCTTACAAGCTCGAAAACTTTGGAGGGTTTGGTTTTCGTCAGTCTCCATAAGGGTGCTAAAACCTACCACGTCAGTGACAAAAACGACAGCAATCTTCCTATTAATTTCTTTCTCCAAATTGGCTCCAGTTTTAAATTTTTAATTAATTGATCATATTGAAAATAATAAATCAAGCCACTGATCCACTAAGTTTAGCGACCCATCCATCCTCCATCAACCGTTAATAACTCCCCATTCACGTAAGAGGACGCATCAGATGCAAGATAGAGGACTGCAGCTCCAATATCTTCAATAGTTCCCCAACATTTCTGAGGAATCCTCTCCATCAACTGCTTAGCTCTGAGGGGATCTTCTCTGAGAGGTGTAGTAATATCTGTTTTTATATATCCTGGAGCAACAGCATTAACATTAATTCCTTTTTCTGAAAGTTCATTTGATAATGCTTTTGTGAGTTGGGCAACTCCTCCTTTTGATGCTGCATAACTCGGTACAAATAATCCACCCTGAAAGGATAAAATTGAAGCTGTAAAAATGATCTTACCATAATTATTTCTAACCATATTTTTACTTAATTCTCTGGCTAAAATAAATTGCGATGATAAATTAACTTCTATTACCTTATCCCAAAAACCATTTGAATGATCTCCGATTGGAGCTCGCTCTAAAATACCTGCATTACCGATAAAAATTTCTGGACTGAGTTTTTCGGACACCATGTTTTTAATAAAATTTAAAGTATTTGATCTATCAGAAAAATCACAATTAAAGCAATAGAATGCACGTCCAAGACCATTGACTATCTTTTCTATTTCACTTCCCTTTTTGAGTGACCTGCTAACACCAATGATATCCGCTCCTGCCTCAGCCAAAGCAACTGATATTCCAAAACCAATCCCGCGGTTGCAGCCAGTAATCAGCGCCGTTTTGCCGTCGAGTTTAAATTTATCAAGCACTGACATTTATGTTTCTCTTATGCAGCCATATCAAATCAAAAATATGGCATCTTACTGTTATATTTTTACCCAAACTTAAATCCAGCGTCCATAAAAATACTTTCTTAAAGTTATGACTCCTATGCTTACAACGGAAACAAAAAACCCAATTTTTTCGTTTGCGGCGTAGATGTATGCGCCAGATAAAAGCAAAAAATAAAAAACAAGGTTAGTAAAACAGAAAAAGTCTACCTTTAATTTCTTTTGAGGGCTACTTGAGGCGATCCAAAAAATCATAAAGCAACCAAGAATAACTAGTGTTAAAAGTACAATTCTTACCATGAAAAAATCATCCTAAAATTTTTTTGAAATTTTCAAGACATTAGTCATAGAGCAATTCAATTTGATTTAACCTAATTTAAAATTTTGCAATACCTTTGACTAAATACTCTACATACGAACCAACTATTCAACATCAAAATTTAATGCTCTTACCTGATTAAATACACCTGTTTTTAAAACATTATGCGCGATTTCTTCTGTTATTGGAAGGTCGGCATATAATAAAGCGATTGCTTCACCACCAGCACTCGCACGACCAAGTGTAAAATTTGCAATATTAACACCGTTATCTGACATTGTTTTACCCAAAATACCTATTATTCCTGGCGTGTCTGTATTTGTTGTATATAACATGTAGCGACCAACTTCAGCATCAATATTTATGCCCTTGATTTGAATAAAACGTGGTTTATTATCACTGAACACAGTTCCTGCGACAGATCTTTCCATCGTCTCAGTTATTACTTTAACCTTTATATATGCTTCAAAGACACCACTTTTATCTTGAGTAGTGGTGGAAACCCTGATCCCCCTGTCTTTTGCTATCAATGGCGCAGATACCATATTGACATCAGGATTAGATGCTCTGATTATTCCCCAAATTACCGAACAATTGAAGGCCTCAAGGTTCATAGACGAAACTTTACCATCATACAAAATGTTTATCGATTTGATGGGTTCCTCAGTAAGTTGTCCAATAAATTTTCCTAAATGATTTGTTAGTTTTAACCATGGGCTCATTACTCTTGCCTCCTCTGCATTAATTGATGGCATATTCAACGCATTTGATACCGCCCCAGTTAGCAAATAATCACTGATTTGTTCTGCAATTTGGATAGCTACATTTTCTTGAGCTTCAACTGTTGCTGCTCCCAAGTGAGGAGTGCATATTACATTGGGTATATTAAAAAGTGGACTTTTGATAGCCGGTTCTACTGAAAAAACATCAAATGCTGCGCCTGCTACATGACCATCTTCAATTGCATCTGCTAATGCCTGCTCATCAACTAAGCCACCTCTAGCACAATTTACTATCCTAACACCTTTTTTTAACTTTTTAATACTTTCTCTACCTATAATATTTTTAGTTTGATCAGTTAATGGTACATGAAGTGTTATGAAATCAGAACTACTCAACAAGTTGTCAAGCTCCACTTTCTCCACGTTCAAATGCTTTGCTTTTTCTTCACTCAAAAATGGATCGTAAGCAATAACTTTCATTTTTAAAGATCTTGCCCTTTCACAAAATATAGTACCAATATTTCCTACCCCAATAACTCCTACTGTTTTATTATTGAGCTCTACGCCCATAAACTTTGACTTTTCCCATTTTCCAGCATGAGTGGAGGTATTGGCCTCAGGTATTTGCCTTGCAACAGCGAACATCATTGCAATTGCATGCTCAGCAGTGGTAATCATATTTCCAAAAGGCGTGTTCATAATTATGATGCCTTTTTTAGAAGCTTCACTTTTATCTATATTATCTACCCCTATGCCTGCCCGCCCAATTACTTTTAATCGATGTGCATACTTAAGTACGGAGGCTGTTACATTAGTGGCCGATCTAATTGCTAATCCATCATAAGCACCTATGCGATCAATCAGCGCTTTTTCATTCCTACCAATATCAGGCTCAAAATCTACTATAATCCCCTTATCGACAAAAACCTTCAAAGCAGACTTACTTAATTTATCTGAGACCAATACCTTTGGCATCATGAAACACCCCCTTTTTAATGACAAAATAATCCCAGCTAATTACTATAGTAACTGAGTTAGTCGGCACTCTGCAAGCTGAAATGGTATGTGGGACTGCCCCAGTATGAAATATAAATAGCTTATCAATCTAAATATATGTTATTTATTTAATATGCTTAAAACTAATTACCTTATATAATTACGGAAAATTACTCTTGGTAAGAAAAGATTTTCAATTTCCAGATTACTTTTTATATATCGCAAAAAAACTGCGGTTACGAAGAGAACGTTCAGAAAGTAACAAAAGATGTATGTGGCGACCTTTCTCTGTGATCCTTTAGAGCCAATATTAAGTGATAAACTAATTTCAAAATATTACACACAATTGGGTGGAAAGGCTTTAGTCTGGCTTAATGGAGGCATTGCTGCTGATGTGAAAATTCCAGCAATGCCAATTGAATTAAAAAAAATTTGGTCAGAATTACAGACAAAAAAAATAGATTTAGTTGTCCAAAGAGAGAAAAACAGAAAGAAAAAAATTTTAATCGCAGATCTGGATAGTACAGTAATTAAACAAGAAAGCTTGGATGAACTGGCTGATGAAGTTGGTTTTGGCAACCAAGTACGCCAAATCACAAAAGAAGCCATGGAAGGAGATTTAGAATTTGAAGAGGCCCTAAGGCGTAGAGTTGAGTATTTGAAAGGAGTTTCGGTAGATACCATAAAAAAGGTAATTGATGAAAGGATTTTCTTGTCAGCTGGTGCAAAAACGTTAATTTCCACTTTGAAAAAGCATAATGTTTATACCGCTCTAATTTCTGGAGGTTTCACACATTTCTCCTCAGAAATAGCATCAAAGCTTGGGTTTGATGAGTATCATTCAAACGAATTAATTCATAAGAATAAGAAACTAACTGGAACTGTTAAACATCCAATTTTGGGTAAAGATGGTAAAGTCGGTATTATGAGAGCTCTTAGCAAAAAATTTAAATTGTCAACGGATCAATTTATTGCTGTTGGCGATGGTGCAAATGATATCGGAATGCTTCAATTAGCTGGATCAGGTATTGCTATACATGCAAAAAAGATTGTACAATCTAAAGCAAAAATCGTTATTAACTATTCAGATTTGTCAGCGCTTCTATACCTACAAGGTTACCATTCAGCTAGTTTCACTGATTAAAAAAAATTGCCTAACACTTAAAACTCATTTGGTCTCGTATTAAAATGAGCAAAATCAAAAGATATTCTTGCTTTAGATCTCTAAACTAGACTTTATTCAAACAGTAAATTTTTTGTTTTGCCTATCCAAAATTCAAGTATACTTTTAGTGAATGATCTATGGAATCAAGACATGTCAAATCTAAAAGGAATTTTAGCCGCCATGTGTACGCCAATGGATAACAATGGTGGTGCAATCGATATGGGTGTCTATCGTGCTCACATTGATGAGATGATTTCCTCGGGATTACATGGCTTGGTTCTTGGATCCGGTACTGGTGAATATGCTTATCTAACAAAAAGAGAGAAAAGGAAATTGATTTCCGAAGGTGTAAAACACGCGAACAATAAAGTGCCGACAGTCGCGCAAGTCACAGAACTCAGTACACAGGAAGTTATAGATGGTGCACTTCATGCTCAAGACGAAGGTACTGATGCTATTATGATCATGCCTCCATATTTGGAGCCTCCTAACGAACGTGGGGTAATATATCACTATACTGCTGTAGCAAAGGCAGTGAACATACCCATTATAATGTATAACGTACCAGCACAAGCTGCACCACTAACAGAGGATTTATACCGAAAATTAATCGCAGTTGAAAATCTTGATTATGTAAAGGATAGTTCTGGAGACATTGCTGGTATCCAAAAACTTATTGCAATTGGCGGAAAGGTATTAAACGGAGCCGATCCATACGCACCGTATAGCCTAATGGCTGGAAGTATTGGAATGATATGGGGAGCAGCAAATTTTATGCCTGATGAATGTGTGAATCTTTACGAGCTCATAGATCAAGGAAAGCTGAACGAGGCGATGGAATTATGGGATTGTATGAAAGCAATCTGCCTTTGGCTTTGGGGTAATAGACATGATATTGATTATCTAACAGGAGTGAAAGCTGCTACCCGCCTTACAGGTCGGGATATGGGCGGAGCACGAAAACCATTGCCACCGGTGCCTTCCGCTGCAAGGCATGATATTCGCTTAGCTCTAAGTAAACTTCCAGTCAATCGAACAAAGGCTGACCGTCTAGTCTGGCGCGATTGGCAAGAAGAACGCGATTGGCTTATCCAATCCACCCGTTATAAATAAGAGTTAAATATGACATATAAGATACAATTTCCAACAAAAGCCATTATTGCTGGACGCTCTGTGAATGCTGCTAGTGGTAAAACTTTTGAGACATTAAACCCTGCAAATGGAAAAGTACTTGCCAAGATTGTACGATGCGAAAAGGCAGATGTGGATATTGCAGTTAATGCTGCTAGAAACGCGTTTGATGTCGGGCCTTGGTCAAAGATGTCTCCGGCCGAAAGAAAAGTCATTATGCAACGCTTCGCCACATTAGTTGAAGCTCACAGTGACGAATTGGCCGAATTAGAAGCTTTAGAAGCTGGGAAGCCTATAACTGACTGTATTCAAATTGATTTACCAGAAACTGTTAGTTCAATTCGATGGCACGCAGAAGCTACCGACAAGATTTACGACAAACTATCGCCTTCCGGTTCAGGGGTAGTATCCATGATTGTACGAGAGCCTATCGGTGTAGTGGCGGCAATACTACCATGGAACTTTCCACTAATGATGGCAGCTTGGAAGTTAGGACCTATCCTTGCTGAGGGTAATACGGTGATTCTCAAACCAGCTGAGCAAACCTCAATGTCAACTATCCGACTCGCTCAACTTGCTACTGAAGCAGGAATTCCTGATGGAGTTTTAAATGTCCTACCAGGTTTTGGTGAAGAGGTTGGAAGAGCACTTGGTGAGCATATGGACATAGATTGCGTGGGCTTTACAGGTTCAACGGAAACTGGACGAATGTTTTTACGCTATTCTGCAGACTCCAACCTGAAACGAGTTTTATTAGAATGTGGAGGTAAAAACCCATTGGTGGTTATGCCGGATGCTGAAGAATTAGATGTTGTTGCAGACCATGCTGCAAATTCAATCTTTTGGAATATGGGAGAAAACTGTTCTTCTAATAGTCGTCTGTTAATCCATGAATCATTAAAAGAAAAATTTGTTGAACTTTTACTTGAAAGGGTTGCTGATTGGGTAGTTGGAGATCCTTTAGATGCTGCTTCCCGCCTTGGGCCACTCATTGAAGAGAGCCATATGAATAAAGTACTCAAGTATATAGACCAAGCAAAAAAAGAGGGTGCAAAACTAATTTGTGGAGGAAAACAAATAATGACTGATAGTGGAGGTTTTTTTGTTGAACCAACTATTTTTGATAATGTCAGTCCAAAAATGACTATTTCTAAAGAAGAAATATTTGGACCAGTTCTAGCCATAATTACGTTTAAATCGGCAGAAGAGGGAATAGCCTTAGCCAATGATACCAAATATGGATTGACGGCATCCATTTTCAGTGCCTCCAATAAAACAGCCCATAATGCAGCCCGTCAGATTAGGGCTGGAACTGTTTCAGTCAACTGTTACGCAGAGGGTGATGCAAGTACACCATTTGGAGGTTTTGGTCTGTCAGGGTTTGGTGGACGAGATAAATCTCTTTTAGCACATGATCAATACTGTGAACTTAAAACTATTTGGATGGACATGAGCTAAATTGATGAAAACTCCAATACTGCCAAAATTTGATAGAAATAACGGTTGGCTTGAGATACTGCCTCCCCTCCCTCCCCCAAATATCGCCAAAGGAGATTTAAAGACAAATATAGTGGTAATTGGTGCAGGATTTACTGGTCTAGCCGCTGCTAGAAGATTGGCTGAGCTTTGCCCTGAAAAACAAATTTTTCTTTTGGAAGCTGATCGGGTCGGCAATACATCAGCTGGACGGAGTTCAGGTTTTGCGATTGATCAAGCCCATAATATTAGAGCAAAAGATTTCGCAGACAACTTGAAGGTAGAGAAAGATCAACTAGCTTTAAACCGTGCAGGACAAGATTACCTGAGAAAAATAGTAACAATGAATAATATCGAATGTGATTGGGATGAAAGTGGAAAAGTTCATGCAGCAGCCACTGAAAAGGGCAATAAGAAATTGGAAGCATATGCTCAAAATATGAACTTATTAAACCTTCCATATACCTGGCAAAATTCAACAGAAATGAAAAACTTAACAGGGTCAGACTTCTATAAATCTGGCCTACATACTCCAGGTACTATTATGATGCAACCAGCAAAATTAGTCTTAGGTTTGGCAGCAAATTTACCAAAAAATGTAATACTCTATGAAGACTCTCCCGTAATTTCTATTAATTTTAGTTCACCACATTCCCTAAAGATCCCCAAGGGTAACATAATAGCAGACAGTATTGTTTTTGCAAACAATGGCTTCGCCGGCCAATTCGGATTCCAGAAAAAGAATCTTATTCCTTTAATTACGTGGGGGAGCCTTACTCGTTCTCTAAATAAGAGTGAGAAGCAGAGCCTTGGAGGTCAGGATACATGGAATATTATACCTGCAGATCCCTTCGGCACCTCAGTTCGTCGAATTCGGGGTGATAGAGTGCTAATCAGAAATATTTATAATTACAGCTCTGAGTTAAATGCAAAAGAACGCGATCGATTGTGGGCGAAAAAGAAACATATACAGTCTTTAAAAAATAGATTTCCAGCACTACTGGATTTGGAATTCGAATATACATGGGGTGGACCTCTTTCCCTTTCTAGAAATGGGGAGCCCGCTTTTGGAGATCTGGGAAAAAATGTCTTTGGCGCCTTCTGTTTAAATGGGGTTGGGATTGCCCGTGGAACAATTTTAGGAAAACTCATAGCAGAATATATTTTAGGAGAAGAATCAAACCTCCTCCAAATCGTTTTACAAGGCAAAGGACCTAATAGGTTGCCTCCCAAGCCATTTTTAGGCTGGGGTGTAAGCTTGAATTTTGCAAATCGGCGTCGAATAGCAGGTCTTGAGCTCTAAATGATTAACCTCTCAGGAAAAGTTGCTATTGTTACAGGAGCTACCTCAGGCATAGGAAATGAAACCGCTAAGGTACTCGCTGAGGCAGGAGCATCTGTTGCTGTGATTGGCAGACGCGAAAAGATAGCAAAAAAATTAGTGAATAGTATTCAAGCTGCTGGTCGAAGAGCTGAATGCATTATCGGAGATATTACTGACTCTAAATTTACAGACTATGTAGTGGCAACCACCGAAGAAAAATTTGGTCGCCTTGACATACTTGCAAATGTCGCTGGAGTTATAACACGTGGTGATGCACTGAGCACATCAGACTCAGATTGGTTTTCCATTTTAAATACCAATGTTTCAGGGACATTTTTTATGTGTCGCGCTTCCATCAATGCGATGCGTCGATCTGGGGGTGGAAGCATAATTAATACTGGCTCAACCGTTGGCTTAACTGGTTGCTCTGAATTAGTGGCCTATAGTGCAAGTAAAGGTGCAGTGGTAAATATGACGCGTGCAATGGCCATTGATTATGCAAAAGAAAATATTCGCGTCAACTCAGTCAATCCAGGTGCTGTAGATACTCCCATGCTTATAAGTGGTCACGGTTCTTCAAATGCTAAATCAATTCTCGAGAAAAATCGTGCCTCAATTCCACAAGGCTGGCTTCCTCAGCCAAAAGAAGTAGCAAATCTGATTGCCTTTTTAGCATCCGACCTAAGCAAACATATAACAGGTGCGGCAGTACCTATAGATGGAGGCTATACAGCGGTATGACTAATCAACTAGAAGGAAAAATTGCAATCGTTACCGGTGGATCACAAGGTATAGGTCGAGCTATCGCTGAATGTATGGTGAACTCTGGAGCTAAAGTTATTGTCGGAGATAAAAAACCGATAGAAAATAGCAATTTATGCTGGCACTTACTCGATGTTACAGATGAAACCTCAGTTAAAGATTTTATCAATTATACTACCAATAATCATGGTTCTATAAGTATCCTCGTTAACAACGCTGGAATTATGACAAATTCAGCACTCATTGACCAAAGCGTGGATGAATGGGATAAGGTGATGGCCGTCAATTTACGTGGGCCATTTTTAATGGCTAAACATACTGTGCCTTTAATGGACACATTCCAATCACCAGTTATTATCAATATTGGTTCTATTGAGGGAATTTCTGGAAATCCAAATCATTCGGCATATATGGCTTCAAAAGCTGGAGTTCACGGACTGACAGCATCAATGGCTATCGATTTAGGACCAAAGGGCATCAGAGTAAATGCCATTGCTCCAGGTTGGATAGAAACAGACCTTAATCAAGGCTACTTAAATGATCTACCAAATCAAGAAACTGCAAAGAAAGAATTAGTAAAATTACATCCAATTGGTCATATAGGAAAACCCTCTGATATTGGAAACACAGCCGTATGGCTGGCGAGTGCCCAATCTCGTTTCGTTACTGGCCAGGTAATTAGGGTGGAGGGTGGACGCATGTCACAACTCTCACTTCCTTCGATATTTAATAGAGAGCATTAATAATGAGTGAAACTGAAACCATACGTAGAGGTCGCGGGTTTCGACGAAAAGAACGAACAAAGAAATCTTTGCGCTTCCTACCCGAAGCTGACAGAGGTATACCATATATTGATCTATTAAATGCTGAACAAGTTGAAAGAATACATTCAGAGACTGTGAAACTTCTCTGGAGAAAAGGTATAGAATTTCGTGATGATGAAGCAGCGGAATTATGGAGAAATGCAGGTGCCAGTGTGAAAGGACATCGAGTTCATATCGATGAATCCTTACTTACACACTTGTTAAAAACTGCCCCAGAACAATATACTATATGCGCTCGTAACCCACAGAGGTCCATTACTCTAGGTGGAAGAAAGCAAATATTAACACCAGCATATGGTGCTCCTAATGTATTGGATTTGGATGGTAAACGGCGAAACCCAACAATAAATGATTTTCATGACTTTGCTAAATTGGGTCATATGTCACCAGCAATGCAAATGTCGGGAGGAGTTGTCTGTGAACCCATGGATATTCCTGTACCAAAAAGACACTTGCATATGGTTTATAGTCTTATGCGCCATTCTGATAAACCCTTTATGGGTATGGTTACAGCGCGAGACAGAGCAGAAGATACTGTTGAGATGGCTAAGATTGTTTTTGGTCAAGACTATATTGACGAAAATACCGTAATGACTTCGATCGCTAACTGTAACTCTCCTTTAGTATGGGATCAAACAATGCTTGATGCAATTAAGGTTTATGCGTCAGCTAATCAGGCAGTATTATTTACGCCATTTGTACTGAGTGGTGCTAGTACAACTGCTAGCGTTATAGGATCATTAGTCCAGATAAATGCCGAAGCACTTGCAGGTATTGCATTTGCCCAAATTGTTAGGCCAGGGGTTCCAGCCGTTTATGGTCAATGGATAGGGGCTGTGTCAATGAAATCAGGTGCTCCAATGGCAGGAACCCCTGAGATTGATCAGATCAACCTTTTGGTTGGCCAGATGGCTCGTTATTACAAATTACCATGGCGTTGTAGTGGCGCGTGCACTTCAGCTAAAATTTTTGATGCGCAAGCTGGATATGAGGCTGCTCGAAACCTGTATGGTGCCGCTTTAGCTGGAGCAAATTTTATCTTGTCTACCACAGGTTACATGGAAGGCGCCCTTTGTCAAAGTTTTGCAAAATATGTGGTCGATGCAGAGCAAGCCGAACTTACCCATAAATTTCTTAAAGGAATTAATTTTTCAGAGCTTGATGAGGCTATCAATGCGATGAATGAAATTGAACCGGGAGGACACTTTCTGGGTACCAAACATACCTTAGAAAACTTTGAGCGTGCTTTTGTCATTCCAGAACTAATGCATCATGACAGTTTTGAACAATGGGAAGCGGAAGGTGGACTAGATCTTAACGAAAGAGCGATAAATAAAGCAAAAAAACTTTTAAGTGATTACGAAATGCCCAAACTTGATCAAGCCATCGACGAGGAGTTGATAGAATTTATTCAGAAACGTGAGCTTCAATTGCCAGATAATGTTTCTTAAAGCTATCAATTTTTTTCTAATATCCATAGCCCATCTTCCTCAGGACCAGTTTCACTAAAATACTTCTCACTCAACAAAAATATCTTTCCAGTATTTTTCTCAATCTCTATGTCCCTTATTCTGTCAATAAGACCCACAAATATAATCTCCTCTAAAATATTGTTTGAATTTAAATTTTTTAGTAACCTCAGTGATTTATCTTTCAAAGATGCAACCAGAATATTATCATTCCATTCCATGAATTCAGATCCACTATAAACGGCCAATGCGCTTACCCCAATAGATGGTGTCCAATATTTCAGTGGTTTAGAAAAACCTTCTTTCCATTTTGGCCCAATATGGGAACCATTATAGTTTACTCCACCCCATCCAAGAACATTCCAGCCAAAGTTTCCACCTTTTTCAATCTCTCCAATCCAGTCTCCACCCTTTGCACCGTGGTTACTTATAAGAATTTGTCTACCATTAGGAGATTTAGTTATTCCTTGTGGGTTCCGCACACCAATCTGAAATACTGCTGGTCCCCAATTAGATTTACTCAAAAAATGGGGATTATCACTAGGTATACTCCCATCTAAATTAATTCGGATAATACTACCTGGATGTCTTGTTGGATCTTGTGCTACTCTTCCCAAACTCCGTTCTCCCAAAGTTAAAAATAAGTGTTCGCCCTCTATAAGCAAGCGCCCCCCGAAATGTTGGCCGGAGCTATTTGCTGAATTTTGCTGGAAGATATTGATAAAATTTATTTTTTTTTGGTTAAATTTTCCTTTGGCTACAGAAGTACCATATCTCAGAATTCCAATCTTTTGTGTGTAAGACACCCATACGTAACCATCTTTAAAAATTATGTCGAGAAGTCCTCCTTGGCCTATCGTTTTGTATGGAAGGTTATGGGCAACCTCTGATACATCCCCGTTTTTCAGATCAATTAACTTAATCTTTCCTGTCCGCTCAGTCACAATAACCTGTTCTTCACCGATGAAGGACATACCCCATGGCTTACTTAGTGATGCGATTTTTGATAGAGTAAAATGGTTTGAAAAAACGGAAGATGAAAAACATATAATAAGTAGAAAAGCTAGGAGTAAACATTTACTTTTTGCAGAGAAATAGGTTAGCAACTTCAAAAAATCCATTTCATTCTATATGTAATATAAAGACAGTAACATCAGGATACGATATTTTGGGCAATATCCAACATTCTGTTAGAAAAATCTCACTCATTATCATACCTTCTAAAAACTTTTGTTAAACTACCCTTTAATAATCTTGTTTGATTGGAGTCAAATATTGAGGAGGGAGAATTATGATTGAAATCTGACGATACCAAAGGCTTTAGTACAACTGCTAAAACCCCATTGCAAACATCTCTTCGTGATGATTCACTGAAGTGATGGTTGATATCTTTCACACTAACCTTTTTCTCTGGCATAAAAACAAAGTCTACTGACACGTTTGAGGTTGGAACCCTTAATGCGACAACGTCAATTTTACCAATCATTTGGCGCTCCTAAGAAGTGAAATATTTTTAATTGTTTCTTGCATATGACTATCACCATAAGATCCCAATATCTCTAGGCGGTCAAAAACTTCTGGATTTTTCCCTAGAAAAGATCTTATTTCAGTGCCAAAAACCTTCCTTATTTCAGTGCCAATATTTATTTTACACACTGAGGTTTCAACAGAAACTTTATGCCGTATTTCCTCTACTATTCCTGATCCTCCGTGCAATACTAAAGGGCAGGGAACTAAATTTTCTATCTCTTTTAAAAGTGTAATATCTAGTTCATTTGATGCGGTAGTTGCTAAATGAATATTTCCAACTGATACCGCTAGAGCATCTACTCCAGTATTTTCATAAAAAATTTTTGCCTCATTAGGTTGCGTTAATGTTCCACTCTTATCTTTAAAATATCCAACATATCCAATTTCAGCTTCAACACATACTCCATTTAAATGAGCCAATTTTACAACCTTGGATGTTAATGTGATGTTCGAATGAAGGTCAAGCTTTGAGCCATCGATCATAACTGAATTGAAACCGCAATCGATCGCCTCCTTTATCTCATCAACAGTATTTCCATGATCCAAATGGCAGACTACGGGAATAGTTGAATTTTCAGCTAAATATCTGAACATTGATCCCAATACTTTAATGGGAATATGAGAACGGCACTTAGGACCTGCTTGTAAAATAATTGGCTGATTTATTTTTTCACCAGCTTTAACAAAATACAAGGCATCTTCCCAACCTAACACTACAAATCCAGGAACCGCATAAGAGTTTTTCAAGGCATGAGATAAAACGTCAGTCAAGCTTGTTATAGTCATTTAAACTTTGCAATCATATCTTTTATGCCAGGTATAATATTTACCTGCCATTCGTGATCTGGCTGAAAATATTGAATTAATGGTCTTTGAGAAAGCCCTGCTAAGATAGTGAAATAGTACATTTCGTAGCCTGGCGCCACCACACATGGATGATAACCAGAAGATATTGCAAGAGTAGATTTGTTTACCAAGTGAAACGCATCACCTATTTTTTTTCCATCTTGCTGAAGCAGTTGAAGCCCAAATCCATGATCTGGATTAAATCTGAAATTATAAACTTCATCATGCCGTGTTTCAGTGGGCTTCCTATCTGTATCATGCTTATGAGGAGGAAATCCTGACCATCCTCCTTGCCCCACAGTATAAAGCTCACTGACGAGCAATCTGCCAACTTTTCCATTTTGCCTCTGTCCAAGTATATGCTTTATTTTTCTGTGTGTTTTCGTGTCATCTGAGCCATACTGAACAAAGTCTATATCATTACTAGATATCACAAATGGATCATACACCTCATCACATTTTGCGCCTGCTATAAAAACCTCAACGGTATCACTTAAAGCTACAAAATTAACGTCTAATCCGGTTGGAGCATAGACACCCTCTGGCTCATCATCCCATACATCAGATTTCCTTTTCCCAATTTCAGCAACAAAAAAATTATTAATGTTAACTGAAATAGACCCTGTGGCTGGAACAATACACGTTTCAAAACCCAAGATTTTATAAGTGAATTTCTCTCCTTTTTTTAAATTCACTATATTAAAATATGTTAAAGGAACCAATTCATTTCCAACATCGAATAATGGTTTATTTCTATTGTTATATGGAGGCACATGCATTTTACATCCTTTATTTAATTGTTACGACTTCTTACGGTTTGAAAATTTTCAATCTCTTCTTTAGTTGGAATAGATGATGCACACCCATCTCTACTCACTGTTATTGCTGCTGAAGCCGCTCCACTTTTGCCAGCCTCAACCAGAGATTTCCCTTCTGCGATTCGCGCTAAAAATGCGCCCAAAAAAGCATCACCGGCACCAAATGGCTTCTTTTCTTCTACCTGATAAATATCAATAGCTTTATTAATGCTTTTAGATACTATGCTACAGCCCTTTTTACCTCGCTTAATTAGTGATATTATTTTACTGTCCAGTAAGGCTTTAGGATATATCTGTTCTACCCATGTGCCATTATTTTCATTTTCAAACATTACAGAAAACTCTTCTTCGTTTCCTACCAAAATATCTGTGAAATCAAGCATTTTTTTATATACAGCGTAAGCCTCCTCAAATGACCAAGCATCTTTCCGGTAATCTATATCAAAGATCACCGGACAGTGCTCTTTATTAGCAACCTTCACTAATTCAAAGACTACTGACCTAGATGGCTCAGCTGAAAGCGCTGTACCAGTAATAATTAATCCTTTCGCAGAAGCCAGATTAATTTTATGAAGATGCTCTTCTTGAATATAAAGATCAGCTGCATTGTTCCTATATATAACTACTTCACAGTCTTTACTTCTGATCTCGGCTAAAGCCAGCGATGTTTTCATGCGACCATCAGTCTCATAAAGATATTCAATCCCAATTCCATATCTTTTTAATTTTTCTTTTACAAATTTTCCCGCTGGATCGTTACTTATCGCACCAATCAAACTTGCAGAAAATCCATTCCGAATTAATGAAACACATATATTTCCGGCAGACCCTCCTAAATCACTTCGGAACATATGAGCTGAAAATATTTTGGAACCCTCTGGATGTGGGTATAAATCTAAACCGGCCCTGCCTAAAACAAAAAATTGCCCCTGTCTCTCTTTCAAGCCTAGTGGTAGTTCCTTATCATCGTCCTTTTTCTTCATATGACTTTTTAATAAATCTCGTAACCAAAATTTTTTAATTTATGCTCAAGTTCAGCATATCCCTTTTTAGCATATATTAATGGATTTGCTTTTATTGGATCCTGCTCCGCTTCTATCACTATCCAACCTTCGTAGCGCACAGCACTGAGCTTCCGAATTACGCCCTCATAATCGATTAAACCATCTCCAGGCACTGTGAAAACCCCCTTCAAGACTGAGTCCAAAAAAGATTCTTTGTCTTTGTTTATGGTAGATAGGATGGGAGCTCTGATGTCTTTAGTATGCACATGATTGATTCTGCTTCCATAATTATTGATTACGCGATTGATATCGCCGCCAGCAAATACCAAGTGACCAGTGTCTAATAACAGACCGACACTATCTCTAGTTTCATGCATTATTATGTCAATTTCTTTTTCATCCTGTACTGCTGTTCC
The DNA here is from genome assembly GCA_902600895.1 of uncultured Alphaproteobacteria bacterium. GTDB lineage: Bacteria > Pseudomonadota > Alphaproteobacteria > Rhodobacterales > Rhodobacteraceae > CACKLF01. Next base: position 17,547 of record CACKLF010000001.1, on the reverse strand, counting down.
CATATGATGATGAAGGGTCAGTTCGACCCCGGAGTCAGCGCAGTAATCAGCCAGTTCACTTAATCGCTTTCCGTACTCTTTATAATCAAAATCCTCAAGTTTTGGTCTACTACTAAGTGTTTTACTCTTTTTATTTTGCACAGTTTTAAAGGTTTCACCATAAACAATTATTTCAGCTCCTGCTTCTTTAAAAAGCGAAAGCTGACCCTGAATCCTTCTTTTCTCGTCATTAATTGAGTTATTCAACAATGTGCCAGAATACCACCCAGATACTAATGATAGATCAAATTGATCTAATATTTTTTTTAAAGCGTCCTTATCTCTAGGAAACTTACTTCCCAATTCAGTTCCAGTGAATCCAGCTTCTCGTGTCTCTCTCAAGCAAGTCTCCAAGCTTGTATCACCACCTAGTTCAGGCAAATCGTCGTTAGTCCAAGAAATAGGAGACATACCCAATCGTACTTTCATGTTTTACTAACCTTTCCAAATTAAGATTCTTTAATGATCCATTCATGTTTTGGATCATTTTGAAATTTCCAGATTCTTTTGGGACCTGCCATTACATTTAGATAGTAACTTTCATAACCATGGGGTACTCCAACAGGGTGGTATCCTCCTGGCACTAAAACCACGTCTCTGTCTTCTGCTGAAATGGTCTCATCAAGACTTTTATCATCATTATACACTTTTTGAAGAACATACCCTTGGCTCGGATTTATTCTATGATAGTAAGTTTCCTCAAGTTTCGACTCAAATGGTAAATTATCACTATCATGTTTGTGTGGTGGATAAGAAGACCAATTTCCAGAGGGTGTTATTACCTCTACAACCAAAAGGCTATCTGCATCTTCTGTTTCAGGCAGAATATTACAAATGAACCGCTGATTTGTTCCAACACCTCTTACCTCACGTTGCATTTGACTAGGACTAATGACCCTTGGCTTATGAGTTCTTAGGCCAGGGGCAGTACAAACAGCAACTTCGGATGCTGCATTACTTTTTACTCTCCAATCCATATTTTTTGGTACGTATAAAGCATATGGACCTATTTTTTCAAAAACATTGCCTCTACCAGTAACTTTGCCAAAATTATACTTATCTGCTGAAAATTCCACTACCCCACTCAGTAAAACTATGCAAACCTCATCACTATTCCCTTCACCCACAATTTCTTTACCTTCTTGAAGATCATAAACTGAAAAGCCTACATGAGACCATCCGGCAATTTCAGGAGAGATTTGATGCCTTATCCATGAGTTTGATTTAGGTTTAATCAATAACTTAGACATAAATATTTTTCACCCTGAGTTTCCTTTTTTTTGAGCTTTTCTTGCCTCTATATACAATTTTCTTTCTTTCAACACAGCTGCACTTTTTGAATTCCCAGGAATCGCAACATCCCACCAAGTCCCGCCAGCTTCGGTAGAGGGTTCAGGATCTGTATCTATTACAATTACATCAACCCCTTTCTTTTCAATACATTCATTAACCAACTTTTCTAAATCTGAAATGTTGCTTGCCTTATGTCCCCTGGCACCCAGAGACTTTGCGTGCTGAGGATAATCAATTTTTGGCAAAATTTCATGAGTTGTATCTTTTAAGAGGTTATTAAATGGCGTTCCACCTGTTGCTACTTGGAGCCTATTAATGCATCCAAAACCCATATTATCGGTTACAATGATTGTCATATCCTTTCCCATCATTACAGCGGTTGCTATTTCGGAATTCATCATGAGATAAGAACCATCACCAACAAAAATAATAGATGGCCTTTCTGGTTCAGCCATATTAACCCCGATTCCAGCAGCAATTTCATATCCCATACAAGAAAAACCATATTCCATATGATACCCATCAGTCTGCCCTACAGCCCAGAGCTTATGCAGTTCGCCAGGCATAGAGCCAGCGGCACCAATCACTATAGTTTGCTTTGGAACATTTCGGTTTACCGCACCTATGACCTGACTGTCTGAAGGAAGAGTATTGTTTCCCGGTGAGATTATTACATCTTCTCTCTGCTTCTTCCAAATTATTTTAAGTTTCTTGATAAGGTCAGCATATGATTGAGTAATTTTATATCCAGATAATTGGTTTGCTAAATTATTTAAGCCAATTTTGGCGTCACCAAAAAGTGGTACCGCATTATGCTTGATTAAATCATGTTCTTGTACATTTAGCGAAATAACCTTCCCATTTATTAAAGAATTAGATCCAGTTGTGAAGTCTTGTAAACGCGTTCCAATTGCGAGAATAATATCAGCATTTGAAATCACCGAATTTGCTGAGCTAGTACCCGTAACACCTACTGATCCGATATAATTGGGATGATCCTCTACCATGCTTGATTTCCCAGCTTGTGTAGATGCCACTGGTATACCCGTTACATTAGAAAATTCAGAGAGAATATCAGCAGCTCCAGAATACCTTACTCCTCCTCCCGCTATTATAGCAGGAGTTTTAGCGTTCTCAATTAACTGACATACCTCTAGAAGTTCCTGTTCATCAAGACCAGGACGTCTAATACTCCAAGTTTTTTGCATAAAAAACTCTTCGGGAAATAAATATGTTTCGGCTTGAACATCCTGACATAATGACAAAGTCACCGGACCACAATTTGCCGGATCAAGTAAGACTGACATGGTTTTAGGAAGAGCCTGCAGAAGCTGCTCTGGACGCGTTAGCCGATCAAAATACCTTGATACGGGTTTAAAACAATCATTTGCTGATATATTTCCATCTGAGAAACTTTCAATTTGCTGCAAAACCGGGTCTGGACGCCTATCGGCAAAAACATCACCAGGAAGAAATAAGATAGGCAATCTATTTACGTGAGCAAGCGCAGCAGCAGTAATCATATTGGTAGCTCCTGGCCCAATTGAAGACGTTACTGCCATAAATTGTCTTCTAGCTTTTTGCTTTGCAAAAGCTATAGCAGCATGAGCCATTCCTTGCTCATTATGCCCCCTAAAGGTAGGTAACTCTCCTCTGTATTGAGATAAGGCATCACCCAACCCTGCAACATTTCCGTGTCCAAAAATTGCCCAAACACCAGCGAATCCTGGCAATGTTTCACCATTAAGCTGCCTAACTGATTGAGCCGCCAACCACTTTACCAGCGCTTGAGCCATTGTACATTTAATGTTCTTCATTTTTCCCTCGCTTTTTCCCAAGCAATAATCAAATTTGTAAGACCATTTGCCATCATAGTGGTTGTTTTTTCATCTGAAACTTCACCTTTAAACCATAGACGCGCAATATCTGAAAAAATAGATCTCCCTACCGCAAAACCCTTAACCAACGTTTCTTCATTTGCTGACTGGAAGGTTTTCGCTAAAATATCTAAAGGTGCCTCCCTCCCTAAAATCACTATTCCATGAGAAAATGGATCATTTGTACGTATTAGGTCACCACACGATTTCCAAAAGTGGGAATTATCAATTGGTTCAAGTTTCCACCAATCAGGATATACATTCATTTCATAAAACTGAGTCATAATCTGTATTATTTGCTTTGGACACGGTTGTTGATCATTTCTGCTGTTAATTATTTCTAGCAAAAATTCATGCCCAGTATTACGGCACGCCGCTGCCACTTCTATGACCTTGTCTCGTTGCATATTAAATATGTCCCGAGGGTCGTCTGTCCTCATTGGCGCTAAGAGTTTAATTGTTTGCGTTTTTGGCCATTCTCTTAGAAAAGAGCTCACGTCGCAATCACAGTCTAATTGAAGAGGAAATGTGCCCGATTTTTCGATGGGTCTTCCTACCCACAAATCGTGATCTGCAGCTTTAAACAAGGCCTCTTGTCCATATTGGTTATCTACTATGATCCCAAGACTGTTATATATTTTGCTCATTTTTATAACTGCCTCTAAGGCGAGCAGTTTGAATCCTGAAATTGTTTTACTGGGATTATCTTGACATATGAATTCCTCAAATTGTTTTCTATGATCAAACGCAAATGTGTATATTTTTGAATAAGTCTTTCGACGGGTAGTTGACCGATGTATCTGCTCCAATTTGATATCATGTCTCAAGGAAAATTCAGGACTTCCAGTATTCATAAAAAATTTTAACTCATGCTCAGAGGGATAGGCTGGTGCACATCCATGCCTTGAAACGGTGAGAGCACCGCAAGCATTTGCATACTCACCACATTTTTTGAGTTTTTCATTATTAAGCCATCCATATAAAAATCCAGACATGAACCCATCTCCAGCACCCAGAACATTAAAGACTTCTACCTCTTTTCCTAAGATGTTAATTCCGTTTTCCCAGTTTCCAATGGTGTCATCAAAAATTGTGCACCCCAAAGCTCCCCGTTTACAAACTATTGTACCATCAAAAATTCGTCTGGCGTTTTCAATAGCTTGCAATGTGTCTACAGAGCCACCAGCTATTTTCCATTCTTCTTCTGTACCGATCACTAGGTCACAAAATGGCAGTATTTTCCTTATATGATTTGTTACAAAGTCACTCTCCTCGAACCTATTTTCTCCATCATTATGGTTACCAAGTCTCCAAAGATTTGGACGATAATCGATGTCAAAAACAACACTACGGCCCGCATCTTTAGCATATTTCATTGCCAAAAAACTTGCTTCACTTACATTCGTTTTTGAGAAATGTGTGCCTGTGACTAACGTGGCTTTACTTGATGCTATAAAATCTTGCGAAATATCTTCTGGCCTAATTGCCATATCCGCACAATTCTCTCTAAAGAATATCAGTGGGAATTGATGCTGGTTTCTAATTCCCAGCAGAACCAACGCTGTTAATCTCTCCATGTCAATTTTAACATGGCTAACATCTACTTTTTCTCGCTCTAGCTGTTCAATAATAAATCGACCCATGTGCTCATCACCAACCTTTGTAATCAAAGCTGTTTTCAAACCAAGTCTTGAACTACCTATACTTATATTTGTTGGTGACCCACCAACATATTTGGCAAAAGAAGCCATGTCCTCAAGACGACCACCAACTTGTTCTCCATACAAATCAACGGATGATCGTCCTATGCAAACTAAATCTAATTTTTGTTCAATTTTGACCATTTTCTAGTTATTTGTCTGCCCAGACACAAATTCTATTTGACTTATCTGTAAGTCTCACCAAACTCTGTTTCTAATTTATCTAGCTCCGCTCCACCTGCCATTAAAGCTCTTAAGTTCTCCATATCTAGGTTGGCTCTCTCGTCACTAGCAAGCACCCTTCCACGATTCAAAAATGTAAATCTATCTCCCAATATTTTAGCATGCATATCATTATGAGTTATAAAAATTATTGCAATTTCACCAAGTTCCTTAACTTTTCTAATAGTACGCAATACCTCAAGTTGCTGCTTTTGTCCTAAGGCCGATGTTGGCTCATCTAAAATCAGAACTTTTGCTCCAAAATATATTGCTCTTGCGATAGCCAAGGTTTGACGCTGACCTCCAGACATTGTCCCAATTGGCTGATTTGGGTCTGCTACATCAATGCCCAGCTTCGCCATTTCTTCCTTCGTTATTTGGTTCATGACCTTAAGATCAAGAGATATACCTCTAGTAATTTCACGACCAAGAAAGAAATTTCGAGACACACTCATTAAAGGCTGTAACGCAAGGTCTTGATATACAGTGCCTATTCCCGAATTCACGGCATCTCTGGGAGAGTTGAACTTAACCCCACTCCCATATAAAAATATTTCACCTTCGTCGGGAATATGAACTCCGGATAGAAGTTTTATCAAGGTCGATTTACCTGCACCATTATCACCCAAAAGAGCAGTAATTTCTCCTTTAAACACCTTGAATGAAATATCCTTTAACGCAATAATATTCCCGAAAAATTTAGAAATCCCCTTAAATTCTATTGTTGGTGTCATTTCTAACCTTTAACTATTCTGTCCCTCAGGAACTGATTGAGTAATGCAGAGCCTAGTATCAGCATACCAAGCATCACCCTGAATAAATTATTATCTATGAAGGGTACAAAGTTTATTCCACGGCTTGCTATGGCAAAAATTAATGCACCCAACACAGCACCTACAACGGAACCATATCCTCCTGTAAGAGCACAACCACCTATCACCGCTGCAGCAATGGCATGCAACTCTCTAAAATCTCCTGCTTTTGGATCTGACGCCCCTGAAGTCATCACTGTAAGAACCCCCAATAAACAGGCTAAACATGCAGAAATCATAAATAAACTTATTTTCACGCGTGCTACTGGCACACCAACTGCACGAGCAGCAACAGGGTCTCCACCAGAAGCATATATCCAATTTCCGTAAGGCGTTCTGGTTGTCACATAAGCGATAATGCAAACCAAGACAAAAAAATAATAAACTTCAGCGTCAAATGGAATGCCAAAGGCTCTATCAAATGCAAAAATATTATCTACTATGGTTGGATCTTCCCCACCCCCTGGCGGTGGTTTGATTAACGGCTTTACAGATAACCTCGACTGATTAAAGAAGGTTTGACTCAAAAAAACCGCAAAACCTCTGCTTGCAAACCAGAACGCCAATGTAACAATAAAGCTGGGAAGACCTGTTCTTACAACAATGGTTCCTATGATAAAACCTAAAAAGGCTAGTTCTATAAAAGTGAGAAGTATGGCAAATTGAATTGGAACCCCAAATAACATCAAAATGGCAAAACTATGACCAGCTAAGGCTATGTTAGCTCCCATACTCAAATCAAATTCCCCTGCTATCATCAAAAGTGAAGCACCTATTGCCAGTATTCCAACAAATGCTGCTAGTTCAACCCAAGCTTGGATACCAATTGGGTTTAACCACATAGCCCCAAAAGTGCCGCTCATTGAGGTAAGTACCATAAAAGTAACTACAATAATAAGAAGTCCAAATATTGAACCTAATTCAGGCCTTGAGAATATATTTCTAAAAAAACCTATCTCTCTTATTCGCTCATCAGATGTATTCATTCGTATACCTATCTTTAGCAAAGCCTGGCGAAATCTTTTGATTCGCCAGGCTTTTAACTTAAATAATCGTTAAGAATCGGTTTATCTCTCAACTCCCGCAAGCTTCTTAACTAGCTCTACGTTACCTTGAGTAACAAAACCAGGTCCAGAATTGATTGAGTTCCCAGGAAGAGTTCCATTGCGATGGTTAAGATGTAAAACAACGACTGGAATATATCCCTGTAAGAACTGCTGCTGGTCAATAGCGTACGCTACTGTTCCATCGATAATTCCATCCACAATTGCAGGTCCCAGATCAAAACAACCTAGAACAATGCTTCCTGACTTACCCATTTCTTTCAATGCTGCAATCGTTGGATCACAACCTGTTGGACCAACCGCCATAATAGCATTTGTATCTGGGTTTGAAGTCATATGTGCAATTACAGTATTTTTGATATCATCAAAGTCTGTTGAAACTTCTACCATATTCAGAGCTTCACCCATACCGTCTGCAAAGCCTTGGCATCGATCTTTTAAAGCTGTATTCATTGGCTCATGATTAAAGCAAACGCCATTAGACCCACCAAGACCTTTACTCTTCTCACCACCGCCTAAACCGGCTTCATACTCTGGCTGACCTACATGCATAACCGCACCAAGGCTTTTTGATACTCCAGCTCCAGAGTTCATTGAAATCACTGGAATGCCGGCTGCAACTGCAGCTTCAATTGGTCCACCTAAAATATCAGGTGCTGGTATTGATACTACAATTCCATCAGGGTTTTGTGCAATAGCTGCTTCAATCAAAGATGCCATTTCGTTTAGATCACCTGTTGGTGGGTTTCGATATTGCACATTTGCTCCCGTATCTTCACGTGCGGCCTCCACACCATTTCTCACGACGCCCCAAAAAGCGTCCGTGTCTGAACCGTGTGTAACCACTATTATGTTTGCAGTATGTCCACCAGCAAATAGTGAAGTTGTGGTCATAAGCAAAGCACCCACAATAGCTAATAATTTCTTCATTATTCCCTCCTTATTATTTTTGAAAAAAAAATTATGTCTAAAAGTTAAACTCCCATTTCCATTAAAGTTCAACTCAAAAATTACTAAGATAAACAATTTCTTTTTCTAGTAGCACAATTATATTTAAATGAGGGCTAAGATATGTATATGGTGAAATATTTAAATGTGAATTTAGAGGTGTATAATGAAGAACATTGGCGTTGGTGTTATTGGTACAGGGTTTATGGGGAAGGCTCATTCGATAGCATATAGTGGTTCAGCATCTGTTTTTGGAACTGGTTTAAGACCAAAATTAGAAATAGTGTGTGATCTCAGTCCGGAAAGAGCCAGTCAGAGAGCCACAGACCTTGGCTTCTCCAGATACACTGCTAACTGGCAGGAAGTTGTATACGATCCCAATGTAAAATTAGTTTCTGTTTGTACCCCAAATGACACACATGCTGAAATAGCCATAGCAGCACTCAACGAGGGCAAACATGTATGGTGTGAAAAGCCAATGTCAAGTTCCCTGTCTGACAGCAAAAAAATGTTAGATGCCTTCAAAGACGGTACTGCAAAAACTATTATTGGTTATAACTACACAAAAAACCCAGCCGTAATACATGCCAGAGAATTAATAAAAAACGATACTATCGGAAGGGTGGCTGCATTTTTTTGCCGATATGATGTTGATAATGAAGCTGATGGGAAAAAAACTTGGTCATGGAGAATGTCTCGCAAAGCATCAGGAACTGGGGCAAATGGAGACATACTAAGTCATGTTATTAGTGTCGCTCATTATCTGGTCGATTCAGAAATTTGCAGAGTTGCTGGAGATATCAATATTGTTCACACTGAGAGATATGATGAAAAAGAAAAAAAGATAAAGAAGGTTGATAACGATGATATCATTTCAGCTCTGATACATTTCAAAAATGGCGTAAAAGGACATATTGGTGCGAGCAGAGTATCATGGGGTAAAAAATGTGGCTTCACCTGGGAAATACACGGGACAAAGGGAACCATTTGCTTTGACCAAGAAAGGTTAAACGAGCTAAAAGTATTTACTAGGCAAGAGCAATCATCTACTGATGGATTTAGAACAATCCTAACGGGCCCAGAGCATCCATTTTATGCTTCTTTTCTCCCAAATGGTGGCCACAGTCTTGGTTTTATGGACGTGAAAATGTGTGAACTTCAAACATTATTATTTGCGATAGAACACGACACTTCCACTTGGCCCGATTTCACAGCAGGGTATTATATCGAAAAAGTTATGGAAGCTATAGATTTTTCAGCAACTGAAGGTTCATGGAAAAGCATTTCTTAGAAACCAGATCAAAGCTGTAACCCAGACAATTTCACTGGTTTTCCAGATTTAACAGATTGGCCCGCAGCCTCTGCAATCAAGAGAGAGTTTAAACCAGCGGCGCCAGATGGACTAGGTTGGGTTCCGTTAGTGAAAGATTCGACAAAGGCCATCATTTCGATTTTATAAGCTTCTGAATACCTTGACATGAAAAACTCATGCAGCTTTGGTCTAGAAAAACCGTTCTTTGTAGCGATCTCAATATCAGAGGGCCTCATATTTTGAGCCGCAATGGTTCCTTTAGAACAATGTATCTCTACCCTTTGGTCATAGCCATAGGTAGTTCGCCTAGAATTTGAAATAATAATTTGCTGACCGCCTTGCATTGTTAAAATTGCTGTGGCTGTATCATAATCTTTTGTATCTCCATGTTCAGTGAATAAATTTGATCCATATGCCATAACACTATTAGGTGCTTCATTCAAAATATATAGCACCATATCAAAGTCATGAATCATCATATCCTTAAAAATACCTCCGGAGGTTTTTGTGTATTCCCTGGTTGGGGGATTAGGATCACGAGAAATAATTTGAATGATCTCTGGGTTTCCAAGAGAACCTGAAGATATTTTTTCTTTTAACTGAAAAAAATTTGGATCAAATCTGCGGTTGAATCCTATCATCAAAAAACCATTGAAATTATCTACATATTTAAGACATTTTCTTACTTGGTTTATGGATAAGTCTATTGGCTTCTCACAGAAAATGGCTTTACCACATCTTGAGCCGAGCTTTATCAGCTCCGTGTGTGTTGGAGTTGGACTACATATGACTATCCCTTCGATATTTTTTGAATCCATTATATCGGGAACAGAAAGAGCTAAACAACCATAAGTCTTAGCCAGATCATTTGCTACCATTTGATCTATATCTGAAACGGCAACCAAATTAGTATTGGGCAACATATTAAGATTCTCAGCATGGATGCAGCCTATTCTACCAAGTCCAATTACTGCCAGATTCATTACATTTCCCCAATTTTTTTCTACTAACAGTAATATCTGATAAGCCAAATTAAAAGAAGTGAGTTAAAATTCCAAATATTTTGTGAACTCTTGAAAGGTATATAGTTCAGTAAAGTATTATTCTGATTGCATATGCATCGTTGATAGTTATTTTAAAATGATATTAATAAGAAGTAGAAATAAATTTGGAGAACGAACTGTTGGTAAATTTGGATTTAGAACTGTTTAAAGGTTTAGAAAACAAAAAATCAATCACATCAAGTTTGAGCGAAATAGTGCGAATGAGTACCAGTGGAGATCAGGTGCCTTTTGCAATAGACATACAAAAAAAAATACCAATATACGAAGGTAAATTTTTAGATTCAATCCAAAGAAATAAGCCTATGTGCAAAAAACTTCTTCACGAGTGGGCATGGGTATTTTCTGAGGGTCCAGGTATAATAATAGTAAAAGGGGCCATATCAAATTTAAATGTTATCGCTCAAGCTACCCGAGTCTTTGAAGAAGTCATAGAGCTTGAGAAAAAAACGAAAATATCAGGAGATCATTTTGGGAAACCAGGTAGTAACGATAGAGTTTGGAACTCGCTTGAAAAGCATTGTGAGAGCAATCCTGCCAATTTCATTGAATATTATAAAGAGCCTGCAATTAATCTTGCTGCCTTATCCTGGCTAGGTCCAGGATATCAAGTGACTGCACAGGTGAATAGAGTGAACCCTGGTGGCAGTGCTCAACAGCCACATCGTGACTATCATCTTGGTTTTATGCCCAGAGAGAAAGTAAGTCTCTACCAACACCACGTTCATTTAATTTCTCCATATCTGACATTACAAGGAGCTATTGCTCACTGTGATATGCCAGTAGAAAGTGGGCCCACTCAACTATTACCATTTTCCCAAAAGCTAGAGTCGGGATATGTTTCTATAGGATACCCTGATGTTAGAGACATATTTCTGGAAAACTATGCACAGCTAGCTTTAAAAACTGGTGATATGATTTTCTTTAATCCAGCTGTTTTTCATGCAGCCGGCGAAAATAGATCTCCAAATATATTACGTCTAGTTAATTTATTGCAGATATCTTCACCCTTTGGAAGAGCCATGGAAGAAGTTGACAGGAGGAAGATGTGTCTCACTCTTTACCCTGAACTTTTAAAGGCAAAAACTTCCGCTAAGTTATCTAAACTTGAATTGATAAATGTAATATCAGCTTTTGCCGAAGGGTATTCCTTTCCCAACAATCTAGATTTAGATCCCCCTGTAGACGGAAACGCCCCTAAAACTCAGGCAGAATATATTTTTAATGCATTAGAAAAGGAGGAAACACTTGAAATTTTCAGAGCAAAAATAGGGTTAAAAAAGACATAGGGAGATTAAGTTTTCGCGTTTAGCTTTTTGCTTTTACAGTTCAACAAAGAAGTTTTACCTTCATTTGAAAAGTTTTTTCATGGCCGCCCTAAAAAAAAAGAAAAGTACAAAAATAAAGTATAACCGATTTAAGTTAAATCAGTATCTTAGCATGACATTCATCTCTTTTGCATTAATGGCCCTCCTAAATTTAGTGAAAGTATTTAGTGAGGAATTATACCCACTGTTAGGTGGATTAACACTAGGTGAAGCAAAGGCGGAATGTGATTTGATGAAAGTGGAGAGCCGCTGGAATTACGAGGGTGGTCTTCAAAATTGCATCGACTATTATAGCTCTGATAGCATTGTAATCGCAGAGCTTCTATATAATATAACGTCTGTAAGTTTATCAATCACGCTACTTATAATCTTTACAATGTGTGGGGTTATTCTGATACAATTTTCCAAAAAGGGAAATTAAAAGGTCCGGGAGAAATTATGAATAAAAAACTTTTAATATTGATAAATGTAGTATCTCTTAGTTTTCTGGGATATGGAGTCTATGGAGAGTCCCAAATGCAAGAATTGGGGGAAAAATCATGCTCTGAGATATATGCGGCAATTGGCTTATTCACCCATCTTGCTGGGGAAAAGTGGGAAGAAAAAAATGAAGAAAAGGCTGCATTCTATGCCTCTGTTGCATCTGATTACGCAGTAATCTATCAGACAGTTTGTAAAAATGAATGAAATACTCCAAATCTTATTCGTGCTTTGAATTGCATTTTCGTATATGCACTTTAGCCACTTAATTGTGGTAAGCGTTTTTATAATCACTGAAATACACTCCTAGATATGGAATTGTGCTGAGGATTAACATTGTATCTGTGTTTTCTTTAGCTTAATCTTAAAATTAAAGTGTTATAGATATGAATATTTTTACCAATAAACTTATAAATGTGGATTGCTTACAGTATTCCAAACCAACTAGGGAACGCTTTCTGGAATGGAAAGAAGGAAATATTAACGTTGTACACGTTACATTGGCAGTATGGGAAAACGCCCTCGAGACTGTAAAAGTTATAAGTGACTGGAATAAACTATTTCGAGAAAATTCTGACCTGATTGGCCTTGCCAAGTCACAGAATGATATTCTTGAGCTTACAAAAAATAAAAAAACTGCAATTATTTTTGGATTTCAAAACACGTCCCCTTTTGAGGACAACATAGAACTGATTGAAATGTTTTATCAAATGGGAGTAAGGATTTCTCAACTCACTTACAACATTAGAAATTTAGTTGCTACCGGCTGTTGGGAAGATGAGGGAGGTGTTTCAGGTTTTTTAGGAAAAAATTTCATCAAAGAAATGAACAGGGTAGGTATGATCATTGATTTATCGCATTGTAACGAAAGGAGTTCAATAGAAGCAATGGAGCTAAGTCAAAATCCTGTCGTCTTTACTCACGCAAATCCTTCTGGGTATGTTGGTTTCGACATAGAGTTGAATAAACGAAATAAATCTGACGAGCTTTTGATGTTGCTTGCGAGTCAAGGTGGAGTGATAGGCTTAAGTATGTATCCTAAAATTCTAAAGAATGGCAGCAAGGCAACTATTGATGATTTTTGTGATATGGTAGCTTACACGGTTAATTTGATTGGTATCGATCACGTTGGCATAGGTTCAGATTTTTATACTGGATACACTGAAGAAACTGTTTTGTGGTGGAGAGCTGGAAGATGGTCAAGAGAGAGTCCCTTAAATTCACCAAATCAATTTAGCAAATGGCCAACTTGGTTTAATAATCCATCACAATTCCAAAATTTAGAATTAGCATTTGCTAAAAAGGGATTTAATCCAGATGAAATTTCAAAAATTATGGGTCAGAATTGGTTAAATCTTTTTTCAAAATTCTTTTAAGTGTATCTTGATAAAAATTGGGAGGAATGATGGAGTTTCTGGTAAATATAAAAATAACATGGCCTGAAAATTGGAATGCTTCAGATATTGAAAAAGTTTCCTTAGAAGAGAGAGAGCATATAAAAGGAGTTATTGCGAAAGGAGTTATGAAGAGAATGTGGAGAGTTCCAGGTCGCAGAGAGAATTGGGGGTTATGGGAAGCTAGAGATGCGACTGAATTACATTATTTTCTCAGCCAGCTACCAGTTTTTCCATACATGGACATCCAAGTTCACCCCCTTGCAGTGCATCCAGTAGACCCTTTAAAACCAAAAGACATGGAAGCTTTTTAAATATGCCTGAAAATTTTGATGCAATCGTAATAGGTGGAGGCCATAATGGAATTGTAGCTGCATTTTACCTAAAAAAATCTGGGCTAAATGTTTGCTTGATCGAAGATAAGAATGATTTAGGGGGCTTATGCAAAACCTATGAATTTCTTCCTGGGTTTAAAGGCACTAATCCTCATTCTCCAGGATCTTTCGAACCAATGATAATTCAAGACATGCGCTTAGAAAAGTTTGGTCTGAAAATGCAAACGTCTGACCCGTCACTCATAATGCCTTTTGAGGAGGACCGAGCCTTTTTTGGATGGAGAAGTAAAACTGACTTAAAAGATGAATATAAAAAATTTTCACTTAAAGATGGAGCAGCTACTGATGAGTTTTATTCATATCTCAATAATTTTGCAAAAAAATTAAACATTTCATCATTTGATCCCCCCAAAAATATACACGAGTTAACCCAAAATTTAAGATCAGATGATGACTTTGATAATTTTAGGAAACTCATCTTTGGCACTACAAGAGATTTAATGGAAGAATGGTTTGAGTCCTCCGAAATACAGGCTCTTCATGGCTTTCTTTGCCAATTGAATGGCAATGGTGGCCCTTCGACACCCGGTTCGAATATAAGTTTTCTAAATCGACCAATATCGATGAACTCTCAACCTAAGAAAGAAAATATTGTCATCAATGATCCTCGAAAACAACCACTGAGGGGATCTACTGGCCTTCCATTAGGGGGAATGGGAGCAATAATTGAAGCAATGGAATTATCTCTCCAAGATTTAGGGGTTAAAATAATAAAGGGGAATGGAGCAACAGAGATATTAGTAAAAAAAAATAAAGTGAGTGGCGTAGTATTAATTGATGGTCAAAAATTATTATCGAAGATTGTCATATCTGCAATAAATCCTAAAATAACGTTTCTTGAACTTATGGATGAGGCTCATTTCGAGAAAAGTTTTTATGAAAAAGTAAGAAACATAAAGCTTAAAGTAGGTTCTTTCAAAGCATTCGTGGTTGTCGACGCAATACCAAAATTTGGTTGTGCACCAAAAGGTTTAGAAGAATTAGTATCTGGATGTCAAATAAGAATAGGTCCAAATTTGGATTACTTAGACAATGCATGGAGTCAACATATTATGGGAGAAATTCCTGACAAACCTGTAATATGGGGCTTAATTCCAACATTGAGAGATCCCTCCCTTGCCCCTGAAGGTTATCATTTTCTAAGCTTAAACGTTTGGAACGTTCCATACAGACTACGAAAAAGCAACTGGGAAGAGCAAAAAAGTATTTTTGGACAAAGATGTATTGACACTATGGCAAGATATATTCCTAACCTGAATGACATAATTGTTGATAAAGTTTTTCTTTCACCAATAGATATGGAAAAACAATATAATTTGTTGGAAGGAGATCCCCATTGTGGTGCTATGGGTCCAGAGCAGATGTTTGGAAATAGATTGTTGCCGTCTATTTCAAAATACTGCACCCAGTTTTCAGGACTTTACCTTTCGGGAGCTGGAACTTGGCCTGGAGGGTTCATTAGTGGACTTTCAGGTTATAATGCAGCGAAAAAGGTCATCAATGACCTAACTCATGATTCAACTATCTCTCTATAAAACTCCATTCAAATGTTGCTGATTATGGGTAATGCTAAAGAGTAACAGTTCACTTTTCTTATTTAAACAAAAAGGAATGAAACCTAAGTTAAACAAACTAATTTCTTGTATCAGAAAATCCTTTATTTTTATAGCCACTTCATTAGCTCTTCATTTATCTTCACCAATTTACGCTAGTGCTAATCTGTAAGGTATACTCAATCGGTTTATTAAAATAACCTTTTGGATGAATACCATAACAACTCTATTCAAGAAGTAACTTAAGCAATATGGGAGCAGTTTCATAGAAACTCATTTGATGCATATATTTTAGTGGCATTAAGCCAACCGAGTAATGAGAATGCTTTTTCTTGTCATTAATATCCTAGTATGGCTTGGGCAATTTGTCAGGCGGTAGAGGCAATACGTTTGCTTGCTAGTATGTTACCACTATTCGCCAGGGAATTCAAAAATACAGTAGAGGGCAAAATAATAATCAGGGAGATTATGATTAGGCATGGGACCTATTATATCATAGCTGTGTCTCTTTGGTATGGGTATGCGGAGGAATAGTGACTGGTAGATTTTCTGAAAAACCAAATTCTATGGAAACACAAAAAATGACTTAGATGGCTCTTCAAATAAAGTCTCAGGCAGGGTCATAGAAAGATATAGAAAGTATCTCTGCTTGCAACAAGAAGGCTTTCAATTTTCGACCCCTTCTTCCTCTGCCCCAAACCTTACATTGATTTTTTTCGCTAAGATGTAATATGTATGGTAAGGCATTTATTAAGCAACTTGTGTGCCTCAGAGTGATCTGATAGCCCTAAAGCGTAGGAAACTTATAATTTCAGAACTATCACCAACCTAAAGGTGCATATCAGTACTTTTCCAGGGTGAACGTTGAGGCTGCATGGTAATTTCAGTTGGACAAGCTGTTGCAGAAGTACTCAAAATAAACCGAACAACTTGCGATATATCATCTGGCTGCATCATCAGTTCTGGATTTAAACGTTCAGGATTGACCATCGGTGTATTAACAAATCCGGGATTAATGGTACAAACTTTAGTACCATATTCCCTTACATCTTCGAAGAGAACCTCCATGTAACCATCGATAGCACGTTTTTGGGCAGTTTGAATACCTATGCCAGTATATGGTGCGTCTCTAGAGTTTATACGAATAACAGCACCACCTGGTGTCTTATTTATTTGGGGTAGTAAGTGCCTTGCGAAATGATAGGTACTACGAATATTCGCATCTAAAACATCATCCCAAATTTCTAAGTCACACTCATCAGCTGAAGCCTTATTATAGTTTCCTGCACAGTGAATTAGATAGTTTAATTTACCAAGACTATTGATTGCCTCTACACAACACTTTTTTATTTCTGAACTCTTGGATATATCACAAGAAAAAGTGAAACATGGATTGCCAAATGAGGAGCATAATGAAAAAATATCATCAAGTTTCTGCTCGTTACGGCCAACTAAAGCGCAATGCACACCATTTTTGGCAAGCATTGATGCTACTGCACTTCCCATTCCACCACTTGCACCAACGATTAATGCTTTTTTGTTACATAATTCTACCATACTTCTTTCCTAAACTATTTAGTTTAGAGTATATATCACAAGCTACATATCAACAAAATATGATTATTATGTGGTTGTTGAGAAAGTCGAACTTGCCGAAGAATGGGGAATGTACATGGATTGCCCCTCATCATAAAAACTTTACCGTAAATCTTGTTCCAGATCTGATGGCGAGAATGGCTGATGATGGGACTACACACGGTGCCGTAATAATCTTAGATACTCTTAAAAAGTTATCTTCTCTATTGGAACAAGGGAAAGAACCGTTGGAGGGGGACTAGAAAGGAAATAATTAAAATTAGTCCAAATAAGGAGCGGAAAAGAATTATTTGGTGCAATGGATAATTGCCACTTAACCATTTTATTGCTGAGTCGTTGCAAGAAAAAATTATTCCTGCCAGACATACACAAATTATCCCGGTAAGGTTATCATTATTACGAATCTTACATTTGGCAAACAAATGGATACTTTCTGAAAGCGTAAAATTACCATGGATGAATTTTATTGCCTT